>CADEFK010000005.1:36912-44424 GCA_902826595.1 uncultured bacterium | reverse complement strand
TTATTATCAATCCACAACAGGCGATGTAAAGCCTTACCTGCTGACATTATCTGCGCCATTGAGGGACGCACAGGGTAATATCACCGACGGCGTGGCAGTCGTCGAGGATATGACGGAACGCAAAAAAGCGGAAGAGGCTCTCAGTCTGTCGAAGATGAACTATGAGTCACTGGTCAATACCGTGGAAGGGATAGTCTGGGAGGCGGATCACAACCCTATCAACTTCACATTCGTCAGCAAGCAAGCGGAGCGAATACTCGGCTACACTTCGGAAGAATGGGTAAACCAAAACCAGATCTGGGTTGAGAAGGTCCACCCCGAAGACAGAGACTGGGTGGTCGAGTTCTGCGCGACGGAGACAACCAAAAAAAGGGATCATGTCATCGAATATAGAATGATCGCGGCTGACGGGCGGACGGTATGGCTGAGAGACATAGTGTCAGTTATCGTCGAGCACAACCGGGCAGCGGGGCTGAGAGGCCTGATGATCGACATCACGGACCTGAAGCACGCCGAGATGAAGCTGAAGGAGAGCGCGAACAGGTACCGGACCCTGGTTGAAAATATAAATGACCTGATAATAGAAACCAGCGCGGACGGCAGCTTCATTTATCTGAGCCCGAAACACGAGGAAATCCTCGGATATAAGCCTGAAGAGCTCATGGGCAGAAATATTTTCGAGAACATTCATCCGGACGATCTCCCGCTCGCCTTGAAGGAATTCACCAGGGTAATGGAAAGCCGGACCTCGGGCAAAGCGGTTTTCAGATACAGGCACAAGAACGGCAGCTGGCGATGGTTTGAAAGTACGGGCCAGACCGTCGATACCGTGAGCGGAGAGATGAGGTGCGTCGTTGTATCCCGGGATATCACGGACAGGAAGAGATTCGAGGAGGAGCTCTTCAAAGCGGAGAAGCTCGAATCCCTAGGGGTGCTCGCCGGAGGCATTGCGCACGACTTCAATAACCTGCTCACAGTCATACTCGGAAATATCTCGGTATCGAAAATGAAACTCGACCCGAAGGACAAAATACACGGCAGGTTAGTGGATGCGGAAAATGCGTCTTTCAGGGCAAGGGACCTGACCTCGCAGCTCCTGACGTTCTCAAAGGGGGGAGCTCCGGTTAAGGAATTCGTGCAAACGCTGGGCGATTTGATTATGGACACCGCCAATTTCGTAGTCAGCGGATCGAAAGTCAAGTGTCAATTCGAGATAGATGACCACCTGTGGCCCGTGGAAGCAGACGAGGGCCAGATGAGTCAGGTCATTCACAACCTCATAATCAACTCCGATCAGGCCATGCCCGACGGAGGCATCATTAAGGTCAGCTCAAGAAACATCGAGCTCGAAGCAGACAACGAATTCCGTCTCAAGGAGGGCAGATATCTGAAGATTACGATCGAGGATACGGGAATAGGCATGACCAAAGAGCTCATGGATAAAATATTCGACCCTTATTTCACGACCAAACAGAGGGGGAGCGGGCTCGGACTGGCTACCGTATATTCGATCGTCAGAAACCACGACGGCCACATTGAGGTCACGTCTGAAATCGGGGCGGGCACGAGGTTCGATATCCTCATTCCGGCCGCAACGGTCAAGACGACAAATATTGCAGGCGAGCAATATATCGAAACCGGGGCCGGGAAGATACTTGTAATGGACGACGAGCAGATGGTCAGGGAGGTAGCGGGAGAAATGATAGCGCAGTTGGGGTACGAGGTCGAGTATGCCTCGGACGGGCGAGAAGCCGTGGATATATATTCGAGAGCCATGGAAAAGGGGAAACCCTTCGACGCGGTAATGATAGACCTCACCGTGCCCGGCGGGATGGGGGGCGAGGAGGCTCAAAAGAAGCTGATGGAAATAGACCCGGCAGTCAGGTCAATCGTGTCGAGCGGTTATTCAAACGACCCGGTGATGTCAAAATATGAAGAATACGGGTTTAAGGGCGTGGTAACGAAACCTTATAACATCGAACTCCTGAGCAAGGCCATTCACGGCGTCCTGAACGATGCGGGCAGGATGAAATTCATTACGAAGAACCCGGCGGAATCATAGAAAAAACTTAATCTATCCGGGGCGTTCGGCGTCCTGATCCGGCAATGCGCTCCGGCCGCGAATTTCCGCGCCCGAGTTGAATATAATCACTTTTCCTATATACTACGTTCTTTCCCGCAACCTCGGGCCGTATTTCAGCAAAATCATATGGAATCCAAATATATAAGGAATTTTTCTATCATTGCGCACGTGGACCACGGCAAATCCACGCTTGCGGACAGGCTGCTTGAATTCACCGGGACCCTCACCGAAAGGGACAGGACGGAGCAGTTCCTCGACAACATGGAGATCGAGAAGGAAAGGGGCATAACCATAAAGGCCCAGGCTGTGAGGATCTATTACAATGCCGACGACGGAATCAGATACGAATTTAACCTGATAGACACCCCGGGGCACGTGGACTTCAGCTACGAAGTCTCGAGGAGCCTGATGGCTTGCGAGGGGGCGCTCCTCGTAGTCGACGCCTCTCAGGGGGTCGAGGCCCAGACGGTGGCGAATGCTTACCTTGCTTCCGATTCGGGACTGGAGCTCATACCCGTAATAAACAAGATAGACCTCCCGGCGGCAGACCCGGAAAGGGCGAAAACCGAAATCGAGGAAGTTATAGGCATGAGCGCGGAAGGCGCCATACTGGCAAGCGCCAAGGAAGGGATAGGCACGAAAGAGATTCTCGAATCGATCGTCAAGAATATCCCCCCGCCCGCCGACAAATCCCATCTCCCGCTGAAGGCCCTTATTTTCGACAGCTGGTTCGACTCCTATCAGGGCGTGGTAATGCTGATCAGGGTATACGAAGGGAAGATAAGCCTCGGGGAGAACATCAAGTTCATGTCCACGGGTGAAACGGCCGAGATTAAAAAGATCGGCGTATTCTCGCCGAGGGCCGTCGAAGTAGGGGAGCTAGGGACCGGGGAAGTAGGCTTCGTATCGGCCTCGATAAAGGAGATAGGCGAAGCCAAGGTCGGCGATACCATCACGAGCGTCGCGAGACCCACCGACACCCCTCTCGCCGGATTCAAAGTCATGAAGCCCATGGTATTCAGCGGCCTTTATCCGATTGAACCCAGTGATTACGACAGGCTAAGGGAGGCGCTCGAAAAACTGGGACTTAACGACTCGTCCCTCGTATATGAGCCCGAGACGTCCGTGGCGCTCGGATTCGGTTTCCGCTGCGGCTTCCTGGGCCTCCTGCACATGGAGATAGTGAAGGAGAGGCTCGAGCGGGAGTTCGAGCTCGAGCTCATAACGACCGCGCCGACGGTGATCTACAGGGCGACCGATAAGAAGAAAGAGGTTATTTACGTCGATAACCCGAGCGAGCTCCCGACACCCGACAGGCTGGAAATGGTCGAAGAGCCCTATGTCCTGGTCTCGCTTCATACGCCCGGTAAATATCTGGGGGCGATCTTCGACCTGTGCATAAAAAAGAGGGGCATACAGCGAGATATAAGATACGTGACACAGGACAGGGTCATCGTGGAGTACGAGATTCCGCTCTCGGAGATAGTGTTCGACTTCTACGACAAGCTGAAATCGGTATCGAAGGGATACGCTTCGATGGATTACGACCCGTTAGGATACAAGGAATCGGACCTTATAAAGCTGGACGTGCTCGTGAACGGCGACGCCGTCGACGCACTGTCGATTATCGTGCACAAGGAAAAGGTTTACGAGAGGGCAAGAGACCTGATCGCGAAGCTAAGGACGCTAATTCCCCGCCAGTTATATGAAGTAGTGATACAGGCGGCCATAGGGAACAGGATAATAGCGCGCGAGTCGGTCAAGGCGTTGAGAAAAGACGTTACCGCCAAATGCTACGGCGGCGACGTGACGAGAAAGAGAAAGCTCCTCGAAAAACAGAAGAAAGGCAAAAAGCGCCTAAAACAAATCGGCAAGATCGAAATACCCCAGGAAGCGTTCCTCGCCGTGCTGAAGACCTAGAGACGTATCGAAGATTCCCTCGCCCGCGCCGTTTCACCTCTTATTCGCGGACATCATCATCTCGGTAATAGCATATGTCGCTCCGCTCACAGCTTCGGGGTCGGTGACGACGTTTATGATGGCGGGGACGCCCGAAGAAAAGGCCCTCTCTATCGCGGGCTCGAGCCCGCGGGGGTCGTCAATAAGCTCGCCGTAGCCGCCTAACGCCCTTAGCATCTCGTGAAAGGGGATGAAGCCCAGATCGACGCCCTCTGCCTTAGAGCCCTTCCCGTAGGTGATCTCTATTTGATGTTTGGTCATCCCCCAGGCGCTGTCGTTGCACACTACGGCGACGAAAGGCAGCTTGTGCCTGAGCGCGGTCTCGAACTCCATGAAGTTCATCCCGGCTGCGCCGTCGCCCGTGATGAGAGCCACCTGCTTCCCGGGGTGAGCAACCTTCACCCCTATCGCGAACGGCACGCCCACGCCCATGCATCCGAGCGGCCCCCCTTTCACATAATGCCCGGCCCTTTCCACCCTGTAATGACCGTCCGTCCATGCCTGGGTGTCGCCCCCGTCTATGACGAGTATGCCCTCATCCCCCATAACCTCCTCGACAGCCTTCGCCACCCTTACCGGGTGTATAGGGGTTTTGGACGAGCTCCTTAAAACCTCCGCATCCTTCCACCTTTCACTACGGAGAGCCTGGGCCTTTTTCAGCCAGGCCGAGTAATCGGGCACTATAGAGCGCAACTCCATATAATCCGAGAGCCCCGTCAGTACCGCCTTCAGATCCCCCGCTATACCCAGATGAGCCGGCCTGTTCCTGCCTATCTCCCCGGGGTCGATGTCGATCTGAACTATCTTCGCATCGGGGTTGAACGTCCTTCCGAAGCCGATGTAAATACTGAGCCTCACGCCAAGGAGGAGTATCAGGTCGGCCTCGCGGGTGACTTCCCTAAACCCGTTAGGGGCCGACGGGCTCGCCGCGCCGAAACAGAGCGGATGGCCGTCAGAGACGACACCCCGCCCGAAGTTGAGCGTGTACAGCGGCATCCCCGCCCTTTCGATAAACCTCGACAACTCTTTATCCGCCCCCGAATACCACGCCCCGCTCCCCGCGACGGCGACCGGCTTCTTCGAACGCGCCAACAACTCCGTGAATTTCGAGAGCGTCTCCTCTGATGCCCCGGCTTCACAGTCGGGAATGCCGGTGTTGTAAGGCGAGACCCCGCCTTCCTCGCAGCCCGGATAAAGGACCTCGTATGACATGCCGAGGTAAACGGGCCCCGGCCTCCCCGTGACCGCCTTTTTATATGCCGACGCCAGGTACTCGGGTATGCGCTTCGTGTCGAATACCGTCCTCGCCCATTTGGTAATCGGGGTAGCCATGCCCTGCTGATCTATCTCCTGAAGGGAGAGCCTGTCGTTCTCCTCCACGCCCGAGCGCCCCGATATGACCATGAGCGGGGAGTTCGCGAGGTAAGCGCCCGCTATGCCGGTAACCGTATTCGTAAACCCCGGGCCGGCCGTAACGAGGCATACGCCGGGCTTCCTCTTGACCCTCCCGTAAGCGTCGGCGGCCATGGACGCCCCTTGTTCGTGATGGGTATCGATTATCCTTATGCCGAATTCGGCGCAGGCTTTAAATATCGGGTTGATATGCCCGCCGCCGAGCGAAAATATCTCCCCGACGCCGAGCTCGTAAAGGGTTTTCGCTACAAGCCGTCCCCCATCCGCGGTCGCCATGATGGTCCTCCCTTCTTTGAGTTATAAATACTCTTACACTTTTAGATTTCCAAATCAACTAAATCCGGAATCGAATGTAAAATTAGACGCGGGGGAGGGGGGTAAGCGGATTTCGGCTTTGAAGTCAATTTGTGTTAGAATAGACGGTCTAAAAATTTGGAGGTAGAGAGATGACAGATCAGGAGCAACCGCAGGGCGGCGGACAGCAGGGCGAGTTAGGGAACATCGCGAATTCGATATTAATGGCGTTTAATCTGGGGGTTTCATATAACCAGCAGACCGGGGGGGTAAAGAGCGTTACTGAGGCCGTAGAGGACCTCGGGACCACGATTTATACAAACCTCTCTCAGGTTTACGGGAACCGGTTTCAGGATGATTTCCTGAGGGCAAATACCGAATATTTCCTCCAGATCGCCCTCCTTGGATATATAATTCCTTCCGTTTGCGCATATGACGAGGAGTTCAAGAACAGACTCCTGGATTTAGTGGAGATGAGGGCCGTCAGGACGCAACAGCAGATGTCCTCCCAAAGTAATCCCGGGGGAACCATAATAACCCCGTAACCGTCAATCACGATATGAGCAAGAAAATCCTCGGAGGAAGAGAGAAAGTAAAGGCGGCGGTCGTTCAGGCCTCTCCCGTGTTCATGGACAAGGGGAAGACCATAGAGAAGGCGTGCGCCCTGATCAGGGAGGCGGGCAGAAACCACGCCGAGCTTATCGCGTTCTCCGAAGCCTTCATACCGGGCTACCCGGCATATTATACGGTCGGCTACGAAACCCCTCCGCATGAATGGACCGACTATATGTTAGCACTCCAGGAAAACTCGCTCGTCATACCGAGCGATGATACGCGCATACTGGGGGAAGCGGCCAGGGACGCGGGGGCCTATGTCGTGATCGGATGCAACGAGCTCGACGACAGACCCGGGAGCCAGACCGTCTACAACACGCTCCTATTTATAGACAAGGACGGCCGGGTTATGGGGAGGCACAGGAAGACCATGCCCACTTATACGGAAAGGATATACTGGGGCATGGGCGACGCCTCAGACATAAGGGTATTCGATACCGACATAGGGCGCATAGGGGGGCTCATATGCTGGGAGAACCACATGACCCTCATAAGGGCCGCCATGATTCACAGGGGCGTAGAATTCCATATATCCGTATGGCCCGGAAACTGGAAAAGGGGAGAGACTAATCTGCTCGTTGCGGACACGAGCCCCGGCGGAGCGCAGTGCAATTTGCAGTCCTTAATAAAGGTGCACGCGTTTGAAGCGGGGGCTTTCGTGCTGAGCGGATGCGGGTACCTGGACTCGGATGATTTCCCCGAGAGGTGGCACTACATAAGGGACGGAGACCATATCAACTTCGACTGGGCGCGGGGGGGGAGCTCGATAGTCAACCCGGCGGGGAGGTATCTCGCCGAGCCCAGTTTCGAAAAGGACGCCATACTCTATGCAGAGTGCTTTGCCAACCAGATAAAGGCGGTGAAAGCAATATTCGATTCCCTGGGGCATTACTCGCGCTGGGACATAGCGCAGTTATCGTTAAGGGAAGGCCCCTGGGAGCCCGAGGTCACTGCCCGGGGCGCTTATCCACAAGACCCCGACCTCCCGGCGGGCGTGCTCGAACGAATCTCGGAGAAATACGAGATCAGCGTCGAGAACCTGGAGTCCATACTAGGAGAATTAGGACGGCTCAAAAGAAGCCGGGAGTAACGACCGAAGACCACCGGCACTGCCGCCCGTAATCCGCATCTCACTCTATAATACCCGA
>CADEFK010000005.1:34935-36812 GCA_902826595.1 uncultured bacterium | reverse complement strand
CTAAGGAATTATCCGCCGGCCTGACCGCATCCGGTCCTATCATTAACCCTTGACACGGATTCAAATAAGTTATATAAACGAATAGGAACCGAAGGCGTTGGCTTCCAGTGTCCTTAAAGGAGGAACGGATGATGAACTTCAGGACGGAGTATGGAGAATTCTCGGCTCAGGAATCCGTTGACGCCATAACTGTGATACTGAGAAACAGCGGAATCGAAATAGACGAAAAAAGCTTTACATGGACGCTCGTAGGCGCTCTTTTTGAAAAGGGTATAATAGCGAAGCACGAGTTCGAGCGTATATACTTTTCACTCAAGAGCCACGAGAACAACGGCATTAAAGCCAAAGAGAACGTGATATAGCCGCACGTATCAAGCGGACAATTTAATCATCGCGGAATTCAGTTCGCCCTCAATGAGCGCCCTTATCTCCTGAAGCCTTTCCTCGCTCCGAGCCTCGAACCTCAATACCAGCGCCGGCTGCGTGTTAGAGGCGCGGATCAGACCCCATCCGTCGGGAAATTCAATCCTCACGCCGTCTATATCGATAATCCTGTGTGACTTTACGAGACGTTCTTTCACCATGTCCACGACACGAAACTTGACAGCCTCGGGACAGTCCACCCGGATCTCGGGCGTGGATATGGCGGGCGGAATGCCCTCCAGCAGTTGAGACATACTCTTTCCGGTCCTGGATATTATCTCGAGAATGCGGAGGGAGGCATATAGCGCGTCGTCGTATCCGAAGAATTTATCGGCAAAGAAGATATGGCCGCTCATCTCCCCCGCAAGGGAAGCCTTCTCCACCTTCATTTTATCTTTTATCAGGGAATGCCCGGTTTTCCACATTATGGCTTCACCCCCGGCATCCGTTATACCGTCAAAGAGGCGGTTCGAGCACTTTACGTCCCCTATGATCTTCGCCCCGGGCTTCCGGGATATGACGTCCCTGGCGAAGACGAGCACGAGCATGTCCCCCCATACGATATTGCCCTTTTCGTCGACTACGCCTATCCTGTCCCCGTCCCCGTCAAACCCGATGCCGAGCTCATATTTGCCGCCCTTAAGGGTCTCGATCAATTGAGCGAGGTTCTCCTCCACGGTGGGGTCAGGATGGTGATTGGGGAAGGTCCCGTCCGGAGTTACGTAAAGCTCCTTCAGGTCGCAGCCGAATTCCCTGAACACGCGGGGGCCTATAGAGCCTACCATCCCGTTCCCGTAATCGACGACTGCCCTGAGACCCGGCCTGATGTCTATATTCTCTTTGAGAAACCCGACGTACCGCTCCTCGAGGTCGGTTTCCGTTGAAGTGCCCGTGCCGGATGAGAATTCCCCGGCCTCGGCTATCTCCCTTATCCTCTGTATCTGCTCTCCGAATACGGAGTCTTTTCCGCGGCAGAGCTTTATGCCGTTATATTCGCCCGGGTTATGGCTCGCCGTTATCATGACTCCGCCGCCGACGTCCAGGTTGTAAAGGGAGAAGTAGAGCATCGGCGTCGAGACCATGCCTATGTCTATTACGTCGATCCCCGTGGAGTTGATGCCCCTGGTCATGGCTTTCGCGTAATCGGGCGAGCTCAGCCTGCAGTCCCTGCCTATCGAAACGACCCGGGCCCCGAATTCCTTTATGTATGTGCCGTACGCCCTGCCTATCCTTTCGAGCACATCCTCGTTAAGGTCTTTATCGACGATCCCTCTTATATCGTATTCCCTGAATATCTGGGGGTTTATGCGAGCCATATTGGACACCTTTTGATTAATAAAGTTCTAATACTATCTCTAAAAATTATTGAAAGGCAATATTGCGTATATAACGGTCCCTCATTTTCCTACCTTGCTTTTATTTCGCCGTACACGGGATCGAAGCGAATTTCCGAG
>CADEFK010000005.1:24573-34835 GCA_902826595.1 uncultured bacterium | reverse complement strand
GAATTCTCTATTTATTACCCTTTCTTGACTTTAACCCTGCTGATTTTATTCTTTGTTCCCATGATTTTTCCGTCTCTCGGCGAATTCAGGAAAAAATTGAAAAAGGGCAACCTCATACCCGTATGGAAAGAGGTCCTGGCCGATTTCGATACCCCGGTATCGGCTTTTAAGAAGATCGAATCGGGCGACTACGCGTTTCTCCTCGAGAGCGTGGAGGGGGGCGAGAAATGGGGCAGGTACAGCTTCCTCGGCACGGAGCCGTCAATTGTATTCCGGTCGAAGGGAAAGGACATCGAGATAATCGAGGACGGAAAATCGAAGAAGATAAAGGGGAACCCTATAGACTGCCTGAGGGACCTCATGTCGATGTATAAGCCCGTGCAGACCGACGAGCTTCCGAGGTTTCACGGGGGCGCGGTCGGCTACTTCAGCTATGACATAGTGAGGTTCGTGGAAGACCTGCCCGAGCTGAAAAGAGACGAGTTAGGGCTCTGGGACTCGCTCTACATGATCACCGACTCCGTGCTCGTTTTCGACAACGTCAGCCACAAGATCAAGATTATCTGCAACGCCTACGTCTCCGGCCCGGAGAAGGCCGAGGACGCCTACAGCGGGGCCGTAGAAAAGATAGAAGGCATAATAAAGAAACTCAGAAAGCCGCTCAGCTTTTACGACAACGAACGCGCGGCGAAGAACGGGGAGCCCAAGCTCGTATCGAATTTCAAACCCGGGGATTACAGGGAGGCGGTGAGGAAGACCAAGGAATACATCACGGCGGGGGATATAATTCAGGCGGTCATATCCCAGAGGTGGAAAACGAAGCTGGACGTCGACCCCTTCGACCTCTACAGGGCTCTCAGGGTGCTGAATCCGTCGCCGTACATGTTCTACCTTAAGACGGATACGGAAACCCTGGTCGGCTCTTCGCCCGAGGTGATGGTGAGGGTGGAGGACGGAGAGGTGGAAAGCCGCCCGATTGCCGGGACCAAGCCCAGGGGGAAGACGGAGAGCGAGGACCGCGAGCTCGAAAAGGAGCTCCTTTCAGACCCTAAAGAATGCGCAGAGCACATAATGCTCGTCGACCTCGCGAGAAACGACCTCGGGAGGATATCGGAGACGGGCTCTGTAAAAGTGGATGAGTTGATGGTGATAGAGAAGTATTCGCACGTAATGCACATCGTATCGAACGTCATATCGAAGCTGAGATCCGACAAGGACGCCTTCGACGTGGTCAAGGCTACATTTCCCGCCGGAACGCTTTCGGGCGCGCCCAAGGTGAGGGCAATGGAGATAATAGAGGAGATGGAGCCGAGCAGGAGGGGGGCGTACGGAGGGTCCGTCGGGTATTTCAGCTTCTCGGGCAACATGGACACTTGCATAACCATAAGGACGTTCGTGATAAAGGGTGGAGAAATATTCATACAGGCGGGCGCCGGGATAGTGGCGGACTCCGACCCGGAGCGCGAATATCAGGAGACCGTGAACAAGGTGAAGGCCCTCGTGAGGGCCATAGAGGTCGCAAAGTCGGGGCTGTGAGCTCCAAAGTCCGATAAGGCCTGAATCATAGACCGGGTGCAAGCATGATATTAATGATAGACAATTACGATTCGTTCACTTATAACCTCGTCCACTACCTCTCCGAGCTCGGCGAGGAGGTCGTAGTACGCAGGAACGACAAAATCACGCTCGAGGACGCGGGGAAGCTCAACCCGGATATGATTGTGGTATCCCCGGGCCCGTGCACGCCAAAAGAAGCAGGCGTCTCGGTCGACGTCATCAGAGAATTCGCCGGGCGCACGCCGATACTCGGGGTCTGCCTGGGACACCAGTCTATGGCATACGCCTACGGCGCCGACATAGTGAGGGCGGGAAGGCTCCTCCACGGAAAAACCTCGCAGATACACCACGACGGAAAGGGTATATTCAAAGGCATCCCGGACCCGTTTGAAGCCACGAGATATCATTCGTTACTGGTCGACCGGGAGACGCTGCCCGACTGCTTCGAGATATCCGCGTGGACGGACGAGGGGGAGATCATGGGTATCCGGCATAAAGAGCTTCCGATGGAGGGAGTCCAGTTCCACCCCGAGTCCATACTTACGAAATACGGAAAGGACATCCTGAGGAACTTCATCTCCATATCGGGGGCGAAAAAGACGATTTAATAATTCCCGAACACCTCCCGTCAAGTCCGGACGGTTGACAGATATTCAGTTGACCTATTATATTCCTAATCGTTCGATATCGAAACCAGGAGACGAGATATGATTCTACTTTTCAAGCCCCGCGACAAGCGATATGTCGGGAAAGGCACGCTCCCTTTCCAAAGCTTCGACGATACATCGAAATGGGAGCCGATAACGAATTACCTCGAAAAGGGCGCGGCCTCATTCCCCGGGAAAACCATGTTCAGGGTGGCCGACAGGGAAGGAAGTCTTTCCGAAAGCTACACTTACGAAGAAACCAACAAATGGACGAACCGGGTAGCGAACGGATTTATAAACAAATATAAGATACGGAAGGGGGACAGGGTCGGCATTTATATGGTGAATTCCTCCGAGTACGTGATCTCCATTCTCGCCATTCACAAAACAGGCGCGGTGCAGGTCCCGATAAACAAGGACGAGAAGGGCGAGAGGCTCGCCTACATAATCAACTACTCCGAGATGAAGGCCATTGTCATAGACCGGGAAAGCGTATCGATGGTCGAACAGGTCGCGGGGGAATTGAAATCCCTCCAGCATATTTTCGTCACCGGAGAGGGCGACATCCCGGTCAAGATCGGGGGCATAGAGACCCTGCCTTTTTCGGGCTTCAATGAATTCGCGCCGGATAATCCGGGGGTGGATGTAAAGATATCGGACGTGGAGAGGTGCATGTTCACATCGGGGACTACGGGCATGCCGAAAGGTGTATCGAGGAACCACGGCGGCGTGATACTGACCGTGCGGGGATACATCCAGCAGCATGGGGTGAGGAGCGGGGACGTCCTCATGAGCGTGCTCACGCTCGGACACGCGAACGCCCAGGTAATGTGCCTTTTCACCTCCATTGGCGCGGGAGCGACCGCGGTATTCTACCCGCGGTTTTCGGCATCGAGCTTCTGGAAGTGGGCGGGCGAATGCGGGGCTACATGCGTCAACATGCTGGGCGCCGTCGCGGAGTACCTGTGGGCGGCCGAGCCCGGCGAATGGGACCGGAAGCACGAGGTAAGGCTGGTGCTCTCGGGGCCCGCGCCCAGAAACCTTGAAGAATTCCAGGAGCGCTTCAACACGCGCACGATTGACGGGTACGGCTCGACGGAGATGGGGATGGTGCTATGGAACGATCCCGAGGACCGGCGTACAGGCTCGTCCGGCCGGCCTATGGAAGGCTATTACGTGGAGATCAGGGACCCGCAGGATACGTCGAAGGTCATGCGCCCGTTCTGGGACCCGTCGGAGAGCCCGAAGCCGCCTGACGAAGCCAAAGGACTCCTTTTTATTAAGCCGCTCATACCGCACACTACGCTTAACGAGTATTTCAAGGACGAGAGGCGAACGAGGGAGGCGTTTGACGACGACGGATTTTTTAATTCGGACGACCTCTTCGCGATGGGAATCGACGGAAGATACTATTTCCAGGGGCGTTTCAGCAGGATAAGGGTTTCGGGGGAGAACGTAGACCCCATAGCCGTTCAGGACATGGCCTCGCAGTACCCGCCGATACAGGAAGCAGTCGCAGTGGGCGTAAGGCTCCCCGAGGTTTCGGACGACGAAATCAAGCTGAACGTAACCCTTAAGAAAGGGGCGGAATTCGACCCCGTGGAATTCTCGAAGTGGATGGCCGAGAAAGCGCCCGTCTTCATGGTCCCGAGATTCATCGAGGTCTATGAGGGAGGGTTCCCTGTGACCGCGACACAAAAAATAAGGGTCGCGGAAATAAAGGAGATCACCGGGAAGACCTGGGACAGGAACAAGACGGGACTCAAGTTCCGCGTACGTTAATAATGATCCCTCCCCCCCGGACCTTACCGGGCTGATTTCACTACCGGCACGCTTCAACATCATCTGGAGCCCCCATTCGCGTACGCGTCCGGCGGCAATAGAATTTAGTTAAATGTTGATTAACCCCTGCGCAGCTACCGGCGCGGGCTTCGGGTTGACAAATTTCTCCTGTTTTCTTATTGTAATAAGATTGAGTCTCCAATACACTCGAAATCAACTAAGGTACCACAAGGAGGGTTGTTATGCGTTTATTATTTAAACCCCGTGACGCAAAATATCTGGGCAGCGGGACACTGCCGTTCGGGACATTCGACAATACCGCGGAATGGAACCCGATCACCAAATGTCTTGAAATGGGGGCCGAACAGTTCCCCGACAAGACGATGTTTCGGGTAGGGAACGGTGAGGGGGAAATAGTAGAAAGTTATTCGTACAAACAGACGAATGAATGGGCCAACCGGGTTGCCAACGGCCTCAAAGGCGAATTCGGCGTCAAGAAGGGCGACAAGGTCGGCATGTATATGATCAACTGCTCCGAATACGTAGCTTCCATCATCGCGGTTCATAAGACGGGGGCTGTGCAGGTGCCGATAAATAAAGACGAGAAGGGCGAGAGGCTCGCCTACGTAATAAATTATTCCGAGATGGTGGTGCTCATCCTCGATCCGGGGAGCCTGCCGTTCATAGAAGAAATCGCCAAGGACCTGAAGAACCTCCGGGTCATATTCATGACCGGAGACCCGGCACAGGTCCCGGCGGATATCGGGGGCATCAAGACGCTTCCTTTCTCGACCTTCGACAAGTTCCCCGCCAAAAACCCAGGGGTGAAGGTAACGACCCACGATATGGAAAGGTGCATGTTCACCTCGGGTACTACGGGCATGCCCAAAGGCGTCGCGAGGGACCACGGGGGAGTCGTATTGACGGTCCGCGCATATATCCAGCAGCAGGGCGTGAGGAGCGACGACGTTCTCATGAGCGTACTATCGCTCGGTCACGCGAACGCCCAGGTCATGTGCTTATTCAGCGCCATGGGCTCCGGCGCAACGGCCGTATTCTTCCCGCGCTTCTCGGCGTCGAGCTTCTGGAAATGGGCTGCGGGGTGCGGCGCTAACTGTGTTAACATGCTGGGGGCCGTCGCGGAGTATCTATGGGCTGCGGAACCAAGCGAGTGGGACAGGAAGCATAAAGTAAGGATCATGCTGGGCTCACCGGCCCCCCGGAACCTTCAGGAATTTCAGGAGAGGTTCGGCGTAAGGGTTATCGACGGATACGGCTCTACGGAAATGGGGATGGTGCTCTGGAAGGACCCTGAGGACCACCGCCCCGGCTCCTCTGGATTCTCCATGGAAGGATACTACGTAGAGCTCAGGGACCCGCAGGATCAGAGCAGGGTATTGAGACCGTTCTGGGACCCGTACGAAGACCCGACGCCGCCGGATGAGGCGAAGGGACTGCTGTACGTCAAGCCGCTCGTCCCGCACACGACGCTTAACGAGTACTTCAAGGACGAAAGGAGGACCAGGGAAGCCTTCGACGACGACGGTTTCTTCAACTCCGACGACCTGTTCGCGAGAGGTATAGACGGAAGGTATTACTTCGTCGGGAGATTCAGCAGGATTAGGGTATCGGGGGAGAACGTGGACCCGATAGCGGTTCAGGACTTCGCGATGCAGTACCCGGCCATACAAGAAGCGGTTGCGGTGGGCATTAGACTTCCGAATGTGTCCGACGACGAGATAAAGCTCAATGTCACGCTGCGGCAGGGGGAGAAATTCGATCCGATCGAGTTCTCGAAGTGGATGGCCGAAAAGGTCATGGTCGCGATGGTCCCGAGGTTCATCGAGGTCTATGAGGACGGTTTCCCCGTAACAGCCACTCAGAAAATCAAGGTCGCGGAAATCAAGGAAATAACGGACAAGACCTGGGACAGAAGCAAGACGGGGCTTAAGTTCAGCGCGAGGAAATAAGCGCGTTACGAATTCGGAAGTTCCGCTTCGCCGTTTAATGAAAAATAACGATGATGAAAAATTCATGCGCCTGGCTATCGAACAAGCTCGGATAGCCGGGCGTATGGGCGAAGTCCCTATCGGCGCCGTCATAACCGACGGCAGGGGCAATATCTTATCGAGCGGTTACAACCTCCGCGAAACCGGAAACGACCCGACTGCCCATGCCGAAGTAATAGCCATCAGGAAAGCGGGCGAAGTATCTGGCAGCTGGAGACTCGAAGGTACTACGATGTACGTTACGATCGAGCCTTGCCTCATGTGCCTGGGCGCTGTCATACTCGCCAGGGTCGGCAGGCTCGTGTTCGGCGCGAGGGACCCGAAAGCTGGGGCGGTTTTTTCGGTTTACGATATAGGGAACGACCGCAGGCTTAACCATACAGTCGAAGTTAGAGAAGGCGTTTGTACGGAGGAATGCTCGAGCCTTTTAAAGGATTTCTTCAAAACACTAAGAGATAATAGAGCCCCTCTTACTTCTTCCCGCTGAAGAAGCTGAGCACGTCGGATATAACGCTCTTGTCTTCCGCACCGGCGAGCTTTTCGAGCTCCCCGTTATCGAGCCATACCCCGCCGCAGGTTGTACACCTGTCGATCCTTATACCCCTGAACGCCACTTCATGGAGATTACCGCCGCATTTGGGGCATTTCATATAGCATGTAGCCTTGATCCTCTCCCTCTCCTCCTCCTCGGTCTCATGCTTGATCTTTTCTTTGAGCCTCTTCGACTTCTCGGCTTCTTCCTTGGCGAAATACTCATCTTCTGTCCTGGAAGGCTTCTCTTTCGTCATTTTATTCTCCTGTCTATACAGTTTGAATTGAAAACAGGACTCTCGATAATTAATTGCGGCCCCGTTTACGTTGAGGATCGTTCCGTTTGACCCTTGGTCAAAGGGGTTATTATTATCCTTTTCTCTTCCTGATCGATCTTTGTTTCGTAGCTCACCCCGCCTTCACGCTTTAGGGTCAAGTAAGCAATTCTCCTCTCGGAAGCCGACATCGGCTCGAGTGAAACGGGCTTCTTCATTTTCCTTACTCTCTTCGCCGTTTCCTTGACGAGCTTTGAAATGTCGTCCTCTCTGCGCCTCTTATACCCGTCCACGTCTATGGCGACCCTCTTATCCCGGCCGTCCTCGCAATCACGCGCGGCGATCTTGCCTACAACATATTCGAGGGACTTAATCATCTCTCCCCTTTTCCCGATAAGGAGCCCCTTGTCGTTGGTATCCTTGATGTCGAGCCTTATCTTTTCCGGGCCTTCCTTGAGGACCACCGAAAAGGTGGGGATGAGGTAGTTGAGAATCGATTCGAGGGCCTTTTTCGACCGGAGACCCTTTTCGCTCAGATTCTCGTTCTTGACCGTGACCCTGATCCTGGCATTCCTGCTCCCGATCCCCAAAACGCCTTTGGAGCCCTCTTCCAGGACTTCTATGTCGACTTCGCTTCTTGGTATGCCGAGCTCCTCGCAGGCGCTTATGGCCGCCTCGGATACCGTCTTTGCAGCACGCTCTATTACAATCGCCATCATCAGCCCCCTTTAGCAGTGTTTACGAGACGGTTAACGTAAATCTGCTGTCCTATCGAAAGTATATTGCTAACCGTCCAATATAATATCAAGCCCGAAGGCAGTCCCCAAAACATTACAGTGAAAATTATAGGCATAAATTGCATCATTTTCATCTGCATCTGCATAGTCTCGTTTCCGGCGGTCGGGGTCATCGGAGTCATCTTCTGGGATATGAACCACGAGACGCCCATGACCAGCGGGAGTATCCTGAAGGGGATACCAATGCCGGGTATGTCGAACAGGTGCTCGGGCTCAGAGAGGTCGTTGATCCAGAGAAAGGAGCTGTGCCTGAGGTCTATGGAGTGCAGAAACACGTCGTAAAGCGCAACGAATACGGGCAGCTGTATGAGGAGAGGGAGACAACCCCCGAGACTGCTGAGGGGGTTGATCCCGTTACTCGAATAGAGCTTCATGAGCTCCGAATTCTGCTTGGCTTTGTCGTCCTTGAATTTTTCCTTGAGGGCGTCCATCTTGGGCTTGATTTTTTCCATCTTGATCTGCATCTGCTTCATGGAAACCATGCTCTTGATGGTAAGGGGAAGGAAAATCAGCCTCATGATCACCGTGATCACGATAATGGAAATCCCGTAATTATGTATATAACTGTTGAGCCATTTGAGGAAGTCGAGCAGGGGTTTCGCAAGGAACTCTACCCAGCCGTAGTTGATCGATTCCTGGAGATTGTATCCGACGGCTTTTACCGTATCGTACTCGAGCGGCCCGAGGTAAACCTCCCAGTTCTTTACGGAGGTTTTTCCCGCCGGGACCGTGTCCGCCGGATAGCTGTAGAGCGCTTTGACCAGACTTTTATCCCCGACCGGGCTCAGCGTGATGCTCGTATCCGCCCCCGTTTCCGGGAGGAAGCTCGATATGAAGTACTTCTGGGAGTAACCGAACCAGTCGATGACGCCGCTGTAGCTGCTGGATTCTTTGAGTTTCTTCTGCACCGTCTCGACGTCACCCGAGACGAGCGCGACGAAGCTCATCGTATTCCCGCCGCTGCCGTGCTCCTCCACCTTGCCGAACCACTTGATATCGAGCTTCTGCTGAATTGAAGCAGTCCCGGGGTTGGTCACTTCGAGCCTTTGCTTTAATACGTAGCTCGCGGGATCGACGGCGTATATCTTCTTAACCGTCACGCCTTCGGGGGACAGCCATGTCAAAGCCAATTCGTCGGTCCCGTCCGTGACCGTTATATTGTCTTGGCCCGAGTACTCGAATGGAATGAGCTCCGGCACGTCGTGACCCTTCATTTTTAAAAGAGTGCTGAACCCGGGCGGGGTATCCTTAAAAAGATTTATCGCGGCGCCGCCGTTGGTGCTCTCTTTGAATTTCTTGAGCTCCCACTTATATATCCTCCCTCCGGCGGTATCTATAACGCCGTGATAAAGGGGAGTGTCTATAGATATTAGCCTGCCCTCCGGGGAAAAATGCATGTCGTCCGAGTCGGACTGCTCCTGAAAGTCTTGAGACTCTCCGGCTTGACCGGCGCCCGGATCGGGCGAGGACTGCTCGAAGACCTCCGCCCCCGGCGGCTTCTTCGCCTGATTCTTGTCGGGTGTTGAAAAGAAATAGGTATATCCGAGGAAAATTAATATCGATAGTACAAAGAATATGATTGTGTTGATTTTGTTGTCAGTCATCCACTCGTCCTTTACCGAACCGGATCATGTCCGCCGGCGCTCAACGGGTGACATCTCGCGATCCTTTTGAGAGTAAGCCACGAACCCCTGAGTAGTCCGTACTTCTTGAGGGCGTCTATCGCATACTCTGAACAGCTGGGATAGAATCTGCAAGAAGAGGGCAAAATTGGTGAAACCGCAAATTTGTAAGCCTTGATCAGCGAGGTAGCCAGAAACACTAATAAATTCGAAATCATGATAATTTAGACCTGACTATCTCTTCGATCTCTTTTTTCGCAAGGGAGTAATCGAGCTTTTCGCTGCCTTTTTTGGCGATAAACACAACGTCCATAGACCCGAAGAGGGATTTATTGAGCCTGAAAACCTCCCTCAGAACCCTCTTAATACGGTTCCTCTCAACGGCCCCGGGCACTGCCTTTTTGCCGACCACGAGGCCCGCCCGTGGGTAGCCGAGCGAATTGGGAGCGAATAGTATATTGAAATGGTCTGTGCTGAGCCTCTTGCTCTTCCCAAAAATCTCTTCGTATTCAGAGTTCGTACGGATTTTTAACTCTTTTGGGAAAGATAAACTCACCGCAAGGTTCATTTCTTCCAGCGTTTCACTGTGAGGCTGTACCTGCCCTTCGCTATCCGTCTCTTGAGAGTGCGTCTTCCGCCCGTAGTGCTCATCCTTTCGCGAAACCCGTGCACCCTTAATTTCTTTTTTTCGTGAGGCTGATAAGTTCTTTTCATAATGCGCCCTAAAAACTAACACGAAATGTTTTTACGGTCAAGAAACAGAAGCCGCCTCCATCAAGGACCGATTCCCGGTCCGGGGTGCCCGGATATGTCCCCGCATCCCGCGCGGCTCCGGTCTGCAAAATTAACACATTTGTACGCTAATGCAATATAACTGGGTTATATCCTTTAACAATACGGCCAAAATCGGGCCTCTTGCCCTTCGCAATTGCGTAATCCGGCCTTGACAACAGGAGCCCGGTCCTTATAGTTATTCACCGGAACGGAAAAAAGTTATAGAAAACACCAATTATAATGGGAATACTTAGAAAAAATCGTTTTA
>CADEFK010000005.1:0-24473 GCA_902826595.1 uncultured bacterium | reverse complement strand
CCGAGGAAGCGGAGATATACTTCTTCATCCTGAGGCTGTCGGACTCGATGAACCAGTCAAACGCCCGGAAGCTCGCGAAACTAATCGTCGAGGAATGCGAAAATTACGAGAACCTGGACCCATTCCTTATACTCGCCGTAATTCAGATAGAGAGCGAATTCTCACCGAAGGCGAAATCTCACAGGGGAGCAATCGGACTCATGCAGGTCATGCCCGGAACCGGGGAGTACATCGCAAAGGAAATGGGCATAGATTATAACGGGAGAAAATCGTTATATGATCCGTTCATTAACGTGAGACTCGGCATCCACTATCTTTCCTTTCTGACCGAAAGGTACGATTCCACGGAGAACGCCCTCGACGCATATAACTACGGCCCCACGAACTTCGAAAAGGCAAAGAGCTCCGATACCTTCAGAAAACAGTCGAGATACGTGAAAAAGGTGCTTAATTTTAAGAACTACCTCGAAGAGGAAAGCCTATTACTACCTAAGAATAGCTGAGGGCTCTTAGCTAAGAATAGCCGAGGGCATCACCGCGAAGAACAGCTGAGAGCATTTTAATTTTAATCCCGTGCTGTGATGTTAAAATTAATGCCGGATGAAATTCGGAATAGCTGTCCCCAATTTCGGCGCTTATGCAATGAGGGAACAAATACTCGAGATCTCGGCGCTCGCCGAAGAGCTCCGTTACGACTCCCTCTGGGTAAGCGACCACGTAGTAATCCCCGCCCCGCATAAGGTGTTCGGCGATACCTTTCACGACCCGCTCGTCACACTCGCGTACATAGCGGCACGCACGGACAGGATCGAGCTCGGGACGAGCGTAATAATACTCCCCTACAGAAACCCCCTGGTTCTCGCGAAGATGGTCTCCACCCTCGATACGCTTTCCCGGGGGAGGGTCATTCTGGGTGTGGGCACGGGGTGGATCGAGGGCGAGTTCGACGCGCTTGGCGTCAATTTCAAGGAGCGCGGGAAGGTAACGGACGAATACATAGAGATAATGAAAGAGCTCTGGACGAGCGAGAACCCAGGATATAACGGGAAATACCACGTATTCTCGAATATCAGGTTCCTCCCGAAACCGGAGAGGAAGCCTTACCCCCCTATATGGGTCGGGGGGGAGAGCGAGGGGGCTATAAAACGCGCGGTTAAATACGGGGATGGGTGGCACCCGGTGGGGCTCACGCCGGGGGCGTTCCGGGAGAAGGCGGAATATCTGAAAACCCTCCTGCCTTCCGAAAAGAAAGACGGCTTTGTCTTGTCACTGAGAAGGAACATCGAAATAAACGAGGGCAGGGAATTTAGCGCGGATGATACGCTCCGCGGAGGGATTGAAAAAATAACGAACGGGATAAGGGCATACCGAGACGCAGGCGTCGCGCACCTCGTGCTATATATACTGGCGGGGGATTATAAGGGAGTTCTGAATACCCTCAGGGTTTTCGCGGAGGAGATAAGGCCTGAATTCGAATGATATACGAATGCGCCAGCGCAGGATTGTCTCGACAGCAGATGAGCCGGCCCGTTCGGAACGCGGCTTTTATTCCGTTGACAGGGGCTTTCGGTTCATGGGATAATGGGATTTGTAAATATACCGAACAAAAGGGGGAGAATCGCAAATGGATAATGAAAGCAGGAAATTTACGGCTGCGGCGGTCCAGGCGGCTCCCGTATTTCTCAACAAGGCCGAAACAATCGGAAAGATCGCGAGCCTGATCGAGGAAGCGGCCGGGAACGGAGCGAGCCTGATAGTATTTCCCGAGGCGATGATACCGTGCTACCCCTACTGGCCCAAGGACATCGGCACCGGGGAGGGGAGAAAGCTCGTGCTCGACGCATACATAGAGCTACATAAAAACTCGGTCGACATACCGGGGAGCGATACGGACAAGCTCTGCGAGGCCGTGAAAAAAGCGGGGGCGTACGTCGTCATAGGCGTAAACGAGCGGGAAGGCGGGACCCTTTACAACACTATCCTCTACCTCGATAAGAACGGAGGAATCCTGGGAAAGCACAGGAAGCTCATGTCCATAGACAGCGAGAAATGCATATGGGGGAACGGGGGAGCGGAGGACCTGAACGTATTCGATACGGATGTGGGAAAAGTGGGCGGCTTTTTCTGTTACGAGCACCATATGACGCTCGCGAAATATGCGATGTTCATGAAGGGTGAGCAGATACACGCCGGGCTCTGGGCCGGGCACGGGTTCGTGAAACCGACTATGGATTTCGCGAGCCGCGAGTACGCGTTCGAGGGGCAGGTGTTCGTAATCGCATCTTCAGGGCACATAACAGAGGACATGATCCCCGACAGCTTCCCGCTTAAAAAACACACGATGTGGGACTACCCGGGCGGGACAGGGATCATTAGCCCGCGGGGGGAGTACATTGCAGGGCCGGTTTATGGCAAGGAAGACATAGTCTATGCGGATATAGACATGGATATGATAATACGCTCGAAGGCTGTAATCGACGGGGTCGGGCATTTTTCGAGGCCCGACATACTGACGCTCGAGATAAAGGGATACGATCCCGATAAAAAGAAGACGAACGGCCGGAGCCAAAACCGGAGACAAAAAAAATCAGTGAAACCATCCGGGGCGGAGAAGGGACGTCCGCAGTCCGGAAATTAAAAACCGCAACGTTCCTGAATTTATACCGAAGAGCCTGAAACGATGATCAGACGCTTTCATTCTCTATCGACCGAATGAGGTCCTGCTTCAAGTCCCACAGCTTCTCCGAGAGCGAGACGTGATAGAAATGGGGGTTCATTATTCGCCTTACGCCTGAATCGAGTCTTTCTATGTCCTCTATGCGCCTGACCCTGATCTCTTCTATGGAAGGAAAATCGTAAACGACCCTGCCCTCGTCGAGCACCTTCACGAGAAGGGGCTCCGTTCTGCTTATCTCGCTGCCCTTCATAATCCTGTATTTGCTATGGTCGGAGGGGTGGCGCATCTTCAGCGCGTCCTTATCACCCGGGTCGCCCTCTTCTATGGTCAGTAGGTCCGCGGTCGCAAATCCCCTCTTGTCATATATGCGCCAGGCCATTTTATTGCCCGGGTTGAGCGTCTTTGTAGGGGTTTCAGATAATTTCATCGCCGGCGCCCACCTCCCCTTTTCCCTTACGGCGACGAGCTTATACACGCCGTCGAGCGCGGAATCGCCTTTTGAGGTAATGAGCTTCGTCCCCACGCCGTAAACGAGCCTCCTGATGAGGTTTTCGGGATCGATGCCGTAACGGGGAGCTTCCTCTTCTATCTGCGTTATGACCTGCCATATGACGAGCTCGTCGAGCTGATTCGAGAGCACTATCCTCGTATCGGGAAAACCAGCGCCGTCGAGCATCCTGGCCGACTGTATGGAGAGATACGCGAGGTCGCCCGAATCGAGCCTGATGCCGAGGGGCTTATGCCCTTTGCGTCTCAACTCCTCGAAAACCCTGATCGCGTTCGGGACCCCGCTCTCGAGCGTGTTTATCGTATCCACGAGAAGCAGGCAGTCGTCGGGATATACCTCCGCATAGGCCCTGAAGGCGCCTAACTCGCCCTCGCCGAGCGCCATGAACACCTGCACCATGCTGTGCGCGTGAGTGCCCCTGGGCGGAAAACCGAGCAGGTGCGAGATCCCTACGGTCGAAGAGAAATCGGCCCCTCCTATCAGCGCCGCCCTTATGCCGGCATTGACGCCGAGGTCGGGTCCCCTCCTCATGCCGAATTCGAGTACGGGCTGGCCCCGGCCCGCCTCCCTAATGCGGGCGGCCTTCGTGGCTATCAGTATCTGGTAGTTGAGCTTGTTGAGGAGGGCCGACTCGAGTATCTGCGCCATGGGAAGCGGTCCCTGAACGACAGTTACGGGAACGTTGGGATGAACAACTCTCCCCTCCGGAACGGACAACATAGTAATCCCGCCGAAATTTCCCTCCTTTCTCAGCCAGAGAAGAAAATCGTCCGCGAACAACGGCTCTCCAAGCTGACCGGTCTGCGCTCTGAGGCAGTCTATTTCCTCGTCCCCGAACGAGGCGCCCTTCATCCATCCGGCGAGCCATTCGAGCCCCGCATTCACGCAGTAACCCGCTTTATGGGAACCGTAGTCCGGGTAGTTTCTAAAGAAGTGGTCGAACTGCGCGCTGGTCTCGTGAAGCCCGAATCTAAAATAGAGCTGGGCCATCGTAAGCTGGTACTGGTCGGTAAAGAGTATCCCTTCGGCAATTCCGTTATCCATTTTTAAACCCGAGCCATGGATTATATATTTTTGAGCGGGAATCTCACGGTCCTCGATAGCATTCGGGGACCGTTCATTAATGTATAGATTTTTTTTAACCCCAAGTCAACACTGAGCGCCAGTATGCGAACCCGGGCTCCGAGGAAAAGCATGTAGTTTAATTCGCCGGGAATATTACAAGTTCCGGTGCAGCCTGCCGCAATGCCGAATCTGTTGACAATCTGTATTGTACCTTTTAATATTTGAGACAAAAGAGCGTTGCGGGCAATGACGTAGTAATTATCGTCATGTTCCGTACGAAACGGCAAACCACTCGAAAGGATGGGACGCAAAGCAAAGGGCCTAAAGGGATAATAACCCATGGCTGCCATGCCGCCGAAACGGAAAAACACAGTCTCTCTCTCGAATTATGCTGACCTTCTGAATTCTGTTTTCCGATAAAAGCCGCCATCCGGACGAGGCCGCTGCCGTTGAGTACGCGAAAGTAACTGACGGAGCAAGATGGAAGCGATCGGAAAGGTTTTGTGCATAATTCTGCTCACAATTTTCGGCTCAGCCGCCGCGACGGTTTATCTCATAGATTCCGATATATTGCCTTCTTACCTGGCTAAGCCCGCCATTGTCTACACCTCCGACACGAAGCCGCAGGAGAAACCGGCCGATCCGCAGATCGCGGCTTCATACAGGGAGAGGGAAAGAATGATTTACGCTGAGGAGGTCCGGGGAAACGATGAGCCGGAGGAAATAAGCAGCGTAAAGCCGATCTGGGGACAGGGCTACGACACACACCCGGCTTCCTCTTACAGGAGCGAGGAAAGGGCCCGCGAGATTGCACGGAGCAACTCCATAGATTCAATCATTGAAAACATCGACTATTGGAACAATCAATACTCAAGGCTGCTTGAAACCGGGAACCGGGAAAGTGCGGACAAGGCATTCCGTAATTATTCCGAATATACAAAAGCGCTCGCCATGAAACAATCCCCGGATCGATAGAGGCGATGCATGCCGGTACGTTCAGGCGGCAAATGGATCCGGCAGGCAGCGCACTCACCCCGTCCTGAACGCTCCGGCCAGACAGGAATAAACCCGATTACAATAGAAGGAAAAGCTTCGTGAGGAAAAAATCCCCGATTATGATAAGCAGGAGGGCGACCACGACGGTGGATGTCGTAGCCCTTCCGACACCCTGCGTCCCGCCTTCGGCCTTCATCCCGATATAGCATCCGGTGATAGCCACTATAATTCCGAAGAAGAACGTCTTGGAAATCCCGCTCACAAAATCGTCTATCGTTACCCATTCGAGTATGCTGGAGATAAAGAGCCTCGGCTTTACGTCGAGGTCTATGTTCGACATGATCATCGCGCCTAATATTCCCGTGAAATCTGATATTACGGCCAGGAACGGGAAGGAAATGACGGCGGCCACGAGCCTCGGAACGACGAGCTTCCTCATGGGATCGGCGCCGAGCGTCCTTATGGCGTCTATCTGCTCGGTTACCTTCATCGACCCTATTTCGGCGGTGATGCCGGAGCCGACACGCCCGCCTACGAGGAGAGAGGTCACGACCGGCCCGAGCTCCCTGACGAAAGACAGCGAGACGACGGGTCCGACGACGCCCTTGGCCCCGAACCACGCGAAACCCCATGCCAGCTGAACGACCATGACCATTCCTATGGCCATTGCGGATGCTACGACTATGGGTATGGATTTGAAGCCGATCTCGTCGAGCTGCTCGAGCACGAGCTTGAAATTAAAAGGACGCGTGACGCTCGCGTAGATGGACCTGTACAGGAAGAGCCAGACGTCCCCCATCTGCTCGATGAACGAAACGAAGGACGACCCGAGGCGCGATATGTAATTATAGACGATCATAGGACCCTGAACTGAGATATAAATTCGTCAAACGCCTGCGCCCCCGAGTCGAAACCGGCTGGCGAAGAGGCATATGTAAAATCATACACGCAATCGTTCTTTTTAAATACACGCGTCTCAATCATGACAGGCTTATTATCGAGGCTTCCCGTGTAAATCGTGCTCAGGGCCTGCTGCCCGTCGATTTGAGTCTCCCGCCTCGACTCGGCTTTCTTGTCTTTCACTCCTACAATCAAGGACTCCGAAAGGGCCTTGAGGCTGTATTTCATCTTGCGCTCATCACAGGTCGAGTTCACGGTAATTGTGGAATCTTTAGGGGCGTTGCTGAATGCGAGGTCCCCGCCCTCGATGTCTATACGTTTCCACCCGTCGGGGAGTGAGCCTATCCGGTACGACGTGGACTCTGAGGTATACACCTGGCCCTTGAGCTACCCTTTATCGCCCGAACCGGCCGAGGCATAGTAGCCCACGAACTTTGCAATGGAACAGGAGCCCAGAAAGACCGTCGCCGTTAACAGAATAACCAGGTATTTATTCATTGGATGACTAAACTTGTATCAAGATTTTCCGTACTTGACTCAGGCGGGCCTTTCTCGATGCAGGCCGGCGGGTTTCAATAATACTCGAATCCCTGAAAAAACCAAGCATATTAAAACCTTAAATAATTACATCCCCTTTATAAGCTATTAGGCTAGAAGGATTTTCCTACGCGCAAGCCGCAGCCGCAGTGTCCCCGGTATATCGCAATAATAATGACGATTGAGACCGGTTGTCAACCCGCCTCTAGGGCATATGCGGTTATTTGACTCGCCAATGACTCTAAATTAACATTTAACCCCCATGACCGTAAGAACCAGATTCGCCCCGAGCCCGACAGGGTCCCTCCACATAGGCGGGGCGAGGACGGCCATTTTCAATTGGCTCTTCGCGAGACATCACAACGGGGAATTCATACTCCGGATCGAAGACACGGACCGCTCCCGCTCGACCGAGGAATCCATCCTCGAAATTACGGACGCAATGCAATGGCTCGGGCTCGATTGGGACGAGGGCCCAGTCAGGCAATCCGACAGGCTGGACATTTACAAGGAGCTCGCGGACAAGCTCATCTCCTCCGGGCACGCATACAGGTGTTACGTTACCCCGGAAGAGCTCGATGAGAAGAGAAAAGAGGCGCAGGCAAGGGGCGGCATATTCCATTACAATCGCGAATGGGCGGACAGGAACGAAGGACCCGGCAAACCCTATGCGGTCAGGCTGCTCACGCCCGATGACGGGACGATCGAGGTGCACGACATCCTGAGGGGGAAGGTCGTGTTCGACGCCGGGGAGATAGACGATTTCGTCATACTCAAGACGGACGGATTCCCCACATACAATTTCGCAGTCGTCGCGGACGACTCGCTCATGGAAATAACGCACGTGATAAGGGGGGACGACCACCTGATAAATACGCCGAGGCAGGCGCTCATCTATCAGGGGCTTTCGCTTGAAGTGCCGAAGCTCGCCCACGTCTCGATGATCCTGGGGCCCGACGGAAAGAGGCTCAGCAAGAGGCACGGAGCCACGTCCGTCGTGGAATACAGGAAAGAAGGATATCTCCCCGACGCGCTCGTAAACTATCTGACACGTCTCGGATGGTCGTTCGGCGACCAGGAGATATTTTCGACGGAGGAGCTCATCGAGAAGTTCACCCTCGACAACGTTGGGAAATCGGCCGCCGTATTCAACCCCGAAAAGCTCCAGTGGCTAAACGGCTGGTACATTCGTAACAAGCCGCCCGAGGAGATCGCGAAGCTCGTGCTTCCGATCCTCCTGGATAAAGGTATAAAGGCGGAGCTCGACGACAAGCTCGCGATGATCGTGAGGGAGCTAAGCCAGAGAGCCAAGACGCTTCTCGATATAACCGATTCCCTCGGATATTTTTACGCCGGGGAGATCGAATACGACGAGAAGGCGGCGGGCAAATTCCTTACGCCCGGGATGGCTGACGTTCTGAAAGACCTGACCGAAAGGCTTTCCCTGACGGAACCGTTTACCGCCGCGGAAATACAGAAAGCGTTCGAGGGCATTATGGACGAGAGGGAACTCAAGCTCGGGACCATAGCCCAGCCCGTGAGAGTCGCGCTCACAGGGGGAACGGTGAGCCCGGGCATATTCGAGGTGATGGAGATTCTAGGGAAGGACGAAGTTATAAGAAGGCTCGATAAGGCCGTCGGTTATATATCCGCCGGGAATACCGCCTGACGGGAGACTGCATTGGACGTACCTGCGTGACAATATAGAATCCCGCTCAACTGATACTAACCGTAGCAATGATTTCTTGAATCGAACCTTTCCGGTTTGCCGAGGATATCAATACTGGAAGAAACCTTTTCCGGATTTCCGCCCGAGCTGCCCGGCCCTGACCATTTGCCGGAGCAGTGGTGCGGCCCTGTATTTGGAATCCTGGAACTCCTTATAGAATACGTCCATCACGTCGAGCGTCACATCGAGCCCGATCAGGTCTATGAGGGCGAGCGGCCCAATCGGCTGGTTCGTGCCGAGCTTCATGGCCTTGTCTATGTCTTCCGGAGTGCCAACCCCGTCCGAATACGCGAACACGGCCTCGTTCAGCATCGGTATGAGTATTCTGTTCACTATGAACCCGGGGATGTCCTTCGTCCTGACAGGGTCCTTTCCGAGAGCAGTTGCAAAGTCGAACGCGAAATCCGCAGTCTCGTCGGACGTGGCGAGCGTCTTGATTATCTCGACGAGCTTCATCACGGGTGCGGGATTAAAGAAGTGCATGCCGACCACCTTGTCGGCCCTCCCGGTCCCGACCGCGATCTCGACAATTGGCAAAGAGGATGTATTTGTGGCAAGCACCACGTCGGGTTTGGTCGACTCGTCGAGCTTCCTGTAGATCTCCTTCTTAACCTTCATATCCTCGAAAGCAGCCTCTATGACGAGGTCAACATCCTTAAAATCCTCATATTTTGTGGTTGTTTTTATTCTCGATACTATGGACTTGCTCTCTTCTTCGCTTATCGTCTCTTTCTTCACCAGCCTCCCAAGACTGCCCTCTATGGCCTTCATCCCCCTTGCAATCGCGGCGTCCGTTACGTCCACTAGCACGACCTGACGGCCGCTCGAAGCGACCACCTGTGCTATCCCCGAACCCATCGTTCCCGCCCCTACGACCCCTACTATCTTTATATCCTCCGCTTTTTTAGACATGGAACCCCTCCTTTTTTATTCGCAGTTGCGAAATCCAGAAATTTATTATACACGACTGGTATTTTTATCAAGTCTCCCGCCCTCGCCCCTCCGCAGGGATAAAAGAACCCATTTGAAAGAGTATCTCCGTCCAATTAAAATACCCCGATGAAGGTAATAGGCATTACCGGGAACATAGCCTCCGGCAAGAGCACCGTCGCACGGATGTTCGAAGCGCTCGGCGCGAGGATAATCGACGCCGACGAGATCGCGCGGATAGTGGTCGAGCCGGGCGCGCCCGCGTGGGAGGAGATAGTCTCCGAGTTCGGGAGAGACGTTCTCGAACCAGACGGTGCGATAAACAGGAAAAGACTCGCTGATATCGTCTTCGGCGACGAAGCAAAAAGGAAGAGGCTCAACGATATCACGCACCCGAGGATAGGGGAGAGGATCAGCGAGCTGCTGAGGGAATACAAGAAGGAAGGGGCGCCAGTTGTGATGGTCGAGGCCACGCTCATCGTTGAGAGGGGCGGGCTCAAGAGCCTGATAGACTGGCTCATCGTAGTGACCGCAGACGAAGAGACTCAGATCGAAAGGCTCATCCGGGATAAGGGTTTTACGAGGGAAGAGGCCCTCTCGAGACTAAGGGCGCAGATGCCGGCCCGGGAGAAGATGATGCACGGAGACTATATTATAGATAACTCGGGGTCCCTCGAAGATACCCGCGCCGGCGTAAAAGCAGTCTCGGAGGCGATCGGCCTTTAAGACCGGAGCCGCGTACGGGGGCGAATAGGGGTTACCGGAAATAGCCTGCTGCGTGTCCCGCTCCACTACTGCCCACAGTCCATTCGGAAGCGCCTGACAAATTCTTCATATTTTCAGGCTACATATGCAAACCCCGTATACGTCCAGCAAACTTGCCAATTAGGTATTTACATAGTATTTTTTTGGATTCTCAAGAACCTTCAAAGGAGCCGATAATGAAGGATAAAATTGCCGTACTCGAAGAAAAGGAAAGAGAGGCCGAAGCCGGGGGCGGCGAAGCGAGAATACAGAAGCAACACGAAATCGGCAAACTCACCGCGAGAGAAAGAATCGACCTGCTCCTCGATAAGAACACCTTCGTGGAGCTCGACAAATTCGTCGTTCACAGATGCACCGATTTCGGTATGGACAGTAAAAAGTTCCTGGGGGACGGTGTCGTCACCGGGTACGGGAAAATAGATAGCAGGCAGGTCTTCGTCTACGCCCAGGACTTCACCGTTTTCGGCGGCTCGCTCGGCATGGTACACGGAAAGAAGATATGCAAGGTAATGGACCTCGCCATGCAGGTGGGCTCCCCGGTCGTGGGGCTTAACGACTCCGGGGGCGCCAGGATACAGGAAGGCGTGGAGAGCCTGGGTGGATACGGAGAGATATTCTGCAGGAACGTGCTCGCATCAGGCGTCGTACCGCAGATATCGGCCGTTATGGGGCCCTGCGCCGGGGGCGCCGTATATTCCCCCGCTATAACAGATTTCACGGTCATGGTGAGGAATACGAGCTACATGTTCATCACCGGGCCCGATGTGATAAAGGCGGTGACGCACGAGGAAGTGAACTCGGAAGAGCTTGGCGGGGCAATGGTGCACAACTCGAGGAGCGGTGTAGCGCATTTCGCGGTCGAGGACGACAAGGAGTGCATAGCTCTCATAAAAGAGCTCCTGAGCTTCCTCCCCTCGAATAATATGGAAGACCCGCCGAGGGCCCAGACAGACGACCCCTCCGACAGGAGGGCGACCGCGCTCAGGGCTATAGTCCCCGAAAACCCTAACAAACCATACGACGTTAAAGACGTTATCAATGCGGTAGTGGACGAAGGTTACTTTTTCGAGGTTCAGGAACATTACGCCCAAAACATAGTGATAGGGTTCGCCCGGATGGCGGGCAGGGTAATAGGCATAGTCGGCAACCAGCCCAATATACTCGCCGGGTGCCTGGACATAGACGCCTCCGTAAAAGCCGGCAGGTTCGTGAGGTTCTGCGACTGTTTCAATATCCCCATACTCACCTTCGAAGACGTCCCCGGTTTCCTCCCGGGCACGTCGCAGGAGTGGGGCGGCATCATCAAGCACGGGGCCAAGCTCCTCTACGCGTACAGCGAAGCGACGGTCCCGAGGGTCACGGTCATTACGAGGAAAGCGTACGGAGGGGCATACGACGTTATGTCGTCAAAGCACGTCAGGGGCGATATCGTGATGGCGTACCCGACCGCAGAAATCGCAGTTATGGGCTCGGACGGCGCCGTCAATATTATTTCGCGCGCCCAGATAATGCAGGCCGAGGACCCGGACGCGGAGAGGACGAAGCTCATCGAGGAATATAAAGAAAGGTTTGCGAACCCTTACAGGGCCGCTGACCTTGGCTTCGTCGACGAGGTCATACGACCCGAAGATACGAGGCCCCGGGTAATCTCGGCGTTCGAGATGCTGGACGGCAAGCGGCAGACGAACCCCCCGAAAAAGCACGGGAACATACCACTCTAATATCAAAGGATTATCGAATGTTTAAAAAAGTACTTATAGCAAACAGAGGGGAAATCGCAGTCAGGATAATACGCGCGTGCAGGGAGATGGGCATAAGCACCGTTGCCGTATATTCCGACGCCGACAGGCGCTCCCTTCACGTCGCTCTGGCGGACGAGGCATACCACATCGGAGGCTCGGCGCCCGCAGAGAGCTATCTGAACAAAGAGAGAATAATAGAAGCCGCGAAAAAGTCAGGCGCCGAAGCCATACACCCTGGCTTCGGATTCCTATCCGAGAACGATTCGTTCGCCGACATGTGTGAAAAATCGGGCATCGTGTTCATCGGGCCCTCGCCCGAGGCGATACGCCTGATGGGGGATAAAATAACGGCACGAAAAATCGCCCACGACGTTAAAGTGCCGCTCGTACCGGGCTCGGACGGCGCGGTGAGCGACGTAGAGGCGTCCGTGATCGCGGCAGAGATCGGCTATCCTGTGATGATCAAGGCCTCGGCCGGAGGCGGCGGAAAGGGGATGAGGCTCGTGAGGAGCAAGGACGATTTCGAAAGCTCTCTCCGTATGGCGAGGAGCGAGGCGCGATCGGCCTTTGGAGACGATTCTGTCTTCGTCGAGAGATTTATCGAGCGCCCGAGACACATAGAGATACAGATAATCGCCGACGCCGAGGGCAATACCCTCTACCTGTTCGAGCGCGAGTGCTCGATACAGAGAAGACACCAGAAGGTGATCGAGGAGGCCCCATCATCCGCCATCAGCTCAAGGACCCGGAAGAAAATGGGCGAGGTCGCGGTGAGGATCGCGAAGGCCGTGAAATACAAGTGTGCCGGAACGATTGAATTCATCATGGACCAGAGCCAGAACTTCTATTTCCTCGAGATGAATACCAGGGTCCAGGTCGAGCATCCCGTGACCGAGATGATAACCGGCTTCGATATAGTGAAATGGATGATAAGGATCGCCGCCGGAGAGAATCTCCCGTTCAAACAGAAGAACATCGTCATGAAGGGACACGCGCTCGAGTGCAGGGTCTACGCCGAGAACCCGGAAACGAATTTCCTCCCGTCCCCGGGAGTGATCGAGTACCTGAGGACTCCCAGCGGTCCGGGCATAAGGGACGACTCATCTATTTACAATGGGAGTGAAATCACGCCGTTCTACGATCCGATGCTATCGAAACTCGTCACCTGGGCTGATACGAGAGAAGCAGCAATAAAAAAAATGGAATCGGCATTGAGGGAATATATAGTTCTCGGAGTGAAAACGAATATCGGGTTCCTGATCCGCACCATGGGCGACGATGAATTCCGGAAAGGGAAGATTGATACCGGATTTATCGAAAGGCATCCGGAACTTTTAAAACCCTCGGCCGCCGGAACAGAAAAAGCATTGATAGCAGCCGCGCTCTCTATGAGCAGCTCCGAAAGGACGGACACGCAGTCACAGAAACCGGCATCGAACTGGAAGCTCTTCGGCAGAAGATCAGGGGTTTCGAGGAGCCCGTCCTTATGACATACACCTTTAAAATTTTCGACCAAATCTATAAGATCACACTCGAAGAAGAGGAAGGCCAGCTGCGAGTGGAGCTGGACGGCGGCTCCTATGCGGTGGATTTTCAGAAAATCGAAGACAACCTGTATTCATTTCTGATCGACGGAAAGTCAAGCACCATGGGCGTATTCAGGAAGGGTAAGAAAGTCCAGGTTTTCCTCGACGGAGATCTATACGAGCTCGAAGCTGTATCCGAGAGGGAGCAGCGCAAGACCTCGCACATCGTCTCGGGTATTCAGGAGATAAAGTCGCCCATGCCGAGCAGGGTGGTGAAGGTACTGAAGGGCGAAGGCGACGAAGTCGCGCTAGACGAGGGCCTCATAGTGGTCGAAGCCATGAAGATGGAGAGCGAGCTCAAGTCCCCGATCGCGGGAAAGGTCAAGAGCGTAATGGTCAAGGAAGGAGACGCGGTCGAATTGGGGACGGTGCTCCTGGTGGTCTCCTCAGAATAGAACCTTTATTAACCGTCATGAAACGCCGGCGGCCCGTTGATCGCACGGCCTCGTTCGATCCCCTCTTATTGTTCGGGTGATGACAGCGGCCCGGAGCCTCCCGGATTCCTGGTCCAGACCGTTCCGTTACTCCATCTGATCCTGGTGGCGTCTTCATTCACATGTCCGGTTATGCCCAGGGACGGGATGTACAGCTCGCGGCTGCTTTTAGCGTAACCGTCGCTCGTCTGTCCGCTTTCGTTCGTGATGCTGAACCTCCACCCGTTATCGTAGACCTGTATGGAAGTCGGGCTGCTGTTGTGATACCAGGTGCCGCTTATATGGGTTTTGCCGCTCGGGTACCTGGTCCACGTTGTGTTGTTCGACCATGAAATCTGGGTTCCCCCGTTCTGGATATTGCCGACTACGTTCCAGCCCGGGACCTTTATCTGCCAGGGATTGACGAAATGCCCTACCGCCCTGTCTCCGTCCTCGTTTATCAACACAACATTCGTGAAGTCCTTCACGTTTATGTGGGTCTGCATGCTGTCGTGGTACCAGATTCCGCTAATTCCGAAATCCTGGGAAGACGAAATAAGGGGTGTCAGGAATAAAACCGCAAGGAGTACTAAAGATGACGCTATAACATTACGCATATTATTAATCCTCCACCATTATGAATTGTCTAACAGAAGGAATTATATTACTTTCCGGCGGCTCATTCAATGCCAGGGGGGGAATCCGGAATCACCCCGGCTTTTTGACCGCGCCTAACCTCTTCCGCCAGCCGGCCGAATTCCGCTATGGTCAGGGTCTCGGCGCGTCTCGACCTGTCTATGCCGCACGAGTAGAGCACACTCTCCACAGCTTCCTTTGGTAATATCGACCGCAGTGAATTGCCCAGCATTTTCCTCCTCGAGGAAAACGCCGCCCTGAGCACCGTTTCGTGAAGCCGCTCGTCCGGAACCGGGACCCTCGGCCGCGGAAGGGGAATGAACTTGAGTACGGCCGAATCGACTTTCGGCTTTGGCCAGAACGCGGAGGGGGGAACCCGGAAGACCAACTTGACGTCCATGTACGTTTGAAGGAGAACGGACAACGAGCCGTACTTCCTGCTGCCGGGCGCGGCCGCAATCCTCTCGCCGACTTCGAGCTGAAGCATCAGGATAAGGGACGAGAACATGGCGCGGTTTCTGAGGAGCTTTATTAGAACGGGCGTGGATATGCTGTAGGGGAGGTTGGAAACAACTTTCATTTTCCTGCCCCTGTAGAAATCCCCGTAATCGAGCTTTAGGCAGTCACCCTCGACAACCTCGGTATTGGTATAGCCCTCCAGGATCTCGCGTAATCGGCTTATCACCCGCTCGTCTTTCTCTACCGCTACGACTCTCCCGGCGTCCCCGGCGAGCGCGAGAGTCAGCGCTCCCATGCCGGGCCCGATTTCGAGCACCTCGTCGTCACCCGAAATCTCAGCTGTCTCGACTATCCTGTCTATTACCCTCCGGTCCGTAATAAAATTCTGACCGAGGCTTTTCCTCGGGAATGTCTTCCCGCCGTAGAAAAATTCCCTGGGGTCGAGCTCTTTTTTTCGTCCGTCCGTCATGTATTACCGGAAATGTGAATAAGAGGAAGTATAACTATTAACTTCGGCGGCCGCACAAACTATCTCGATCGAATACGTCCCTTGAGGAACGGCGCTTGTCCGGGTTCAGCTCCCCAGCTCCTCGAGCGAGATATCCTCATAGTGCGTTATCTTGTTTTTACCTTGATTCTTCGATTCGTAGAGGGCGCGGTCCGATTTTTCGATAAGCATCTCCTTACTGGCGGCACACTGGGGATAGGTCGCGATACCCATACTGAAAGTGACCGGGATCTCGCGCGAATCCGATCTCAAGGAGACCCTTTTCAGTCTGCTCCTGATCTTCTCCGCGGCGGCGATCGATCCCGTCTTATTCGTATTCGGGAGTATGACGGCGAATTCGTCTCCGCCGTACCTGGCCGGTATATCGACCTTCCTCAACGTCTCGCTCAATATATTCCCTATGGAAGACAAGACGGTATCGCCAGCCTGGTGACCGTATGTATCATTTATAACCTTTAAATCGTCCACGTCGATCATGAGCAGAGAGGTCTGGGCCGAGTACCTGTCCGAGTGAACGATAGTGTAGGAGAGCATTTCCTGAAAATGCCTGTGATTATAGAGGCCCGTGAGCCCGTCCCTTATCGCGAGCTCTTTTACCTTCTGGAAGTTGAGGGAAGACGTCATGGACTTGGCGGATTCCCGGCATATGATCTTCGCGAGGCTTATCTCGCCCGCGTTGAAAGGATTCTTCGTCCTCCGGCCTATAACGACGCAGCCTAATACGTCCTGATCCTTGTTCTCGACGTCCTGAAAGGTCTCGTGGAACGGGTAGATGAGGACGGACTTGATATTCTTGATCCCCAGCGCGAAGTCGATTTCCTTCCCGAAAACACTCCTGTATTGAGACCTCGCCGATATGTCGTCGAAGTGGAAATGTTTTCCGCTCTCCGCGACGAACCCTATGAGGGTGTCGTCGTGCGGAATTTCCTTGTCTTCCAGATGCTCCTTCATGGCTTCACTTACCCTTTTGAGGCTGCTGTATCCTCCCTCCTTATCAACGAGGGATATGCCCACGAAGTCGGCCTCGAACAACCTCACCAGCGTATCGATAATGTGGTCCAGAATTACGTCCACGTCGCTCGTGGAATTGAGCTTTTGAGTAAAGTCGTAAAACGAATTCAATTCCTGGGAGCTGAGATAGACCTTCTCGGACAGGAGGAACCTGTCGATTATTTCCACTATTCTGTCCGAAATGAGCGAAACGATCAGCTTCTCTTTATCTCCGAAAGCGTCCTGCTGAAAACTGTCGATGACGAGCATGCCGAATATGCTCTCGTCGCCTTGGGAACTTTCTCTATCGCCTTTAAAGAAGAGCGGGGTAGCAAGCAGGGCCTTGATCGGCACGTTCTTATTATAGTATATGAGGTTCTTCCTCACGTTCTTGATGCTCGTGATCAGGACCTGAGTCTTCGTCTTTAATACCCATCCCAGATACCCGCCCCGGAAGTTGAGTCTCTGTCCCCTGTCTATGTAATCCTTGCTCTTTGATACAAAGTCGGCAATTGCGTAAAGCCCGTCGTCCATCTTCATATAGAGAACGATGCTGTGATTCGGCACGAGATCGCAGAGTATGCCGAGCGAACTCCTGATCTCGTTCTTCAGAGCCTTTACGCCGACAGGCTCGACGCTATCGTTTCTATCAGCCCCTCCAGATATCATCGCCGGCAGTATAATATTTTTTCCGCTGCTCCGCTGAAACATATAAGAACCGATCCGCTCCTTGTCCCCCTTCAGTAAATACCCTATCACCACTGTAGTTATCATAAGCAGGGAGAGCTCGATCAGCGTGCCCGTTCCAAAATGCATGGCGAGACGGAGAACCGAAATAACCGAGAGCGATACTATCCCGCCTGTCCATCCGAAGCCGAAAATCAGGACCGGGACAAGTAAAAAAGAGAGCGGAAATATATTGTTCCCGAAAACCTCCAAGAAGATTTCAAAAACGAGGGTATAGAGAACAGCGAGCTCGAGCCTGTCTAAGAGCGGTATATCCCTGGTACCGGCCCTAAGGGTCTGAAACGTCCTGTAACCCGCCGTAGCGAGCAGAAGCAGTGTAGCCAGAACAGAATATGAATTAAGGGAATGGAAGCTATTTTGATAAATGAGAATGAAAATGAGCGCGGAGAGTAAAAGAATTAATACCTTTCCGAGTAAAAAATTCGAATACGTAATTTTATTCTTTAAATCTGTATATTTTTTCACCTGTTTTGATCATCCCTAGCTCTTCTCTTATAATTTTTTCCATATAGACTTTATCCTTCTTTATCAGCTCTATTTTCATTTTAAGCTCGTCATTATCCATTTCCAATTTCTTTCCTTCCAGCTTAACTTTATCGTTCTCCCTGTGGAGCGCATATACCTGGGATATCTCCCTGGCGAACATATACACCAGGAACGAGACTACCGCGAGTATCAGGATGATTCTAAATATTAACCTTTCCAAGTTATAAAATAATCAAATCGCCCGTCAGGAACGGATTCGATCTCCTCTCTATCCCGATTGTCGTCGAGGGCCCGTGGCCGGGGTGCACTTTATAGGAATCCGGAAGGATCATGAGCTTCGTCTTGATAGAGCGGACAAGCTCCCTCATGGACGTCCCTCCGGTGAGATCCACTCTTCCTACGCTCCCGGCAAAAAGCGTATCCCCCGAAATAACCTGATCGTCTATGACAAGACAAATGCTCCCCCAAGTATGTCCGGGGGTGTGCAGCACCTTCGCACTGAGATTGCCGATCTCTATCTCATCCCCTTCCTCGACATACCCCTCTATCTCGGGAACCCTTACTTCGCCGAACTGCGGGAACCTCATCGCGGACTCGGGAAGAGCCTGAAGAACGGGCTCCTCTTCCGGGTGAATATAAAATCCCGCGCCCAGGGCTTCTTTCGCCTCCGCGGCCCCCGCCACATGGTCTATGTGACTGTGCGTGTTGACGATCTTGATAATATCGAGACCCGACTTCTCAACTTCGGCCAGTATATCGTCCATCTGTTCGCCCGGATCAACGAGTATGGCTTCGTTGGTCGCTTCGTCTCCGATTATATAACAGTTGGTAAGAAATATGCCGCCCGGTATGCACTTAATTATCATGTATGTCGAGTCTCCGCCGCATCTATGCTATGGTGAATTCCTTGTATTCGTCCGCATACGGCTCCCATTCAATTTCCACTCTATTGACGACCGCGTGTCTCGGGCCCTTATGGGACCATGCTACGAGCGTTTCTACCCTTTCCATCGATCCCTCCGCGATGACCTCCACAGAACCGTCCGGATTATTCCTTACCCAGCCTGTCAGGCCAAGCTCCTTGGCTTTATCCATCGTTGACGCCCTGAAAAACACTCCCTGAACCCTTCCATGAATCCTGAGATGCACTCTACTATTCAACATTCGGCAGGCTCAAACACCAAAGCGCATATTTCCGTATCAAGATCGCGGCAAAGCTAAATCCAATTATCACTGATAGTCATAGACTTATGACATAATTATTAGAATCTCCTTTAATTATAAACACTACATCATTTTTGTAAAAATTACCAGTAGAGACATGCATTCAGTTTGTGGAGGGCATAATCCTGCGTGAACGGCAGCGGCAGGCCGGCTTTGTTTGACAGTCAAAATACGAGGGGGTATTTTGTTTGACTATGAGTAATTACAGGGCCTGGTTCAGCTGTATCGATGAAAATTGCGGAGAAACATACCCCCTCAACGAAATAATATACCGCTGCAGGAAATGCGGGAACCTCCTGGAAGTCACTCATGATATCGATACGCTCAAGGAAAAATCCGCACAGGAATGGAAAGATATCTTCGATAACCGTTACAGGAGGCAGAGCTGGCCCTACGGGAGCTCCGTCTGGGGAAAAAAGGAGTGGGTGTGCCCGTACGTCGAGGACAACAATATAGTATCGATGTACGAAGGGGCGACAAACCTCTTTTGGGCGGAGAGGTTCGGCAGGCAGATCGGCATGGAAGATATCTGGATAAAAATGTGCGGTAACAGCCACACGGGGTCCTTCAAAGACCTGGGTATGACCGTGCTCGTATCGGTCGTCAACCAGATGAAATCCGAGGGGAAGGACGTACCGGCCGTGGCCTGCGCGTCGACAGGCGACACGTCGGCCGCGCTCGCCGCATATTGCGCTTCTGCGGGCATCCCGGCGATAGTCTTTCTGCCCAAGGACAAAGTCTCCATAGCCCAGCTGGTACAGCCCATATCGAACGGCGCGCTCGTGCTTTCTCTCGACACGGACTTCGACGGATGCATGGAGATGGTGCAGAGAGTATGCACCGAAAACAACATATACCTGGCTAATTCCATAAACTCGCTCCGCATCGAGGGGCAGAAAACGATAAGCATCGAGCTCTGCCAGCAGTTCGACTGGGAGGTGCCCGACTGGATCATCATACCGGGCGGCAACCTGGGCAACATCTCGGCGCTCGGAAAGGGGTTCCTCGTCATGAAGGAGCTCGGACTGATAGACAAGCTCCCGCGCCTCGTCTGCGCGCAGGCGGAGCACGCGAACCCGCTATACCTGAGCTACCTGAAAAATTTCGAAGAATTCCACCCCGTCAAGGCAAAGACGACGCTCGCGAACGCGATACAGATCGGAAACCCGGTAAGCGTGAACAAGGCTATCAGGATACTTAAGGAATTCGACGGTATCGTCGAGCAGGCGAGCGAAGTGGAGCTATCCAACGCCTGTGCGCTGGTCGACAGGACGGGTACGTTCAACTGCCCTCACACGGGCGTCGCCCTGGCTGCTTTCCTCAAATTGCAGGAGAGAAAAATCTTCAAGCCGTCTGACAGGATCGTGATAATATCGACCGCTCACGGACTGAAGTTCGTCGAATTCAAGATCGGTTATCACAAGGGTGAGCTCGAAGGCGTATTCTCGAAATATGCGAACAAACCGGTCGAGCTCCCGGCCGACTACGGCGCGGTCACGGACGCGATATTCAAGGCTATCGGGCATTAACCGGCCTAATAACGGGCATCCGGCGGCTGTTAGATCAGTCCCGCCTGCGGAGCCCCGCATCACCCACCGAACCTGATCAGAAAATCCATCAGGAAGTCCACGTTCGCGAAATCGCTTATCTCGTCGCTCCCGAAGGGAATTTGCACCCCGGCCCCGAAGCTGTATTTGATGCCGCCCAGCCTTATGCCCGGGGTGACGTACGCCCCGGTGACGTTCTGATCGAATGAGGTGGACGACGCGAGGAGGAGCTCGAGGAGAAATGAGGTCGAGAAAGGGAGGTTGAATCGGGGCGTAACGCTCGCCGCAGCGCCGTATTTAATAATGAGCTCGACGCTATCGCCCCCCGTGCTGAACGGGCTCTCGTTCGCATCCTCCGCGTTTGTCATAATGTCGAAATCGAGATTGGCCTGGAACGCGAGGACGTCGCCGCCTATGGCGAATACTCCGTATGGAACGAAGGTATACGCATCGTTGACAAAGTACGCGAAATCGCGGAAGTAAGAGCGTGCCCCCAAAGCACCGGAGTTATTTCCCGTCGTCGGGAACAGGACCTCGAAGCCAAGGGTCAGCGCGGAGCTGGCAGAGCTCAGAAGCGCGTACTTCGTCCCGACCCCGATATTGCCGAACTCGTAGTCCCCGTTCTCGAAGACCCCGTCCGTCACGCCCGAAAAGGGAAATTTCGCGTAAATTCCGAAGATATGCTCACTAAGGTTGAGGTCGGCGCGAAGCTGGTTCATGACGAGAGTCCCGCCACCGTCCACGGAAACCAGCTCGAGGTTCCCCCTCACGCCCGTCGAGGTGTACGGGTGCTCGAGGAAAAACGAGTAGGGAACGCTGCCGCCCGCGGCGCCCGCCTTGTTCAATGGCGCTAATACCATAGAAAACACGCTCAAGAATATGATGAACGGAATGAAAAAAACTTTATTCGCCCTCATCTAACTTTTGCCTCCTCTTGATTGGATAAGATTTTATTATGAGAGGGGGAATATTACAAATTGGCTCGATGTCTGAGGCGCAGTGGATGGAATCACGTGGCATTGATTATGAGTAGCCGCCTTCGCTGAATTTGCGCTAATTAAAAAGCCCCGATAAGTTTCTAAAACCATGAAGCGGATGCTGAGAGGGCTCTATGTGATAACGGATAAGAAACTCATTTCACGGGACAGCTTCATGGCGGCTGTGGAAAAGGCCGTTCGAGGGGGGGCGAGTGTCGTTCAGCTCAGGGAAAAAGACACGCCGGGGGATGAGGTTGTGAGACTCGGCAAGGCGCTTCTAAAAGTGACCGGAAAATACGGAGTGCCATTAATAATCAATGATTCAGTAGAGTTAGCAAAGGCAATAGGGGCCGATGGTGTGCATCTCGGTGAGGACGACCCGATGGTTAGTCACGCGAGGGAAGTGCTCGGGGGGGACAGAATTATAGGCGTCTCCTGTTACGGGAAGCTCGAAAGGGGGATCGACGCCGAGAGGGACGGCGCTGACTATGTGGCCTTCGGGACACCGTTCTTCACGCCGACCAAGCCCGAAAGAACCCCGACTTCATTTGATGTCCTGAGAGAGGCGGTTTCAAGGATAAAGAGCATCCCGGTTTTCGCGATCGGGGGCATAACCCCTGAAAACGCCGATTCGGTGCTCGAAACAGGCGTCGACGGCATCGCCGTCATCACCGCCGTATTCGGCTCGCGAGACCCGGAGAAGGCCGCGCGGGAGTTCGCCGCAATCGCTGAAAAGTATTTGAAGAAGAGAAATTAGTTTCCGAGAGCTTACCTAAACCACAATATTGACGATCTTCTTGGGGACTACGAAAACCTTTCTGGGCTCTTTTCCGGCGAGATAGCCCCTGACCTTTTCGTCGGCGAACGCTGCCTCTTTCATCTCTTCGTCGCTTACATCCGCATCCATCGTGAGCTGGGCCCTAACCTTCCCGTTCACCTGCACTACTACGGTTATAGCGGCTCCGGCCACGAGCCCCTTATTCCATTCGAGCCAGGGCTCATCGACGAGCGAGCCCTTATATCCGAGCTCGCTCCATAGCTCCTCCGACACATGCGGGGCTATCGGGTAAAGGAGCCTCACCATGGCCTCGACCGATTCTCTCACCACCTTCACATCCTCGTCGCCCGCGGGAATGATGCGGGACGTATCGTTGAGAAGCTCCATGACCACGGCGATGGCGGTATTAAACTGAAACTTTTCCAAGTCGTCTGTAACCTTCTTTATGGTCTTGTGCACCTTGGTCAGGAGGTCCTTGCCGGAGACGGATAATTTATCCGCGTCGGGCGTTTTACCCTTGAGAGGCTCGATCTTAGGAAACCTGTCGGATATGAGACGCCAGAGCCTGTTAAGAAACCTGAACGCTCCTTCTATCCCCTCGTCGCTCCAGTCGAGGTCCTTCTGCACGGGGGCGGCGAAAAGCATGAAGAGCCTCACCGTGTCGGCCCCGTATTTCTTTATCATGTCGTCAGGGTCTACGATGTTGCCGACGGACTTCGACATCTTGGCACCGTCCTTTATGACCATCCCCTGCGTGAGGAGGTTCGTAAAGGGCTCGTCGAGGTCGCACATGCCCAGGTCCCGGAGGACCTTGGTATAGAACCTCGCGTAGAGAAGGTGGAGTATCGCGTGCTCGATGCCGCCTATGTACCTGTCCACAGGGAGCCAGTACCCGACCTCCTTTTTGTCGAACATGCCTTCATTAAAATGAGGCGACGCGTACCTGAGGAAGTACCAGGAGGACTCGACGAACGTATCCATCGTGTCGGTCTCGCGCTTCGCCTTGCCGCCGCATTCGGGGCAAACGGTGTTGACGAAGCTCTCAGCCTTCGCGAGCGGCGACCCGCCCTTCCCCGTGAATTCTATGTCGAGAGGAAGCTCGACGGGGAGGTCTTTGTCGGGAACGGGGACTACTCCGCAGGTATCGCAGTAGACGATCGGTATGGGCGCGCCCCAGTAACGCTGGCGTGATATGCCCCAGTCTCTGAGCCTGTAATTGACCCTTCTTTTGCCTATCTTCTTTTTCTCTATGTACTCGATTATTTTTTCTTTGCCGGATTCTGAAGGCAGGCCCGAGAACTGCTCCGAATTCACCATTACACCCGGCTCTTCGTACGCCCCCGTCATATCTTCCGCACGGAGCTTGGTCCCTTCGGGTTCTATCACGGGAACGATGGGAAGCCCGTACTCTTTAGCGAACTCGAAGTCACGCTGGTCGTGGGCGGGGACGCACATGATTATTCCTGTCCCGTACTCGACGAGCACGAAGTTGGCGATGTATACAGGAATTCGCCCGCCTGTGAAGGGGTTTACGGCGAAAGTGCCCGTGAAGACGCCCTCTTTCTTAGCCCCTTCCGCAATCCTTTCGAGGCTGCTCTGTTTCGTGATCCGTTTTATAAATTTGAGCGCTTCCTTTTCCTCGGGCTTCCCTTTGATCAGCTGAGCCGCGAGAGGGTGCTCGGGCGCTATGCTCATATACGTGACGCCGAACACGGTATCCGGGCGCGTCGTGAATATACGGAGGCCGCTCTCACCGCCGACGGTTTCTTCGAGCGGAAAATCTATTTCGGCGCCTGTGCTCTTCCCGATCCAGTTCTTCTGCATGGCGAGGACCCTTTCGGGCCAGCCGTCTTTGAGCTTGTTGGTGTATTCGAGGAGCTCCTCGGTATATTCGGTGGTCTTGAAAAACCACCCGTCCATGACTTTCAATTCGACCACCGAGCCGCAGCGCCAGCAGAGCCCGTCCTCCACCTGCTCGTTCGCGAGCACGGTCTCGCACGAGGGGCACCAGTTGACGGTCGTCGATTTACGGTACGCGAGCCCTTTCTCGAACATCCGCGTGAACACCATCTGCTCCCATTTGTAGTAGGACGGGTCGCAGGTGGCGATCTCCCGCGTCCAGTCGTAGCTGAAGCCGAGCTGCCTGAGCTGGGCCTTCATCTGGGCGATGTTGTCGTAGGTCCATACGGCGGGGTGCACGCCGCGGGCGATGGCCGCGTTCTCGGCCGGGGGCCCGAACGCGGCCCACCCTATAGGATGGAGCACGTTATACC
>CADEFK010000004.1:28667-44566 GCA_902826595.1 uncultured bacterium | reverse complement strand
CGGATAATGTATAATATCTACGAGCGGGCCGGGTTATGGAACACAGGGAAATCTACCTCGACAACAACGCAACGACCAAGCCGCTTCCCCAGGTGAGGGAAGAGGTCTACAAGATACTCGGGGACGAATTCGGAAACCCCTCGAGCGCCCACTCGACGGGCGAAAGGGCGAGAAGACACCTCGAGAGAGCAAGGGAGAAAGTAGCGGCGCTCATAGGCTCGAGCCCCGCCAGGATCACGTTCACGAGCTCCGGGACCGAGTCGAACAATATGGCGTTTTACTCCTCCACCAGGGACAAGGGCAAGAAGTGCCGAGTGATCACGACAACCGTCGAGCACTCTTCCATAAGGAAGATGTGCAGCTACCTCTGTATAAACGATGTCGAGATAAGGCTGATAAAGGTCGGTCCGAACGGCATCGTCGACCTGGACGAGCTCAGGAAAACGATGAACGGTAACACTTCGCTCGTTTCCGTGCAGTGGGTCAACAACGAAACGGGCGTCATACAGCCCGTCGTCGAAGTCGGGGAGATGTGCCTCGAGAGGGGAGTGCCCTTCCACACGGACGCGGCTCAGGCCGTTGGCAAGATCGAGATGAAGGCCGAGGATCTCCCGTTCGATTTCCTTTCGTTTACCGGGCACAAATTCCACGGGCCCCAGGGAACCGGGGTCATTTACGCCAGGGACAAATTCCTCCTCGTGCCGATAATGTTCGGCGGGTTTCAGGAGGAGGGTTTCAGACCGGGTACCGAGAACCTGCCGGGTATCGTCGGGCTCGGCAAGGCGTCGGAGCTCAGAAAGAACGATTTGACGCTCCTCGCCGCCTACATGAAGGAACTCCGGGACAGGTTCGAAGCAATGGTGCTAGATTTCGTCCCCGGTACGATGGTAAACGGCGATACGAAGAACAGGGTATGCAACACTACGAACATAATGTTCGGAGGAATAGATGGGAGGAGGCTCGTAAGGGAGCTGGACGGGGCGGGGGTGAGGTGCTCCCAGAGCTCCGCGTGCACCAACTTCGAGGTCTCGCCGTCATACGTGCTATGCTCGATGGGACTCACTGAGTCAGAGGCGTATTCGAGCATCCGTTTCAGTTTTTCAGTGGAGAATACCTTCGATGAAGTGGACAAGGCCGTTCACCTGATCAGGGATATATGTGAACGGCTAAGGGTGTGAGCACAGCCCGCATTCCGAATCCAATTAATCCCGGAACCGTGACCGGCGCACTACATACGAACCCCTTCCCGAGAACTCCCACGGACCAGACGGCATGGACAGGGAAAGAAAGAATATCCTCATAACAGGGCTTCCCGGAATAGGGAAAACCACGCTCATAAAGCAGCTCGTCTACGGGCTTTCCAGGTATAGGACCCGGGGATTTTACACCGAGGAGATACGATACAAGGGGGAGAGGAAGGGGTTTCAGCTCGTGGCTCTCGACGGGAGGAAATCGATGCTCGCTCACGTATTCATCGACAGCCCGTATCACGTCGGGAAATACAGGGTCGACGTCACAGCTTTCGATTCGTTCCTCGATTCCCTCGGTTTAACGGAACCGGGGGAGGGGATTATCGTTATCGACGAGATCGGCAAGATGGAATGCCTTTCCGTGAAATTCGTGCGGACTATACAGGAGCTGCTCGACTCGGAGAATATCGTCATAGCGACAATAGCCCACACGGACGGTGGCATAAAGGGCAAGATCAAGGAGCGGGAGGACGTACGGCTATTCAGAATGAACCTCGAGAACAGGGACAGTATAAAAGACGAGATATTGGAGGCGCTCGGGGACCTGCCGCAATTTAGCCGGCTGCGGACACCGGACCGGTAAAATTATCCGGCGGGAAGAACGGCCGGATAAAAATTTATTAAATGACCGCTTAAGGCGGACACGAAGACAGACAATTATACTCGACGTCCTTACATCCCCTCATACACTCGCCGCGCTTACCGCCGTCCTCCCCTTCCCCGGCGAACATGGAGCATGTCCCCTCGCATTCCCCGAGCTTCTCCGCGCAGGTCCCGGCGCAGGGGTTATTCTCGAATACTTCCGGGTCGAATGTAGGCGGGGGGTCCGGGTTAGCACACAGGTTGTTGCATTTATCGAGAGCTTCCCCGCAGGACGTTTCGCAATTCACCCTTTCCACGCTCGCAGCGCCGCCGCCGACATGCCTGGTGCACGCCTGCACGCAGTCCCTCGACCTGGACTCGCACGCCCCGCCGCAGGTCTCGCCGCTGTAGGGCCCGGGTTTTAAGGTGGGGCGGGGCGTCGGGTTGAGGCATCTCTCGCCGCATCCGGCCTCCTCATTCGCGCACGCCTCAAAGCACTCTCTCTTTTTCCCGATCTCAGCCCCCCCGCCCATCATTTGAGAGCAGGAGAGCTCGCAGTTTTTCCGGGAGTTTTCGCAGCTCTCCGGACACGAAGCCTGAGGGGAATCGTCCTGACCGCCGGCCTCCCGCGTAAAACCGATAAGGAGAGCGAGCGGGAGTAAAAACAGAAGCATAATCGCACTTGCGGCTCTTTTCGTCATCGAACCCGTTAATATTCCCATACAAGAATCTACCAGTGATTTTACGGATTATGAACCGGGGGGATTGCGGAGGAGAAAAATAAAACACTCGACGGCGGACCGCGTTTTATTGTTACTCGAGCGTGCTCTCGTTATAATTTGAGGCCATGAACAGGGAAAGGCTCAGAAAGGACGCGGTTTCGATTTTCGACGCGGGCGTGAAGGCGGCCGATCCCGAAAACGCCGTCAAACGGCACCTCGGGCTCGAGGACGGCGTGCTCCATGTAAACGGCCGCAGATACGAACTCCAGGGGTTTGACAATATCTACGTAATCGGGGCGGGGAAGGCCGCCGCGCCCATGGCCCGCGCGGTCGAGGACATACTCGGAGACCGGATCACGGCAGGGATAATAAACGTGAAGCACGGGTATACCGCCGCTCTAAAAAAAATAAAGATAAACGAAGCGTCCCATCCGGTGCCGGACGAGGCTGGCCTTAAAGGCGCACGGGAGATCGCGGGGCTTCTCGGAAAGACGGGTGAACGAGACCTCGTGATATTCCTCATATCCGGGGGAGGCTCCGCCCTCCTGCCGCTCCCCGCCGAGGGGCTTACGCTCGGCGACAAGCGCGAGCTCACGGAGCGGATGCTCGAGTCGGGCGCGGCTATACACGAGATGAACGTGCTCAGAAAGCATGTATCGCAGGTAAAAGGCGGAAGGCTCGCGAAGCTCGCCTGCCCTTCGGCGCTCATCTCACTCATATTGTCGGACGTGATCGGGGACGACCTCGACGCCATCGCCTCGGGGCCTACAGTGCCCGACAGGAGCACGTTCGGGGACTGCGTGGAAATCATCGGGAAGTACGGACTACGGGGGAAGCTGCCGGCGGGGGTCGCCGGATACATAGAAAGGGGCGCGAAGGGCGGGGAGGAGGAGACACCGAAGCCGGGAGATCCCGCATTCAGAAGAACGGAGAACGTGATAGTCGGGAGCAATGTCGAAGCGGCGCGCGCGGCTAAAGAGAAGGCCTCGGCGCTCGGATATCATTCCCTCATACTTTCGACTTCGATCGGGGGCGAAACCTCGGGGGCGGCGAGGCTGCATGCGGCGATAGCGAGGGAGGTCGTCTCGTCGGGGAACCCCGTGGAGGCGCCCGCGTGCATCATATCCGGCGGGGAGACGACGGTTACGGTCAGGGGGATGGGGACGGGAGGGAGGAACCAGGAATTCGCGCTAGCCGCGGCCATAGATATAGAAGGGCTCGAAAACGTCCTCGTCCTGAGCGGGGGGACGGACGGCACGGACGGCCCCACGGACGCGGCAGGGGCCATGGCGGACGGCGGCACTATCAGAAGGGCCCGGGAGCTAGGTCTTGACGCAGCCAGGCATCTTGCCGAAAACGATTCCTATAATTTTTTCAAGCCGCTCGGAGATCTGCTTGTTACAGGTCCGACAAACACGAACGTAATGGACCTGAGGGTCTTGTTAGTCTCGAAATCCCGATAATTTCAAATCAGAGCCTTGCGGCATCTCGATATAGAATGTCCCGAATCTGTGCAGACCGGTACAAAAAACTGTAAGACCGGGGCCTCTTCTGATATACTTACAAAACTAAACTAAAGGGCTACAGTTATTGAATCCCGTACAATTCGTGACCGATATAATAACAGAGATAGGCATACCCGGCCTGTTCGATATCGCATTCATGTCTCTCCTTATATATGCGCTCCTGGTGTTGTTCAACAGGACCAAGGCTAGATTCGTGCTCACCGGGGTGATAATAATCAGCCTGGTCTATCTCCTCGCGCGCCAGTTCAATCTTGTGCTGACGACGTCGGTGCTCCAGACCTTTTTCGCCGTCATATTCATCGCCCTCATAATCATATTCCAGGAGGAGATAAGGCAGTTCCTCGAGCAGATCGCGCTCTGGAGCCTGAACCCCCAGCAAGCGCTCGAAAGATCGCGCGGCTCTTACCGCGAAGAGACCGAAGTGCTGGTAAAAACGATTACGGACCTGGCAGAGGAGAGAATCGGGGCGCTTATAATCCTCCCGGGAAAAACCAGCATCGAGCGGTCTATCGAAGGCGGAAAGACGCTCAACGGGAAACTGAGCGAGCCCCTGCTCAAGAGCCTGCTCGACCCTAACTCGATAGGACACGACGGGGCCATAATCATAGATAACGGGAACGTCGTCAAATTCTCCTGCCATCTGCCGCTCTCGAAAAACTTCACCATGCTCATGAACAGGGGCACGAGGCACGCGGCGGGGCTCGGGCTGTCGGAGCAGAGCGACGCACTCTGCCTGGTCGTATCGGAAGAGAGGGGGACCGTATCAGTTGCCAGGAACGGGGAGCTGAGAGAGATAGGCAGCGAGCAGTTGAGCCTGATCCTCGAAAAATTCTACAGTGAAATCAACCCTATAAAAAAAAGAAAGCACTGGTTTACGTTCTTTACGAAGAACTACAGGGAAAAAGCGATTGCCGGATTCATGGCGGTCGCCTTATGGTTCGTATTCGTACACGAATCGAAGCTCGTGTACAGGACCTATAACGTCCCGGTCAAATACACGACGCTGCCTTCGGAGCTGAAGGTCGAGGACATAAAGCCCGAGACCGTGAAAGTCACGTTCCTCGGCCCGAGGAGGGCGTTTTACTTCTTCAACGAAAAAGAGGTAGAGCTGTTCCTCAAGATTCCCGAGGCGAGGAAAGGGATAAAGACCGTGAACATATCGGAATCGAGTCTGAAGTTCCCCAAGGACATCTCACTCGAAAACATAGAGCCGAGGAGGGTCCTCGTAAGAATCGACAATTCCGCGCCCAAGGAAGAGAAGAGATGAAGGGCGATTATTCAAGCGGACCCGGTCATGCCAGGTCGATCGCGTATTTTTTCAGATCCCCCAGCGACACCACCTGGAGCACGGACTCATGTGTGGACGCGAGTATGACGGGAGGGGCAAACCCGCTGTCGTACGCCTCCTTCCACCTGAGAGCGCATAGACACCACCTGTCTCCGGGCTTCAGGCCCGGAAATTCGTATTCCGGATTGGGCGTGGACAGGTCGTTGCCGCTGGCTTTGGAGAACTCGAGAAACTCCTTCGTGACCTCGGTGCATACCACGTGCATGCCAAGGTCCTGAGGTCCGGTCCTGCAGCAGCCGTCACGGTAAAAACCGGTCATCGGAGATACCGAGCATGACTCGAGCTCCTCGCCGAATACGTTCTTTTCCTTTCGCATATGGGCCTCCTTCGAATTTGAAAACGCCGATCGCGCACAATTTAAACAGGGATAATATAACAAGGTTAAGCGCAATTTGGAATCATGCATGCGCAATTAATCCTTGGGGAAGATAGCGCGCGGGATGCATTCGGGCGGGCAGAATTTGAGGCTCGGCATGCGGCACGGCCCGGCGCCTCGGCCGGGCGAGTCATCTATTATCTGTAAACGACGCTCTTTACCAGGTCTCCGAGCTCGTTTATATATATGTCCAGCGTCTCTTTCCATTCGCGGGCCAGATACGGCGTGCTGAAAAATTCCGCGATGAAATTTAAATAGGACTCCAGCACACGGACCATGCCGAGCGATATCTGCTGGAAAGCCTGGTTCTTGCCGTTCGCGTCGCCCGTCCAGCCGCCGTAGAGATTGATCGCCGTCCGGGCCGAGAGCCTGTTGTTATCAGCATGAAGGAGCTTCAGGTGGGAGAAGCTCCCGGACGCATCCAGGAGAGCGGCGGGAAGGAACCCTTCCCGGAGCGCATCGCCGAGCGAATGTTCGGCAAAGCCCGCCACCCTGTTCACCGTGTCGGACAGGATCCTGAGGGACTCGACGGGCTCCTTATCTTTTACCTCTCTCATTTCATCCATCAGGAGCGCGAGCTCCGAAAATAATAACAATAGCCCTGTTTCAAGCCTGACCTCGTCCTCCGACACCTGTCCGGAAACGGGCTCGAAAACCTTGCCGTAGTCCTTGCTGTCTCCTTCCCTGTCGACGACGAAAAATTTGCGTACCATGTTGGCGTATCCCGATACTACAGCCTTCTGCCTCAGATCAGGCCGGGTGTCTTTACCCAGCGTACCTCTCCGCTGCCCCTACGAGGGCCTCCGATCCGAACGGCTTGGTTATAAAGTCGCTCGCCCCGGACATCCTTATCTTCATCTTATCGAGGACCCCGGCTTTCCCCGAGATCAATACAACGGGCACTTCCTTCGTGAGGCCGTGGCTCTTGATGACCTTGCAGAGCTGATATCCGTCCATGTGGGGAAGCTTCGTATCGACGAAAATCAGATCGGGGATCGATTCATTGATACTGGCGAGGGCCTGCATGCCGTCTCCCGCCGAAACCACTCTATACCCTGCCCTTTCGAGGCCGATTCTCATTATTTTTCTAACGGTCGGACTGAAGTCGACTATAAGAACCGACCCTTTTTCTCCCTGCCCGATATCATTCCGCGCCTGTGAAACCGGGGCCCCGTTCTCGTAATATTCAATCGATCGGGTATCCCCGTCATCCGCGTTAAACTCGGAATCCCGGTCAGGGTCATGGGCCATACCGGGGATTTTGTCTTCCGGGCCGTTTTCGGTTTCCATTGTGGTCATACGGGCGTTCTTCTCCATTAAGGGCAGGTCGTTTTTTTTCACGATTCCGTCCGTAAAGTCGAAGACATAGCCCTCTCCCGTCCCTTTCAGACTTTTAATATCTTCATCGAGGACACTTCTTTCTGGTTCTTCTCCGTTACCGGTCTGAGAAGCGTTACCCGCGCTCGGACGCGCATCTTCCGCATCGGACACGCTCTCCGGATACACCCGGTCTTTCTCGTAAAGCCCGGGCTCCCCTGTGACGTCGTCCGCAGCGATGCGTTTCCCGTCCGAGATGATGAGCGCCCGATCCGGTCCCGCCTCGGGAACCGTTTCCCGTGGCATGTCTTCATCCGACGACGCAGGGGCGGCCTCTCTCTCTCCGTAATATTCGGTTAATTTATTCCTGATCGACCTCTCGGAAGCGACGACAGGCTTGATGTTCTTACCAGTTATGAAACCGAGGTCGTCCAGAAGTAGAATATTCGAGGGGTCCGAGACGGCTATTGTCAGATCCGTGCCCTCGACACTTACAGGAACCAGGAATTTCTCGAATGCGGTTTCCCCGGGAATTAGCCTGATCACGCTTTCATCCGCCTTGCAGTCATCTATGTCCATAGACGGTACCCCGTATTCCCTGCTAAGGATTTCGACCAGCCGCCCTTCCTCTATATAGCCGAGGGCGGAAAGAGATTCACCAAGGCCGATTCCCGACTCAATGCCTGACTCTATGGATGCCCTTATCTGCTCGGCGCTGACCAGACCTTCCCTGACCAGCAATTTTGCCAGATGCTTTCTCACAATTGATAGAGTGAGCAATATTCATGCCACTGTCAGGAAATGCGAAATTTGCGTGTAACCGGCAGTACTTATTACATTACACCGCCAAGAACCCCAACATGTACTCATCCGGGCGGCTGACAAAAAACGTCAGGAATATGAAATCAGTGCGCAGTTGGAACGACAGCCGGTACGGCAGGCCAGAACCCGCGCGTCGGCGTGCACCCGCGGAGGACGGATATCGATAGGTGCATTATGCGTATTCCTTTCGCCGCAGAAGGGCGCCCCTTTCAATCCCGTACCCGCACGCTATCGGATTCCGGGCGCCGATGTCCATATTCTCAGGGCAAGCCGAAATTGATACGCAATAACGGCCGGGAGCTTCGAGCCCGCCCGCGGAATGTTTAATTTTTAGAACGCTTTGCCTAAGTTTTAGGCACTTATAACAGGAGACTCCTATTATAAACCCCTATTATTATTGATTGAAAAGCTTTTAGATAAGTGGTATGTTGTTTGCAATCATTAAATGGGAAGGAGGAAAATCCCATGAAAAAAGTAGAAGCAATCATTAAGCCTTTCAAGCTGGACGATGTAAAGGAATCCCTTAAGGAAATAGGTGTCCAGGGCCTGACCGTTACCGAAGTAAAAGGCTTCGGAAGACAGAAGGGACACACCGAGCTTTACAGGGGGGCCGAATACGTCATAGATTTCCTGCCGAAGATAAAGCTCGAGATCATCGTGTCCGATGACATGGTAACCAAGGTCATAGATGCGATAATGGACAGCGCTAAAACAGGCAAGATCGGAGACGGAAAAATATTCATTATTCCGATGGAAGAAGTTATCAGGATAAGAACTGGCGAGAGGGGCGAGGATGCCTTATAATCTTTTGAATTTTAATCCAAAGGAGGAGCCGTAAGAGTATGCCCACAGCAATCAAGTCCAAAAGCAAAGGAGGACCGGAGGTGATAATTCCCAAAAAACCCTCGGATGTATTAAAAATCATTAAAGACAACAGCATAGAATTTATCGACCTGCGTTTCCTCGATTTCGTGGGGATGTGGCAGCATTTCAGCGTTCCCGCGCACGTGTTCGAGTTAGGCACTTTCGATGAAGGTCTCGGATTTGACGGATCGAGCATCAGGGGATGGCAGTCGATACACGCAAGCGACATGCTTGTCATCCCGGACCCGGAGACGGCGAAAATCGACCCCTTTATGACTCACCCGACCCTGGCGATAATCTGCGACATCGTGGATCCGATAACCCGCGAGCCCTACTCGCGCGACCCGCGCAACATAGCCAAGAAAGCAGCCGCCTATCTGAGGAGCACGGGCATAGGGGATACCGCGTATTTCGGACCGGAGCTCGAGTTCTTTATTTTCGACGACGTCAGGTACGACCAGACCTCGAACACGGGCTACTATTTCGTGGATTCGATCGAGGGCATATGGAATTCGGGAAGGGACGAGAATCCGAACCTCGGGTACAAGCCCAGGCATAAGGAAGGGTATTTCCCCACGCCGCCTTCCGATACGTTCCACGACATGCGCTCGGAAATGGTTAAGGTGCTGGAGCAGCTGGGAATCGAGATCGAAGCCCACCACCACGAAGTTGCCACCGCCGGCCAGTGCGAAATCGACATGAGGTTCTCTCCCATAGTCCATATGGGGGACCAGATGATGTGGTATAAATACGTAATCAAGAACGTGGCGAAGAAATTCGGCCGGACAGTTACGTTCATGCCCAAGCCCCTCTTCGAGGACAACGGCTCCGGCATGCACGTCCACCAGTCGATATGGAAGAAGGACAAACCGCTTTTCGCCGGAAACGGGTATGCGGGCATGAGCGACCTGGCAATGAACTATATAGGCGGTATTCTGAAGCACGCGAGGGCGATTTGCGCGTTCACAAATCCGATCACGAACTCCTACAGGAGGCTCGTCCCGGGATTCGAGGCCCCGGTTAACCTGGCTTACTCGGCAAGGAACAGGAGCGCCGCGATAAGAATCCCGATGTATTCCCCGAGCCCGAAGGCGAAGAGGCTCGAGTGCAGGTTCCCCGACCCCTCGTGCAACGGTTACCTCGCGTTCTCGGCGATGCTGATGGCGGGACTCGACGGCATAGAGAAGAAGCTCAGCCCCGGCGAGCCGCTCGATAAGGACATATACGCATTGGGCCCTGAAGAACTGGCCGGTATACCGAACGTTCCGGGATCACTCGAAGACGCTCTCAAGGCGCTCGAGGCCGACCACGAGTTTCTCATGAAGGGCGATGTCTTTACCGAGGACGTCATAGAAACCTGGATCGAATATAAGATCGATAAGGAAGTAAACCCGGTTAAGCTGAGACCCGTGCCTTACGAGTTCAAGCTTTACTTCGACGTGTAAACAAAAACGCCCTGGCGGCGTATCAAAGATTAAAAAGGCGGCGGCTCCGAGAAGGGCCGCCGCCTTTTTTTATGCCCAAATCGGCAAAATCTCACGCGTTGTTCCCGTTTGTGTTGAGTATCGTACTTTTGCGAGAACCGTCATTCGACAGGTTTCGGGCTTCGTCGAGACTTCGCCGGACAGCAGTGCGACCGGGGATGGTTTGATTGATTAGAGGAAGGTACCCCCTCACCCTAGCTAATTTGACTCAGGCAGCGATGAGCTGGAGTTAAGGTGCTTCATTGCCTTTGTTGAGAGAGCGACCAGTTGCGCGCTCGCTTGCAACTGTTTCCCACACTGGGGACAGGGAATAAAAGAAAAAAGGAAAAAACTGGATTCCCGATTAAAACTTCGGGAATGACAAAAGGCTGATGTACACCCTCGCAGGGGACAGGGAATTTCTTTTTGCAGATGCTCACTCACCGCAGATTCCGGGAATATCGGAAAATATAAATCCCGCTCCATTACATGCAATCCCTGAGACAGCGCCGACCGACGTTTTATTACAAAGTTCGTCCGAAGAGAATTCAAGCCCGCATTAAAGGCTCTGCCAGATAATTATGAACACCAGAATCGCGAATGCCCCTATTCCCATAAGCGTGGCGTAGCTGCGGAGCAGCCCGCTCTGAGCGGCCTGGAGTGTCAAGGCCATGTCCTTCATGACCGCGGCGACGCCGTTTACCGCCCCGTCTATAAACCTGAGATCGAATTTCGAGGCCTGTTCCGAGAGGTATCTGAAAGGCTGAACGAAAACATAATCGTAGAGCTCGTCCACGTACCACTTGCGGAGGGAGCCCCGGTAGAGGGGCACTATGGTCTTATTGGAAGCAATCTTTTCGGGGAGAGAGGGCCTGAAGTAGAATAAATAGCATGCCCCCGCGATGCCGACCGCTGCGGCCGCAATCGAGAATATCAGCAGCGTCGTATGGCTTAACAGGTGATGCCCCGCCGGGACGAAGCTGTCCATAGTTATCGAGGAGGAAACGAATTTATCGAAGAGATTGGATTCGTGGATACCGGCCAGCTCTCCGATGAATTCCGGCACGCCCATGTATCCGCCGACTACGGCAAGAAACGCCAGCACCATGAGCGGGATTGTCATGGTGAGGGGGGACTCGTGTATGTGGGAACGAATTTTATCGGCGACCCTGGATTTGCCTTCGAACGTAAGGAGATAAAGCCTGCCCATATAGAGCGCCGTCAGTATTACTGTAACGAGGCCGATCATCCAGTGTATGGAGTACCCCCGTTCGTAGACGGAGCCCAGTATGCCGTCCTTGCTGAAAAAGCCCGAGAAGAAAGGGACGCCTGCGATGGCGAGCGTGCCTATAAAAAATGTAATCGCCGTGGTCGGGATGAATTTTCTGAGCCCGCCCATGTGTCTTATGTCCTGCTCGCCCGAGAGCGCGTGTATGACGCTTCCAGATCCCAGGAACAAGAGGGCTTTAAAAAATGCATGGGTCACGAGATGAAATAATCCTGCCGTATACGCCCCGACTCCTATTGCCATGAACATATAGCCGAGCTGGCTGATTGTTGAGTAGGCAAGCACTTTTTTTATGTCGTTCTGCGTGATCGCGATAGTGGCCGCGAGAAAGGATGTCAATGCCGCGACGGTGACAACTATCATCTGGGCCGCGGGGGACTGGGAATAAATTACGCTGCACCTGGCTATCATGTAGGCCCCTGCTGTGACCATAGTAGCCGCATGTATAAGCGCGCTCACGGGGGTGGGGCCCGCCATGGCGTCGGGGAGCCAGACGTATAGTGGAATCTGCGCGGATTTGCCGACCGCCCCCACGAAAAGGAGGAGCGCGATCACCGTGATTACCGTGGCCGGAACCGCGCTCATGAACGCGGGATCGGAGGCCCTGCCGAACACCTCCTGGTAATTCACCGAGTCGAATACGAAAAATATCAGGAATATTCCGAGAATAAATCCGAAATCGCCAATCCTGTTCACGATAAACGCCTTTCTGCCGGCATCTGCGTTCTCCGGCTTCTCGTACCAGAAGCCGATGAGGAGAAACGACGCGAGACCCACGCCTTCCCAGCCGACGAACATGAGAGGGAAGCTGTTGCCCAGCACGAGGGTGAGCATAAAGAAGATAAAGATATTAAGGTACGTGAAATATTTCGCATACGCCTTTTCGTGGTGCATGTATCCGACGGAATAGACGTGTATGAGGAAACCCACCCACGTAATGATGAGCGCCATTACGCACGAGAGCGTATCGAGCAGGAGCTCGAAGCTCACGGTAAAGCTGCCCGAGGGTATCCATTCGAAGAGGTTCTGTATTATCTCACGCCGCGGGGGCTCCATGGACAGAAGCTTGAAAAATAGCGCCGACGATATTAGCGCGGATATGAGAACGACGCCGCACCCGACTATGCTTACGACCGTTTTTTCGGTGTGCTCGCTGCCGCGCAGATATTTCTTCCAGAACCCCGAAGCAAAAACGAGACCGTTAAGGGCGGCACCGATAAGGGGAATGAGAATAATCCAGAGTATCATCCTGTATCTAACCCTTGAGTATCTTTAGGATATCGACGTCGAGGGACTCCCTGTGCGCATATACGGCCACCACGAGGGCAAGCCCGACCGCCACCTCCGCGGCGGCGACGGTAATGGACATGATCATGAACACCTGGCCCGCCATGTCGTTATGGAGCCGGGAGAAGGCGACGAAAGCGAGGTTCGCGGAATTGAGCATAAGTTCGAGAGACATGAGGACCACTATGAGGTTCCTCCTCGCGATCACCCCGTATGCCCCGATGACGAACAATACGGCGCTCAATACGAAATAATGCTCCAGGGAAACGCCCAACTCAGCTTTCCCTCCTTTTCGCGATGGCGACGACGCCGATTATTGCGGCCAGTATAAGGACGGACGTGAGCTCGAACGGCAGGAGATAACCGGTGAAAAGGAGCCTGCCGACGCCCTCGACCGTACCGAACCCCTCCGGGGACGGGGACGGTGCGCCGCCTCCGGGAAAAGCCTTATTGAACCCCATGGCGGCAAAATAACCCGTAAAAAGAAGAACGACCAGGAAGATGCTCACTTTAAACGCCATATTCCTGGCGTCGAACCTGAGGGCTTCCGGATGAAGGTTGAGAAACATTACCGTGAAAAGGAACAGAATCATTATTGCCCCCGCATAAACCAGTATCTGTATGGCCGCAACGAAATGGGCGAGGAGCAGGACGAAGAGCACTGCCGTCGAGAAGAGTGTCAGCACAAGGGAGACGGCGCTCGATACGGGGTTATTGTACGTAATTACCAGAAGGGCCCCGGCAACCGAGAGGGCCGCGAAGATATAAAATACGACTGTTTCCAAACCGTAAAAACCTCCCGGATATAAAGACAAATGAGCTGTTTAAGAGGTGAATGAATTATATTTGAGATAGCGGGATAGTCAATCCTGGCGGGAATATATCGTGCGGGTTAAGCGGGCGGTTTCATCGGCTCTTTCCTACCCCGACCCTGCCACAGTACCTTACGACCGGGCAGACGCTGCATTTGGGCGACACGGGGCGGCAGAGGTGCTGGCCGAACGCCACGAGAAGGCTGTTGTAGTCTATCCAGTACCTTTTCGGGAGTTTTCTTCTGAGCGCCATCTCGGTCTCAAAGGGATTCCGGGTACGGATGTATCCGAGCCTGTTCGAAATCCTGTGAACGTGTGTGTCGACGCATATACCGTGCTTCCCGTAGCCGAGCGTAAGCACCAGGTTCGCGGTCTTTCTGCCCACGCCTTTCAGTTGAAGGAGCTCTTCCAGACCGACCGGCACCCGCGAGCCGTATTTATCTACGAGATCGCGGCATATGCCGCGTATGTTCTTCGCCTTGGTCCTGTAAAACCCGACCGGATATATAGCTTCCGAGATCTCTTTCTCGCTCAGTCCGAGCATATCCCCGGGATTATCGGCCAGGGCGAACAGCCTCCGGGACGCTTCCGCCGTGGTCTCGTCTTTCGTCCTCAGGCTCAGCACGGTGGAGATGAGTACTCTGAAGGGATCGCGCGAGGTCTCGGCCTCGAGCGTTACCGCGGGGACGCTCCAGCCGGGGGATTCTTTCTTCAATATGCGTATTACTTTAGAGATATTTTCTGCGTTCATGTACCGGCGTATGAATCGATAATACACACGTCGGGACGGGTAATCCAGACCGGAAGGGAAGAAAAAAGGGGTGCGGCGGGACTACCCGGGCGCACCCCGATTGACCTGTCTTCGATTTTTTCAGGCGGGCCCGGCGGTCACCGGGCCGGCTTCGTTACCGTCAGTTATATACTTCCATGAGGCTCCTCAGAACAGGGGCGGACTTCGATCTCCTTATCCTGTCGAGGGCCTTCTTTTCTATCTGCCTTATCCTTTCTCTGGTGAGGCGGAATTTCCGGCCTATCTCGTCGAGTGTATAAGAGCCGTCATACCCGATGCCGAACCTCATCTTAACGACCTCCCTCTCCCTCAAGGACAGCATCAGCAGGGCGTCGTTTATATTGCCGGGTATGGATATCTCCGCGATCACGCTGTCGACCTGGAGAGAGTTGGAATCCTCCATGAAGTCCATGTACGTCACTTTTTCCCCGTTCCACAAGGGCGTATCGAGCCTCACCACCTTGTTCGCGCTCGAATCGAGGATCCTCTTCACGTTCTCGACGCTCATCTGCGCTTTCTCGGCTATTTCCTCGGCATAGGGCTCTCTCTCGTAATCCTTCGTCAGGAGCCGCTTCACGTGCCTTACCTTGCCTGCCTTCTCCAGGAGATAGGCGGGCATCTTCACGGTCCTCGTCTGGTTGAAAATCCCCCTCGTCATCGCCTGATTGATCCACCAGCAGGCGTATGTGGAGAACCTGTAGCCCTTCGTGTGGTCGAACCGTTCGACGGCTTTTATCAATCCGAGGTTCCCCTCCTGAATCAGATCGAGAAACGGCACTCCCCTGCCGACGTATCTTTTCGCCATACTCGCGACGAGCCTGAGATTGGCTTTGATAAACCTGTTCCTAAGCTGATACCCCTTCGTCACGTAGGCTTCGTACAGTTTGACGAGGAGATGAAGACCGTCTTCAGCCCCCGCATGTCCGGCTTTGCCCCGGACTGCGGATTTTTCGTTCTTCGTCCCGACGAAGTTCTTAACCTCGGCATTGATCGCCGCTATATCTTCGCCGAGTCTTTTCCCCAGAATTTTTTCGATCTTCTTGCGCGCGGCCCTCGCCCTGTCCTCGCAGCACTTTATCTTGGCCGCCACATGCGCCTCCTCACGGGGCGCCAGGAGGGCTTCTGTGCTCACCTCTTTGAAATATGCGTTTACAAGTCTTAAGTCCTGGCTTATTTCCTCTTCCCCGACCGATCTTTCGGCAACAGCTTGCTCGGGCGCCTCGTTAAGCGTCTCCTCCTCATCGAAAAACACCTCGACGTCTTCCAATTCGTCCTGGTCAAAGCTCTCGACTATGGAGGATTCCGCGTGATCAACTGCGAAATCGTCGAATACGTCCGCAAACTCAGGCTTTTTGAACATTTATATTAGCCTCCTTCTAGTTATGATGCTCACCGGCTTACGTCGGATGCATCTCGATTGATTCGATCTTGTATCTATAAACCATTACGAAC
>CADEFK010000004.1:0-28567 GCA_902826595.1 uncultured bacterium | reverse complement strand
CGCTCGCGCTCGAGGCTGTAGGGATTGATGACGGAGCATATCTCGCCGTAGTTTAATACGAGGAATCCGCTCGGGTCGAAACCCGAGAGCCATGTTTTGAGCTCAGCCAGGCCTTTGGACAGATCATCGGCGAGATACGCGTAGATCGAGCCGTCCAGCTCCGGCGGACGACCGCCGGCCACTGAGGAAACAATCTCCTCCGCTTCGTTCATTCTGCCGAGGGCGATATGGACACGCGTGTCGTAATGAAGCGCGTTGAAGCCCCAGTGCGTGTAGAGAGTCTGTCTGTCCTCCTCGCTGAAGGGCACGAACCATTCGAGGGGGATGAAGTTCTCGCAGAAAAATAAATTAGCCTTCGACCCGAAAGGAGCGACGTAGTATTTCCCTTCTTCGTCCTTCGTAAAGAAGCAGTGTTCGAGTTCGTCTTTGGCCACTCCGAGGTTCTCCGAGAGCGCATTTATAAAAGACTCGTATTCGTTCCCGAACCACACGCCGAAGGGGGAAGTCGGGCCTCCCCAGTACTGCTCGTAGAACCGTACGTATTCGTCCCAGTAATAACTTTTATCCGAGAGGGAGTTGAGCGGCTCATACAATACGAGGGTGCTCCTGGCCATAAGAAAGTAATAAACCAAATGCCGCGCAAAATCAATCAAAGCGCCCGGCCCGGATGGCAAGCCGGCATTTCATTCTCCTGCTGAGCAGCGGGAGACGATAGATAAATGTGAACCGCGGGTTACCGGGAGATCCCGGCATAACTGACCGAAAGCCAATAAAAAACCGATTGACAAAGCCTTTGGATACCGCTTAATATCATGTTATGGCTGAAATTTCACTCGAAGAAATCATAAGAGAAGCGAAAAAGAGAAAAATAGACCTCGGAGCCGATCCCGAGAAAACGATCAAGTCGTGCTCGAGGCTCGGACTCATACCTAAACCCAAGAGGAAGAAATCCACGGTAGCGGGGGTGACGAAGACGCGCCTTGTATTCCCGGAATCCACTCTCGACAAGCTCGCGCATATTAAAGCTATGAAATCCGAGGGACTCACGCTCGGGGAAATCAGGGACAGCTTCGCACTCGAATACGTCCAGGGGGCGTTGAAAGACCTTCTGAATAACGCCGACGACGAGAAAGTAAAAGAGCTCGCCAACATAATCAGCAGCGAGAAGGAGCTCGAATCGATCGTAGAGGCCCCCCTCGTCTACCTGATAGAAGGGATGTCCCCCGAAGAGGCCAAGAAGCTGCTCACCCTATTCTTCGGAGTGGGCTACTACGCGCTGCTCGAAGCCCAGAAGTCGCTCGAGGAGTTCAAGTTCAACGACGCGAGGAAGTCGCTGTTCAAGGCGATATTCTATAACTCGATCGCCGTGCTCAGGCTCGCGAGGACTACGGCCGATACGAAGCTCGAAGAGACGGCCTTCGAGCTTTACGAAAAAACTGTGATCGAACCGATAGGAAGGGCGAGCGAGAGGGTCAGAAAAGAATTCATAAATTCGTTCGAGAGATATCTGAAGGAAAAGGGCCTGACTAACTAGGCCTCACGAGCTAAAGGAAAACTTCCGTGAGATGTAGTCGGAAATATTGTCGACAGTCTCGAAAAAATCAGGTGTTATCCCGCCTTCGTCGAGCCCGACTCCGAACTCTTCTTCGAGCGCGACCAGCAGTTCGAGCCTGGATACGGAATCGGCGCCGACCCCGTAGTCCAGAAGCGGCGTGTCGTCCCTTAAATCCCGCAAGTCGATATCCGCAGGAATATTCAGGGACAGAATTTTTTTCACTCTCGACTTTATAGCATCGCTCATTCAGGGCTTCGCTCTACAAATTCACTTTAGCTGCTCCCTCAATATTTTACCAGTAGGGCTCCTGGGAAGCTCACGGCGGAATTCGACGAGAGAGGGGACCTTGTATTCGGCTATCCTCTCCATGCAGAATCCGTGGACGTCTTTTACATCCATCGGCCGCCGTGCGACTATTACCGCCTTCACCCGCTCGTTCCCGAGGCTGTCCGTTACCCCCAATACTGCCGCCTCGGTAATGTCCGGGTGCTGCGAGAGGAGGTTTTCCACTTCTCCGGGATCGACCTTGAACCCTCCCACGTTGATGAGGAACTTCTTACGGCCATTTATGTATATATACCCCGCCTCGTCTATCATTCCCAAATCGCCCGTGAAGTAGTACCCGTCTCTGAACACGCTCGCCGTTTCTTCGGGGAGCCCGTAATACCCGGCCGCCATGGAGGGGCTCCTGACCGCAAGCTCGCCCGTTTCGCCCGCTCCCAGCTCCCGGCCGTCTTCGCCGATGACCTTGACCACGACGTTCTTTACGGGCCTACCGACGGAATTAAATCTCTCCGCTATTTCATTTTCGGGGCAGAGGTTGATCGATATAACGCCCGTCTCGGTCGATCCGTAGAGCTGTCTCGGATAAACGGAAAACCGCTCGTGAAATTTGAGGAAGGCGTGCTCCCCGAGCGGGGCTCCCGCCGAAATAACGAGCTTCAGTGACGATAAGTCTCTCGGCCTGTCCGCATGAGTTTTCGGGAGGACATCGACCATGACCGGCACCGCCGGGAAGACGGTTATGCGCTCCTTTTCCAGCAAATCGAGGACCCCGTTCCGGTTAAATTCGCCCGAGACGACAACCGCAGCCCCCGACTTGACGGCGCTTATAAAGTTTCCGAAGCCGTAGGTGTGCGAAATAGGGACGACGAAGAGGACCCGGTCCTCCCCGGTCCAGCCCACGGTTTCCGTGTGGTTGTCCGCCAAGGCGGAGAGGTTATAGTGTGTCCTGGCCACTCTTTTCGGTTTACCGGTGGACCCGGTCGAGTAGAGATAAATCGCCTCGTCCCCGGGCCCGACGCCGGCCGCTAGGGCACTTTCCGGGTGATTTCCGGGGAATCTCCAGCCGGCCTTTTCCCCCCTTATCGAGACGACTTTGATACCTCTCCCGGACGATGCCTCTTCGGCCGTGTTTATCAATTCGTCCCCGGTTACAAGGAGCTTCGCGCCCGAATGCTCCAGATAAAAACCGACCTCGTCCGTCTTGAACGAGCTGTTGACAGGCACGGACACGGCGCCCGACAACGACACGCCGAACACCGCTGTGACGAACTCGATGGAGTTGGGGAGGAATATTGCGACCCTGTCCCCCTTCCTTACCCCTCGGGAGTAGAGATATGACGCGAAAGAGAGGGCGCTGCGGGCAAGCTCTCCATACGTGACGCTTAGGCCGTCTTCGACTATGGCGGTGCGGGAGGAGAATTTCCCGACCGCTTCTAAAAAGAGGCCGGACAGCGTATTCATATAAGTTAAACCCCGCTATGGATAAATTCCCGAACCGCCGAGCGACCGGGTTTCCTCAAAACCGAACATTATATTCATATTCTGCACAGCCTGCCCCGAGGCCCCTTTCACGAGGTTGTCGAGTGCCGTGACGGCAATAAGCCTGTCTTGCTTCACGCGGAATCCGATCCCGCACAGGTTCGTATGCCTTACGTCCTTGATCTCGGGGTATTTATCGGGCGCGTACAACCTGACGAACGGCTCAGCGCCGAAATACTTCCCGTATACTCCGGAAATAAATTCGGGCGCGGCAGTTTCCTTAAGCCGTGAATATATCGTCGTCAATATGCCTCTGTTTATAGGGAGCGTGTGAGACATGAATCCGATTGAGACCCCTGTTGAAGAAAATGCGGAGAGCACATTTTCCATCTCGGGTCCCTGGCTGTCTGAGGCGGATGCGCTGACCTTTACGTTCTCGTTCGATTCCGGGAAATGGTGCGGAAGCGACGGAGCGCGTCCCCCGCCTGACGCCCCCGCCTTGGCGTCGGCGACTATTGAGCCAGCGTCAACGAGGCCTTCCGATATAAGGGGGTATAATCCGAGTATCACTCCCGTCGCGAAGCATCCGGGGTTAGCGACGAGCCGCGCGCTTCTTATATCATCCCTGAAGATTTCAGGTATCCCGTAGACGGCTTCATCGATCAGGGTCTTATATTTATGCGGGCCTCCGAAGAGCCTTTCGTATACTGCGGGGTCCGCGAATCTGAAATCGGCGCTGAAATCTATGACGCGGACTCCCGCATCGAGGAGCCTCGCCGTGAAGTGCATGGAAGAGCCGTGAGGGAGACAGGAGAAGGCCACATCCACCTTGCCCAGGTCTTTCAATCCTGCAACACTACTACATTCGATATCGGAAAAACCCCTGAGATGGGGGAAAACCCAGTCTATCTTCTTTCCCGCGAACTTCTCTGAAGTCAGCCATTCCAGGCTTACGCCGGTATGGACCGAGAGGAGCCTCAGCAGCTCCGCGCCGGTGTAGCCCGTAGCCCCGAGAATGCCCGTTTTTATGCTCATATCGACATGTCCTGCCTGCAATTAATCCGGAATCGCGCAAGGGAATAGTGTAATTAAAAAACAAGACTCAAAACAGTATCTATTTCTCTCCGCCTTTACAATGCCTATGTAAAAATCAAGTATTTTCAGTTATTATAGAACAAAGTATGGTTTTACCGATTATTTTTAACCATTAACCAACTACTATGGAGGATAGGATCATGGTTAAGTTACTGAACAGACATTCGTTTCTATTGATATTGCTTGTTATGGTCTCATTCATGTCGTCGAGCATCTGGGGATGCGAGAGCGGGGGCGGCGGGGGCGGCGGCGACAACACGAGGATCAACGGAACGGTATTAGAGGTAATCAGCGGCTCCGTTTCAGGTATCAAGGTCACCGTCTTTAACAGTAATGATAAAAAGATTGACAATACAAAAACAAACAATCTCGGCCAATTCACGCTCAGATTCAAGCCTAACTCCGATACTGTCAAGATACAGTTCGAAGGGTCCGACTTCACGCTTTCGAGGTTTATAGCGGTTACGCGCAACAGCGATGTGATATTCAACGTATCACTGCTGGTTGAAGGGCCCGGTGAGATCATCGTCAACGACTGGACCGTATTTCAGGACCAGGTCCGCACCGACGGCTCCGACGAGCTGACGTTCAACTCGCTCGAAGCCGACTTCGAGATAGACGGCGACGGGAACACCTGTATAAGGTCACACGGGGAAAGCGTCGTCGAGATAACGGCGAGGAGCATAACCCTCGTCGACTGCAGTATCGGGATAGATACACAGGGCTCGGGCTTTGTACTGCTCGAAGCCGATCTCGATATAACCATAAGCGCCAATAAGGACGGTATAAAGACAAGCAACGACTCATTAGTCACGGTCACTCAGACTGTCTCGCCGGTCGATAACAATATCTTTATAACCTCCCTCAAAGAACACGGGATCAGGGCGGCGGGCAACTCGGAGGTCGAAATCAACCCTCAGAATGACTGCTCGATAAGCGGCGCAAAGTCGGCGATAGACCAGAAAGACTCGTCCGTAGTCGACCCCGACGGATGCACGCTTGTCGACGGGTAATGCAGTAATAATTTATTCGGTATAGGCTCAATTCAGATATTAGACTGGGCGGGATTAGTGAGCTTCCGCCCAGTTCTTCCCTGTGCCGATCTCGGCCACGATCGGCACGCTGAGCTTCCAGGCGCCTTCCATCTCTTCCTTCACCATGCGTGAGACCGCGTCGAGCTCGTCCTCGGGGACTTCGAAGAGGAGCTCGTCATGGACCTGGAGTATCATGCGGGTCTTAAATCCGGACGCGAGCCTTTCGTGTATACCGATCATCGCAATATTAATAATGTCGGCCGCTGAGCCCTGGATCGGCGTATTCATGGCCGTGCGCTCGCCGAAGCCCTTCCTGTTCCTGTCGTCGGAAGCGAGCTCGGGTATGGGGCGTCTCCTGCCGAGGATGGTTTCGGCATAACCTTTGGTCCTCGCGTCGCTTATCGATTTCTCTATATAGTCCCTGACCTTCCCGTAGCGCTTGAAGTACTCGTCGATGTAGCTCTTGGCTATGGAGACGGAGGTGCCGAGCTGCTTGGCGAGGCCGAATGCGCTTATACCGTAGATGATCCCGAAATTGATGCTCTTCGCGAGCCTCCTCATATCGGGGGTTACGAGGTCGGGCGTCACACCGAAGATCTCGGCGGCCGTCCTGTTATGTATGTCGCTTCCCGTCATGAACGCCTCGATCAGGCTCTCGTCCCCTGAGAAATGGGCCAGAAGCCTGAGCTCTATCTGTGAGTAATCGGCCGAGAGCATTACGCAGCCCTCTTCGGGTATAAACGCCTCCCTTATGCGCCGCCCCTGAGCGGTCTTTATGGGTATATTTTGCAGGTTCGGGTCGCTCGAGCTGAGCCTCCCGGTAGAGGAGCCCACCGGATTAAAAGACGTGTGCAGCCTCCCGGTCCCGGGATTGATGAGCCTCGGCAGCGCGTCCACGTAGGTGGACTTGAGCTTGGAAAGCGTCCTGTGCTCGAGCACTTTCTCGGGGACGGGATGGAATTTGCTGAGGTCGTTCAGCACCTCGACGTCCGTCGAGGACTCCCCGGTTTTCGTGAGCTTTTTCTGGGGCAGGCGGAGCGTCTCGAACAGGACCTGCCTCAGCTGTATGGGGGAATTAAGGTTGAACTCGTACCCGACCTCCTCGAAGATCGCTTTTTCTATATCCTTGAGCCCCGCCTCGAACTCCTTGGATAGCTCCCTGAGCCTGGCGGCGTCGACCTTAACCCCGTTGATCTCTATACGCGCCAGGACCTCTATAAACCTAAGCTCAATGTCCCTGTAGACCCGGAGCAGACCGAGCTCCTCGAGCTCCCTAGAGAGCTTGCGGGCGAGAAGCATCGCCACGTCCGCGTCTTCGCAGGAATAAACCTTCGCGGCCTCGAGCTCCACTTCCTCGAAGTTGATTTTGGATTTACCCGTCCCGGTCACGTCCCTGTAGGAGATCATGCTGTGCCCGAGATAGAGACGGCAGAGCTCGTCGAGGCTGTAACTTATCCTCGAGGAATCGAGCATGTGCGCCGCTATCATCGTATCGAAAGAGATGCCGTTTAACCTGAGCCCGTACATCTCTAAGAGCACGAACTCGTATTTGACGTTCTGGCCTATTTTCCGAAGGCCTTTATCCTCGATGAGGGGCTTTAATTTTTCGAGCACGGCGGGGAGGGCGAGCTGCCTCGTCGAAGAGTCGGCTAGCGACCTGTGGGCGACGGGGACGTAGTATGCCTCGTGAGGGGCGGGGCAGAGAGCTATGCCCACGATCTCCGCGAGCATGGGATCCGTGGAGGTCGTTTCCAGATCGATCGAGACCTCGCCCGTCTCCTTAATCCTTCCGATCACGCGGTCGAGGCCGTCTTCGGTCAATATGAGCGAATAGTTGTCGTAGGGGACGGTACGGTTCCCGTCCGTTTTTTCTACCGGGCCGCCTCCGTCGCCCAATTCGCGCAGCAGGTTCTTGAATTCGAGCTCGTCGAATAACGACCTGAGCTCGGTCTTATCGAAGCCTTCGTACCTGAATTTTTCGAGTTCCATGTCGAGGTCGATGTCGGTCTTGATCGTAACGAGCTCTTTACTGAGGAGCGCGTCCCCCTTTTTTTCAGTGATCAGCTTACGCTGTTTTTCCGCGAGGCCGTCCAGGTTCTGAAGAAGGTTGTCGAGGGAGCCGAACGATTTGATAAGCCCTATGGCCGTCTTCTCGCCTATGCCTTTTACCCCGGGGATGTTGTCCACCTGGTCTCCCATGAGGGCGAACACGTCGGTCACCCTTTCGGGGAGCACGCCGTATTTCTCGACGACGTCGCCTACGCGGGTTTCCTTGTTCTTCATGGTATCGAGGAGAGTGACCTTGTCCGACACGAGCTGGGTAAAGTCCTTATCCCCGGTGACGAGAACGACGTCGATGCCCCTCTTCTCATAGTCCCTCGCGATCGTGCCCATTATATCGTCGGCCTCGAAACCCTCCATGCGGAACTGGGGTATCTTGAACGCGTCCACGACCTCGAATATCTTTTCGAACTGCGGGACGAGGTCGTCGGGCGGCGCACCTCTGTTGGCCTTATAGAGCGGGTACATCTCGTTCCTGAACGTATCCCCCTTGGCGTCGAAGACGATCCCAAGGTACGCGGGCTTATAGTCCTTCAGGAACTTGAAAATCATGGAAGCGAAACCGTAGACCGCGTTCGTCGGAAACCCCTTCGACGTGCTCAAACGCCTTATCGCGTAATAGGCCCTGAATATGTAGGAGCTGCCGTCGATGAGATATAACACGGGTTTTTCCATAACCGTACAGTTTAGGTTTTAAAGGGGTGGGTGTCAAAAGAGAGAGCGTCCGCGCCGCTTCTATCCGGGACGACACTTTATATTTAATATAAATCGTGAATAATATCTGAGAGCTCTGCATAATCGTCCTTAGAGAAAGAACGGCAGGAAGGGGGACCATATGAAATATATACTGATTCAGTGGATAATAAGCGCGGCCAGTCTCTTGATAGTGTCCTACATCATTCCGGGCTTCGTGGTGGAAGGGATAGGGACAGCCCTCCTGGCCGCCGTGATAATAGGCCTTATAAACGCAACGATAGGGCTATTCCTCAAGATAATCACTATCCCGCTCTCTATACTCACGTTCGGCATATTCCTCCTCGTCATCAACGCGCTAATGCTGATGCTGGCCTCGTCGATATTATCTCCGGGCTGCCAAGTGGGCGGGTTCTGGACGGCATTCTTCGGGGCCGTCGTGCTGGCGATAGTCAGCATGGTTTTGCGCCGTTTATTGGGAGAAAAGTAACAGTCAGCCGTGGGGCCGGATTATGACTTTGATCGAATCCCGGGCCTCTTCGACCATGCGGAAACCTTCCTGAGTTTCCGAGAGGTCGAGCCTGTGAGTCACCATGCCGCCGACGTTCACCCTCCCGGCCCTGATTAATTCTAGGGCTATAGCGAGATCAGAAGGAGAAGCAGCGTAAGAGCTCACGGTCTTGACGCCCGACCACCAGAATTCATTGTACGGGATCGCAAGCTCCGTATCGGGACCGGAGGGGGCGAAAAAGAGTATAGTCCCGCCCGGCTCGACGAGATCGAAGGCGCCCCGTATCGCGGACTCTGCGCCCGTGCATACGATAACCATGTCGGCGAGACGGCCATCGTTCACGCCCCTTACATATGAAGCCACGCCGCCGCGCGCGTCGACCGAGTGATCGGCGCCGAAACCGGAAGCGGCCTTAAGCCTGAAATCGCTTATGTCGGTCGCGATTATACGGCCCGCCCCTTGAGCGCGGGCGAGCTGAATGTGGAGTATCCCCGATATGCCGCTCCCCATCACGAGGACGCAGTCAGTCATCTGAAGCCCGGCAAGCCTCTGGCCGCGGACAACGCATCCCAGGGGCTCGACGAATGAAGCCTCGTCGTACGAGACCTCGTCCGGGAGCCTGAGCACGCCCCTGTCGACGTTTATGGCGGGTATGCGTATGTACTCCGAGAAGCCGCCCGGATCGAAATGGGTCGTCCTCAGGGTCCTGCATGCCGAGTGATTGCCCTTCAAGCAGTAATAACAGGTGTTGCAGGGGACGTGGTGGGTCGCGATGACACGGTCGCCCGGCTTGAATCTCTCTACGCCCGCGCCCGTCCTGACTACCTCGCCCGCGACCTCGTGACCGAGCACGAGCGGGGCCTTCGGGAGGCGGTACCATTCCATGAGATCGCTCCCGCAAACGCCGCTTGCATGGACGCGCATCAGTATCTCGCCGGGACCTATATCGGGAACGGGCATTTCCTCGAGCCTGATGTCCCTGTTGTTGTAATACATCGCGACACGCATACTTTTTCCTGGCGCTCCAGGTACCGGTTTTAAGAAACCACCGCCTGATTTGATTTTTATACGCCTGCTACCTTTTTGGATTCTTCGTTTTTCAGGCCGAGGAAAAGGTCGTGTGCCTGTTTGGGCTTGAAGTTCTCATGGACAATCGACCTGATGGCCCTTATTACGGCCACAGGGTGATCGTTCTGCCATATGTTCCTCCCCATATCCACACCGACCGCGCCCTGCCGGATAGCGTTGTAGGTCATCTCGAAGACGTCCATCTCGGTCTCGAGCTTGGGCCCCCCGGCGATCACTATGGGCGCGGGACAGCTCGTCGTGACCTTCTCGAAATCCTCGCAGTAATAGGTCTTGACTATATGCGTGCCAAGCTCGGCGCAAATACGGCAGCAAAGGGAGAGATACCTCGCGTCCCTCTTCTCAAGCTCCTTCCCCACCGCAGTGATGCCCAGAACCGGGATGCCGTATTCCTCGCCCTTATCGACCAGCTCCGCCAGATTGAGAAGCGTCTGCCGCTCGTGCTCGCTGCCCACGAATACGGATATGCCCACGCCTGCTACGTTCAGCCTCAGAGCGTCCTTGAATGAAGTCGTGAGGCCCTCGTCCGAGAGATCCGGCCCGACGATGCTCGAGCCTCCCGAAACCCTCAGGACCACATTTGCGCGGGATTCCGGATCGACCGAGCTCCTGAGCACCCCTCTCGTGAGCATTATGGTATCGGCATAGGGCAGGAGCGGCGTTATGGTCTGCCGGGGGACCTCGAGCTTGTGCGTGGGCCCGAGGAAGTACCCGTGGTCGAACGCGACCATTACCGCCCTCCCCGTCCCGGGGTTGATTATCCTGGCCATTCTATTTTTCATGCCCCAGTCCATAGCCGTAACACCTCTCATTTGTTGAAATTTATCACAAAACTTTAAAGTAATGGAGGCCCGTTGTCAATCAAACCCGGTTATTAGCTGAAAATTCCCAGCGCAGGCGGGCTGTTATGAAATTAACTGACGATTAAAATTTCCTTCATTTTGAGACCGTATAATGACCGGCGGGCGGGATAAACGTACTGTAAACCCGTATCGAAGCCATACGAGAAACAGAAATCCGCTATTTTTGCATCTGCACATAATTATATTTTAGGTATTATAAATCCTTGTAAATACAGTTAGTTATGCGCATATACCTATGTGCATATGCAAAAAATATGCTTGACTCAACCCTTTTTACCCTTAAATTTATACATATGGAGAAAACCATGAACAGATATGAACAGGGTATAGAGAGATTCAAGGAAATCAAGGGCAATGGGGCGGATAAGTCTATAGAGCGCTTGAGATCGTTACACCCTGACCTCGAGAAGCTGGTTATGGAGTTCGCGTTCAGCGATATTTACGGAAGGCCCGAGCTCGACATGAAGTCGAGGGAGATCGCGACGGTCGCCGCCCTTGCGGCCATGGGTCATACCGCACAGCTCAAAGTCCACGTACAGGCGGCTTTGAACGTCGGGGTAACGAAGGTAGAGATCGTCGAAATCATTCTCCAGATGGCCCTATACGCGGGCTTCCCCGCGGCCATAAATGCAATGCAGGCCGCAAGAGAAGTATTCGACGATATGGAAAGCAATAAAATAAACACGAGCGGCGGCGGCATGAAGCCCGAAAGGAAGAAGCTTGCATCCATATGACATCGACAGCGCCGCATTCCGGAACCGTAAAAGTAAACGGCATAGACCTGTATTACGAAGTCCACGGCTCGGGCGAGCCCTTATTAATGATAGAGGGGCTCGGATACTCGGCATGGATGTGGTACAAACAGATACCGGCGCTCTCGCAGAAATATCGGGTCATACTGTTTGACAACAGGGGGGCCGGAAACACCGACAAGCCGGATTCGGAATATTCGATAGAGATAATGGCCGACGACGCATCGGGACTCCTGAGAACCCTCGGCACGGGGCCGGTCCACGTGCTCGGAATATCGCTCGGGGGGTTCATAGCCCAGGAGCTCGCCCTGCGACACCCCGACCTTGTGAAGAGCCTGACCCTCGTATCCACCAACTCCGGTCCCGGAAAACGGGCGATGAGAAATTCCCAGCACGTGAATGGACTGTTCAAGCTCTGGGGCATTCTGCCGGGCACGTTCGAGATGGGGGGAAAGGCGAGCGTGCCTTTGGGGTTCGAATACGGAATTACAAAAGAGGACAGGATCCGCTACGGTCTCTCTCTCGCGTTCACGCCAGACTACTACAGGCAGAATCCGGAGGAGATCGACCGTATAGTCAGCTGGAGACTAGAGAACCCGCAGCCCGGTTACGCATGGACGCGCCAGCTCATGGCGGGGATGAAGTTCGATTCCTCCGGGCGCGCGGAAAACATTCACGCCCCGACCCTCGTCCTGAACGGCTCCGAGGACAGGATAGTCACGCCGGAGAGCGCCCGGGAGCTTGCCCGGAGAATACAGGACTCAAGGTACCTGGAGATCGAGGGGTCGGGACACCTTCTGTTTATAGAGCGGTCGGACGAATTCAACGATGCCGTTATGGATTTTCTTGACGAGGTGAGCGAGAGGGATAAACCGACTGAGAGCGGCGGGGAAAGTTCCGCCTTGTGGAATAGAATTGTCACATTCCTTTCCGGCCGCTACGGCGGGAACGGAAGCGCGTCAAAGAACTAGTTCTCCCTTGCCGCCGGCTCCCGGCGCAGATATTTACCTGATTTATTTCATGCATGATTCGAACGCGGATTTAAAAGCCCGCAGGGCAAGCTTGACGTGCTCTTCCGTATGTCCCGCCATAAGCGTGGCCCTGATCCTGCACATCCCTTCCGGGACCGAGGGCGGCCTGACGGCGGGGGTATAGACGCCGCGCTCCCTGAGCGCGGCCGCGAATTCGAGAGCGGCGCCGGCCTCACCTGCCAAAACCGGAACTATAGCGGAATCGGAGGGGAGGACCGTGAGGCCGATGTCCATGAGACCGCTTTTGAACATTTTTATCAGACGCCAGAGGTGCTCCCTCCTCCCGGGCTCGTTCTCGATTATGTCTATAGCGGCGAGCGATGCGGCGAGCGACGCGGCAGGGAGCGAGGTATCGAAAATATAGCTCCTGACGCGGTTCCTGATGAAATCGATCAGCTCCCGGCTCCCGGCGATGTAACCGCCGAGAGAGCCTACCGCCTTTGAAAGCGTGCCCATCACTATGGGTACTTCGTCTTCCACGCCGAAGTACTCGGTCGCGCCGCTGCCCCTTTCCCCGAGCACACCCGTCGCATGCGCCTCGTCGACCATGAGCATGCAGCCGTATCTGTCCGAAAGCTCGACCAGTCGGGGGAGGTCGGCGATGTCGCCGTCCATGCTGAAGACCGTGTCCGTGACTATGAGTCTCTTTCCTTTCCTCGCCCTGTCGGATGTAAGCTGTGATTCCAAATGCCCGGAATCGAGATGCCTGTAAATACGGACGTCCGCGCGGGAGAGCCTGCACCCGTCTATGATGGAGGCGTGATTGAGCTCGTCGCTGTATACCATGTCCCCGTCCCCGACGAGTGAGGAGATCGTCCCGATATTGGCCAGGTAGCCGGAGCTGAATAAGATAGCGGCGCCTGCGCTTTTGAATGACGCAATCCGCCCCTCCAGCTCCCTGTGGAGGTCGGTGCTCCCGCTCACGAGACGCGAGCCGCCCGAGCCCGTCCCGTATTTCCCGAGCGCACGCCCGGCTGCTTCGACAACCCTCGGGTCGACAGACAACCCGAGATAGCTGTTCGAGGCCAGAAGTATGTACCGCTTCCCGTCTATAGTTATTTCGGGGGACTGCCCCGTCCCGAGCTCCGTAAGCGCCCGGTAGAGATTTTTATCCCTGATATGAGCCAAATCCTTTTCAATCCAGCCGAGTGGGTTAGTCATATTTAGGAAAGATGTATCCCGCATTACGCACGTTTGAATGCGGATTGTAATATTTTATCACGCGCCTTCGGTCGCCCTTTTGATCGAGTTATACGTCGCGCGCACGAGTTTTTTCAGATCTTCCATGGGTATCCCGAGAGGCGGCATGAGGACAATGACGTTTCCGAGGGGGCGGATCAGCACCCCCTCTTTCATCGCCTCCTCCGCGACCCTCCATCCTATCTTCATGCCGGCGGGATAGGGCTCCCCGGTCTCTTTATCGAGGACGAGCTCTATGCCGGCCATGAGACCCTTGCTCCTGACGTCGCCCACGTGCCCGAGGCCGTTAAACTCCTTGAGCTCATCTTCGAGGTAGTCGATCTTCTCCCTGAGGTTCGCAAGCGTATCGTACTTTCTGAACGCTTCGAGGTTCCCGAGCGAAGCCGCGCAGGCAAGGGGGTTTCCCGCATAGCTGTGGCCGTGGAAGAAGGTCTTGAACTCCTCGTATTCGCCGAGGAATGCATCGTACACGTCCCCGGTCGTTATCGTAGCTGAAAGGGGGAGATAACCGCCGGTCATGCCCTTTCCGAGGACGAGGATATCGGGGGTTACGCCCTCGTGCTCGCAGGCGAACATCCTGCCTGTCCTGCCGAAGCCCGTCGCCACTTCGTCCAGTATCAGGAGGACTCCGTACCTGTCGCAATACTCGCGCACGCGTCCGAGATATCCGGGAGGCGAAACTATCATGCCCCCCGCGGCCTGGACGTAAGGCTCCATTATGACAGCCGCTATCTCCTCGTGACTGGATTCGAGAATCTTCTCTAACTCGCCCGCACACGCAAGCCCGCAGGAGGGGTAGGTTTTACCGAGCTCGCACCTGTAGCAGTAATACGATGGGGCCTGAAAGGTCTCGAAGAGAAGCGGTTTGAAAGCCGCATGGAAAAGATCGATCCCGCCGACTGAAACCGCACCCAGGGTATCGCCGTGGTATGCGTTCCGGAGCGAGACGAACCTGGTCTTGCCGGGCTTGCCTTTGTGCTGCCAGTACTGGAAAGCCATCTTGAGCGCGGCCTCGACGGCGCTCGCCCCGTCCCCCGAATAAAATACCTTCTTGAGCCCGGACGGGCATATGTCTATAAGCTCCTTCGCGAGAAGCGCCGCAGGCGGGTTCGTGACTCCGAGGAGGGTGCTGTGGCTGAGCAGGTCCACCTGTTCCTTGATTGCGTTGTCTATCTCCGGAACCCCGTGACCGTGTATATTCACCCAGAGCGACGAAACACCGTCGATATACCGCCTGCCCTCGGCGTCGATCAGATAAGCCCCTTCCCCCCGCTCGATGACGACCGGCTCTTTCCCCTCGTATTCCTTCATCTGGGTGAAGGGGTGCCATATGAATTCCTTATCATAGGCTCCGGAGTTTTTCTTTTTGTCCGACATTTCCGTGATTGGTGCGGCTTCTGCGGATGGGGCTTGGACCGGCATTGACCGGCCCGGCGCCGGGTCAGTTGACGTCTTTTCTGACCGGCATTTCGAGGTCGTTCAGCATCCTCAGGTCCTCCTCCGGAGATCTTCCCGGAGTGGTGAGGTAATTCCCCAGTATCATCGCGTTTGCGCCGGCAATGAGCCCCATCGACTGCAGGTCCCTGAGCGTAACTTCCCTTCCCCCGGCCGTCATGAGTATTTTGTCCGGGAGTATGAGCCTGAATATCGCAATGGTTTTGACCGCCTCGAATGGCTGGATCACCGGGAACCTTTCGAACGGGGTCCCGGGCCTCGGGTTGAGGAAGTTGACCGGCACCCAGCTAGGACCGAGTTCTTTCAGCTCGAAAGCGAGCTCGAGCCTTTGTCTCGGCGATTCCCCCATTCCGAGAATCCCTCCTGAGCAGAGATGCATGCCCGCCTTTTTCACCAGCTCCGCCGTTCTTAGCCGGTCATCGTAAGTATGCGTAGTGCAGATACTGGGGAAATAACTCCTGCAGGTCTCGAGGTTATGGTTGTACCTCCAGACCCCGTGCTCCTTGAGCTCGAAAGCCTGCTCTTCTGTGAGATCGCCGAGGGAGCAGCCTATCTTGAGGCCCGTTTCCGCGCGGAGCAGGTCTACCGCTTCGAGCACTTTTTTGAAAATCCTGGGCGTCGGCCCCTTCGCGCTTATGACTATGCAGAAGTCCATCGCGCCTAACTTCTCCGACTGTTTGGCAGCCAGCAATATCTTCTCCGCGGCCACGAGCGGGTGCGCAGTGACTTCGGTATCGTAATGAACCGATTGGGAGCAAAAAGAACAGTCTTCCGGGCAGTTGCCGGTCTGGGCGCTTATGATAGATCTTAAAAAGACGCCGTCGCCCTTATATTTTAGAGTGACCTTTCTGGCAAGGGAAATCAGGTCGGGTACTTCCGTTTTTTCGAGCCCCTGCAGCGCGAGCGCCTCTTCGAAACTTATAGGCTCTTCAGTGACAAGCAGCTTCTCGGTAACAATATCGAGGACTGAAATACCGTCTCTCCCGTCTCTCCATCTGGAATTGCACTTAGATTACTGGAAGGGCATTTATTGTCAATAAGACTAGCCTTTTTCAGGAAAGGTATTATATAATTACATTTGGAAGATTGTCCGAAACGGCGGGGACGAGTAAATCGGATAGAGACAACCAACCGTCGATAGTATAAAATAGTGTGAAGGTGGATACACGTATTGGTTTATTTGATCCCTCCGACAGGTCCCGGTAAGGACTTTGTACGTATATACTCCGTTATATGGAACTGTTATAGAAGAAAAGTGCAGGTTAAATATTTCGCAACCATTTCACCCGAGTCCGACGAACAGGAGGAAGCATGCCAATGGAGCAAGTACTGACTCTGGAAGAAGCCGCTCAATACCTCAAAGTAGCCAAGCCCACCCTCTACAGATTGCTTGAAGACGGAAAGATACCTGCATTCAAGGTCGGGAACCAGTGGAGGTTCACGAAGGAGCTGATAGACAAGTGGCTATGGGACCAGCTGCCCAAGAAAAAGAACGTGCTGGTCGTGGATGACGAAAAACTTATAGTGATGGATATCAAAAAAATCGTCACCTTGGAGGGCCACGACGTTATTACGACGCAAAGCGGTGTAGAGGCATCGAGAGCAATCGAGGACTCTAACATCGATTTGGTATTCCTCGACCTGGTGCTACCGGACATGAGCGGAGTAGATGTCCTGAAAGAGATAAAAAAAGCAAAGAGCGACCTGCCTGTCGTGATAATTACAGGCTACCCGGACAGCGAGATCATGAACCAGGCACTCGAGCTGGGGCCGATCTCGGTACTCAAAAAACCGTTCAACAGGGAGCAGATACGCGATCTGCTGAAGATACTCCTTGCCCCTGCGACCAGTGCGGGAAGAACCAAAGCCAAGCAATAGGGGGTCGGGTATACGGGGGGGGAACTGAGGCGGGGCTGCCAGGTCCCGCACCGTATGAACCATAACTCTTAAAATCAACGGAAAGGCCCTTTATAAGCCGATCGGGGCCGCATATATGGGGATTACGTTCAACCGCATTGTGAGTGTCTAGCCGCAGGCGTAGTGACTCTACCCGGCCAAATCTTATCATTTTGGCTAATATCCTAAATATTGGATAGAATTCTCTAAGAATAGTTACGGGAGGTATGCAATTTTGCCTGTCAAAATAAGGAAATACGGACTGTTTATAGACGGAAAGGAGACAGATTCAGTCTCCGGTAAAACATACATAAGGGAAAACCCGGCGACCGAGGAGCCGTTTGCCGAGATAGCCGAGGCCCAGAAAGAAGACATAGAAATCGCGGTGAAAGCGGCGGGAAAAGCGTTTGAAGCGTGGTCGAAGGTCCCGGCCGCAGAGCGTATCAAGCTCATCCACAGGATCGCCGAGAACATCGACCGGAACAAGGAAACCATTGCGCTCACCAATACGCTCGAAACCGGAAAGCCAATAAGGGAGAGCCGCAGCGTGGAGATAGGGGGCGCCGTGAGGACGCTGGAATACTATACGGGGGCGGCCACGAGGTTAAACGGAGAGAGCATATCGGTATCGGAAAACCAGCTTACGGTCACGCTCAAGGAGCCGCTGGGCGTAGTGGCGCAGATAGTACCCTGGAATTTCCCCCTTCTTCTCTCCCTCTGGAAAATAGCCCCGGCGCTCGCGGCCGGCTGCACAATAGTGCTCAAGCCCGCGGAACACACGCCCTGCGGTATCCTGGAAGTGGCGCGGCTATGCTCGGAGGCCGGGCTGCCCGACGGCGTGCTGAATGTCGTGCCCGGCATGGGCGAGGTCGCGGGACAGTCGCTGGTAGAGCACCCTGATGTGGCGAAGGTGGCGTTCACCGGGTCGACGGCGGTCGGAAAGTTAGTGATGAGGACCGCGGCCGAGACGATTAAACGGATATCGCTCGAGCTGGGAGGGAAGGCGCCGTGCATCGTATTCGGGGACGCGGATATAGAAAATACGATCGAAGCCGCGCTGAGGGGAGGGTTCTTCAACCAGGGAGAGAACTGTACGGCCATAACCCGCCTGCTGCTGCACGAGGACATATACGATAAATTCCTCCCGCCGTTCATAGACAGAGTAAAGCAGATAAGGCAGGGAGACCCGCAGAACGAGGAGACCGAGCTCGGCTCTCTCATCTCCAAAGAACATTTCGACAACGTGAAATCATATTTCGAGAAAGGATTAGAAGAAGGGGGGCAGGCGCTCCACGGCGGAGGCCGTCCGAAAAGTATGAAGAAAGGGTATTTCTTCGAGCCGACAGTCCTCGCCGATGTGGAGCCCGACTCAACGGTCGCCTGCGAGGAAATATTCGGCCCTATAGTGGCGGTGATACCGTTTAAGACCGAGGAAGAAGCCGTCAGGATCGCGAACGACACCGTTTACGGCCTCGCCGGTGGGATATGGACGCGTGACATAAAGAAGGCCCTAAGGGTGGCCAAAGCCGTAAGGGCCGGGTACATGTGGGTAAATACCTACGGGGGCATCGTTCCCGAAACGCCTTACGGGGGATTCAAGCAGAGCGGCATAGGTAAAGAGCTCGGCACCGAAGGTCTCGATATGTACCTGGAGACGAAAGCGGTGAATATATACATAGGCGACAAGATACCGGCATGGTACAAGGGATGAGCCGTATCCGGCGCGCCCGATACCGGGGGCTGAATTATGCGCCGGCCGCGGATGCCGTAATCGGCGGATCGTAACACTCGGATATCTCGAATAATACTAAGGAAGATCGGTAGCGCCCATAAGATACCTGTCGCACTCACGCGCGGCCTGGCGCCCCTCGTTTATCGCCCATACTACCAGGCTCTGGCCCCGTCTCGCGTCCCCGGCGGCGAATATGCCTTCGACGTTGGTCTTATACTTTCCATACTCGGCTTTCGCATTGGAGCGGTCATCGCGCTCCACGTTGAGCTGATTGAGCAGGCGGTCTTCGGGACCCAGGAATCCGAGGGCCAGTAAGACCAGCTGCGCCGGCCAGACCTTTTCGGTGCCCGGTATTTCCCTGAAAGAAGTGCGGCCGTTTTCTCCCGTGTTCCATTCTATCTGAATTGTATGCAGCTCTTTCACGCAGCCCTTATTATCCCCGGCGAATCTCGTTGTCAGGACCTGGTACCTCCGCGGGTCCTCTCCGAATACCGACATCGCCTCCTCCTGGCCGTAGCTGATCGTATAGACCTTCGGCCATTGCGGCCAAGGGTTTTCAGGAGCTCGCTCGAACGGGGGCTTTGGCAATATCTCGAACTGCAGCAGGCTCCTGCACCCGTGCCGCATCGAGGTGGCCACACAGTCCGTCCCCGTATCGCCGCCGCCCAACACTATAACGTCCTTACCCTTGGCGGATATGAAATTCTTGTCCTTGAGATTACTGTCGAGGAGGCTTTTGGTATTTGCCTTCAGGTACTCCATGGCGAAATGAATGCCCTTGAGCCCCCTTCCTTCGACCGGCAGGTCCCGCGGCCTGGTGGCTCCGGTGCATATGACGGCCGCGTCGTATTCCTTTAACAGATTCTCGGCCGGGTAGTCTTTGCCTATCTCCGTATTCGTGACGAACCTGACCCCTTCTTCAGCCAGCAGCTTCACCCTCCTATCGACCACCCGCTTGTCCAGGTGAGGGTTCGGGATGCCGTACATGAGGAGTCCCCCGATCCGGTCGTCCCTCTCGTATACCGTAACCAGGTGCCCGGCCTTGTTAAGCTGCGCAGCGCAGGCGAGCCCGGCGGGCCCCGACCCTATGACCGCGACTTTTTTCCCGGTCCGGGTCCCGGGTATCTCCGGCAAGACCCATCCCTCTTCAAAACCCTTGTCGATTATGGTGCATTCGATGGTTTTTATGGTTACAGGGGTTTCGTTGATGCCGAGCACGCACGACCCCTCGCACGGGGCGGGGCATATCCTCCCGGTGAATTCAGGGAAGTTATTAGTCTTGTGGAGACGCTCGAGAGCCTCTTTCCACAACCCCTTGTAAATGAGGTCGTTCCACTCGGGTATGAGATTATATACCGGGCATCCGGAGGTCAATCCGTTAATCATGGAGCCGGTCTGGCAGAAAGGAATGCCGCAATCCATGCACCTCGACCCCTGGACCTTGAGCTTGGACTCGGGGAGATGCTTATGGAATTCCTTCCAGTCCTTGATGCGCTCCGCGGGCGAGCGGTCGGGCTCAAGCTCCCGCTCATGCTCCATAAAACCTGTAGGGTCACCCATTAACTTCCTCCAGCTTAATTCGATACGATTATACCGGATATTGAGTTACTTGTAAGAGATAGATAGAGAATTAATTGCCGCTTACACGGGCCAGGTCTCTTTTGTTTTCTTCAAACGCGGCCATGAGGGCTTCTTCCCCGCTGAGGCCGGTTTTTTGGACTTTCTTGATGGCTTCGAGCATTCTCTTGTAGTCCTTCGGCATGACCTTGACGAATTTCCCCGACAAGTCGGTGTAGCGAGCAAGTATATCCCTTCCCCTCTCGCTGTGGGTGTATTCGACATGCCGTTTAATCATGCCCTTTATCTCTTCGATATCTTCCTCATCCGGCTTATCAAGGCTTACCATATCCTTATTGCACCTGACGGGGAAGTCTCCGGTTTCGTCGAGGACAAACGCAGTCCCGCCCGACATGCCCGCGGCGAAATTCCTGCCGGTCGAGCCCAGCACCAGGACGCGTCCGCCGGTCATGTATTCGCAGGCGTGGTCTCCCACTCCCTCCACGACGGCGTGAACACCGCTGTTTCTGACGCAGAAACGCTCGCCTGCCATGCCCCTGATGTAGGCCTCCCCTCCGGTCGCCCCGTAGAAGGCTACGTTGCCGATTATGATATTTTCTTCGGACTTGAAGGTCGATCCCTTGGACGGATAAACGATGATCTTGCCTCCCGAAAGACCCTTCCCTATGTAATCGTTCGAATCGCCCTCGAGAATCAGGGTCATGGAGTTGGGGATGAATGCACCGAAGCTCTGTCCCGCAGAGCCGTTGAAATGAAGCCTGACGGTGTCGGGCGGGAGACCGTCCTTGCCGTAGCGCCGCGTGATCTCGCTCCCCAGTATGGTCCCGACTGTCCGGTTCACGTTCCTGATCGGCAGAATCGCCTCGACGGGAGTACCCGAATCGAGGGCCGGCTTGCATATCTCGAGAAGCACCCTGTTGTCGAGAGCGTCTCTTAATCCGTGGTCCTGCTCGATCTGACAGTACTTCCCCCAATCGGACGGCACGTCGGGCTGAAAGAGTACCTCCGAGAGGTCCACGCCCCTCGCCTTCCAGTGATCCACGGCCCTCTTCATTTCGAGCTTGTCTGCTCTTCCTATCATTTCGTTTACCGTTCTGAACCCGAGCTGAGACATTATCTCTCTCACTTCTTCGGCGATGAAACGCATGAAGTTTACGACGTGAGCGGGATCGCCCGCGAATTTTTTACGCAGCTCCGGGTTCTGCGTGGCCACACCGACGGGACACGTGTCGAGATGGCATACCCTCATCATGATGCATCCCAGGACTATCAAAGGGGCGGTCGAGAAGCCGAATTCTTCGGCTCCGAGAAGGGCCGCAATCACTACGTCACGCCCGGTCTTCATCTGACCGTCCGTTTCGAGGACCACCCTGCTCCTCAGGTTATTGACCAGGAGCGTCTGGTGAGTTTCGGCGAGACCGAGCTCCCACGGGAGGCCCGCGTGCTGAATGCTCGACTGGGGCGAAGCGCCCGTGCCGCCGTCGTATCCGCTCACGAGAATAACGTCCGCGTGCCCCTTGGCGACGCCCGCGGCGATAGTGCCGACGCCTACCTCGGACACTAGCTTCACGTTAATCCTCGCCCTCTGGTTAGCGTTCTTGAGATCGTGTATGAGCTCCGCGAGGTCTTCGATGGAATAGATGTCGTGATGGGGCGGAGGGGATATAAGCCCTACGCCAGGGGTCGACAGCCTTACCTTCGCTATCCATGGATAGACCTTCTTCCCAGGCAGCTGGCCGCCCTCGCCGGGCTTGGCGCCCTGGGCTATCTTTATCTGAATCTCGTCGGAATTAACCAGGTACTCGCTCGTCACCCCGAACCTTCCCGAGGCCACCTGCTTGATAGCGCTCTTCCTCGAATCGCCGTTCGGATCGGGGATGTAGCGGAGCGGGTCTTCTCCGCCCTCGCCTGTATTGCTCTTTCCCCCTATCCTGTTCATGGCGATAGCGAGGCTTTCGTGCGCCTCGAGGCTTATCGCGCCGTAGGACATGGCCCCTGTCTTAAACCTTTTACAGATCGATTCCGCTGATTCTACTTCGTCTATATCAATGGGCTCCGGCTCGACCCTGAGGTCGAGGAGTCCTCTCAGCGTATGGAGCTGCTTCGACTGGTCGTTGGCGAGGCTTGAGAACTTCTTGAAGTTGTCATAGCTGCCCGTGCGGCAGGCGTTCTGAAGGAGGTGCACCGTCCGCGGGTTAAACGCGTGGTGCTCCCCGTCCGGACGCCACTGATAGATCCCGCCCGCGTCGAGCGTCTCGGGCTCTACATCGCGGCCGGGGAACGCCTTCTCGTGACGCATCCTGATCTCGTCCGTGATTATTTCAATTCCGGCGCCCTTGATCCTGGTCGGCGTCCAGGTGAAGTACTTGTCCACGAACTCGTGGTTGAGGCCGATGGCCTCGAAGATCTGCGCGCCGTGATAGCTCTGAACGGCCGATATGCCGATCTTGGACATCGTCTTCACGACGCCCTTCACCACGCTCTTTATATAGTTCTTCAGCGCGGTCTTTTTATCTGTATTACTGAGGAGTCCCTGCTCTATCATGTCCTCTATCGACTCGTAAGCGAGGTAGGGGTTCACCGCGCTCACGCCGTAGCCTATGAGGAGCGCGAAATGGTGTACTTCCCTCGGCTCCCCGGACTCCAGTATCAATGCGACTTTGAGCCTCTTGCCGTTTCTTATCAGGTGGTGGTGGAGACCGGAGGACGCGAGCAGCGAGGGTATGGGAGCGCACTCCCTGTCAAAACCCCTGTCGGACAGAATCAGGAGGTTCGCCCCTTCCTCGATTGCCTTGTCGGCCTTCGTGAACAAGTCCTTGAGCGCATCCTCGAGTCCGTCGCTGCCGCCCGCGATTTCAAATACTATGGGGAGCGTAACGGATTTGAACGTGCTGTTGTCGAGACCCCTTATACGCTCGAGCTGCTCGTTCGTAAGGATGGGGCTGTCGAGTTTAATGAGGCGGCAGTTCCCGGGCCCGGGGGCGAGTATGTTGCCCTCGGGACCTATTGTAACTTCGGTCGCTGTAATCAGCTCCTCTCGTATGGCGTCAATCGGGGGGTTGGTTACCTGAGCGAAGAGCTGCTTGAAATACTCGAAAAGGAGCCTCGGCTTGTCCGAGAGAACCGCGACTGGCGTATCCTTGCCCATGGAACCGACGGGCTCGACGCCGTTCTCGGCCATGGGCCCGATTATCACCCTCAGGTCTTCGAACGAGTAGCCGAATACCCTCTGCCTCTCGATCATCGTTTCGTGGTCGAACTTCTCCCCGTCCCCCGTATCTTCGGAGAGCGGTATATCGGAGAGGTTCACCAGATTCTGGCTGAGCCATTCTCTGTAGGGCCTTTCATTGGCAAGCCTGTTTTTTATTTCGTCGTCGCCCACTATGCGCCCTTCGACAGTATCTATCAGGAACATCCTGCCCGGCTGAAGCCTTCCTTTTTTTAATATCATGTCGGCCGGGACGTCGAGGACCCCGACCTCCGAACCCATGATTACAGTGTCGTCTTTAGTCACATAATAGCGCGACGGTCTGAGCCCGTTCCTGTCGAGGACCGCCCCCACCTTCAAACCGTCCGTAAAAGCAATCGACGCGGGCCCGTCCCAAGGCTCCATCAGGCAGCCGTGGTATTCGTAGAACGCCTTTTTCTCGTCGCTCATCGTTTCATGGTTGGACCAGGGCTCCGGTATCATCATCATGATCGAATGCTCGATCGGGCGCCCGGCAAGCGTAAGGAACTCGACGCAGTTATCGAAATTGGCGGAGTCGCTTCCGTCGGGCTGAATTATCGGGAATATCTTTTCCAGCTCGTCTCCGAAGAGATCCGAAGAAAGCACGGCCTCCCGGGCGTGCATCCAGTTGATATTCCCCCTGAGGGTGTTGATCTCACCGTTATGGATAATATAGCGGTAGGGGTGCGCACGGTCCCAGCTCGGGAACGTGTTTGTGCTGAAACGGGAATGGACGAGCGCAATGGCCGACTCCATGTCGGGATCGCTCAGGTCCGGATAGTATTGCTCGAGCTGCCACGTGGTGAGCATGCCCTTGTACACGAACGTCTTGTAGGAGAGGCTCGGCACGTAGAAGTACTCGCCCCCCTGCATGCCGGAAAACCTGATATCGTTTTCAGCCCGCTTCCTGATGATGTAGAGCTTGCGCTCGAAAGACGCATCGTCCTTAATACCGGGATGGCGGGCGATGAATATCTGTTTCATGAAGGGCTCGCCCTTCACGGCCGTGAAGCCCAGAGAGGAGTTGTCGGTCGGTATGTCGCGCCATCCGAGAACGGCCAGGCCCTCTTCGGCTATGATTCTCTCAAACGCCTTTATGCATTCTTTTCTCTCCGGGGCAACGGGCGTGAGGAACACAGCCCCGGAGGCATAAGACCCGAATGGAGGGAGCGTTATTCCGGCCTCCGCCGCAACCCTTTTAATAAACTTGTGGGGCGTCTGAATGAGTATCCCCGCGCCGTCGCCGGTGTTGGCCTCGCATCCGCACGCCCCCCTGTGCTGAAGGTTCCGGAGAATAGTCAGAGCGTTCTTTACTATGGTATGGGATTTTTTACCTTTAATATTTACGACAAACCCTATCCCGCACGAGTCGTGCTCAAACCGCGGGTCATAGAGACCCTGTTTCTTCGGATATCCCTTGGGTTTCATGAAAACACCTTCCCGATAGTTCTAAATAATCTGAAGCTGAAAACGAACGGATGCGATTTCAGCCAAATAACCCTATTTTAAGGTTAGATGAAAATTATGACAAGTCAACAATATGCCATTCGGGGGAGAGTCTTGAGAATAATGTATTCCAGGCGATGTCCCGCTGCCTGAAACTATGTCGCATCTCACTCTCTGTAAAGATTCGTTATCGGAAACCGGCGGTCTTTGCCGAAAGCCCTCGCCGTAATTTTGATGCCCGGGGGGGCCTGCCTCCGCTTATACTCGTTCGTGTCCACGAGCCGGGCCACCTTCTTGACCACGGATTCGCTATAGCCGAGTGACACGATATCTTCAATGCCGAGGTCATCCTCGACGTAGGCCTTGAGGATAGGGTCCAGGATATCGTAGGGCGGAAGCGTGTCGGTGTCCAGCTGACCCGGCCTCAGCTCCGCCGAAGGGGGTTTGGTCAAAATCGCCGCAGGTATGACCTCTCTCTTCTTCCAGGAATTGTAGCAGCCCGCAACCCTGTAAACCATGGTCTTGGGCACGTCCTTGATAACGGCGAATCCCCCCGCCATGTCTCCGTAGATGGTACAGTAGCCGACGCTCATCTCGCTCTTGTTGCCTGTGGCGAGGACGAGCCACCCGAACTTGTTCGAGAGGGCCATGAGTATGTTCCCTCTTATACGAGCCTGCAGGTTCTCTTCGGCCGTGTTCTCCCCGAGCCCGGCGAAGACCCCGGAGAACATTTCGCCGTAAGCCCTGAAAGCCTTTTCAATCGGAATGTTGAGGAGCTCGATCCCCAGATTCTTCGATAATCTTTCCGAGTCGCTCACGCTGCCCTTCGAGCTGTACCTGGAGGGCATCGTAACGGCTACGACGTTCTCCTTCCCGAGAGCCTCGACGGCGATTGCGGTCACGAGAGCGGAATCTATACCACCGCTCAGGCCGATTACAGCCTTTTTGAACCCGTTTTTAGTCACATAGTCCCTGGTCCCGAGCACGAGCGCCCTGAGAATCTCATCGTCGACCGGCAAGAACTCTTCCACGCACGGCTTAACGGCGGGCCTACGGGCCGCCTTGTCCTTTGCGTCCAAGACGATTACCTCGGCCTTATCGGAGTGAGCCTTCATAGTCAGCTGCTCTTTTCTCCTGCGGGGGTCGTGCATGCGCGATCTGAAGACCCGGTCTATGTTGATGTCGGAGACGAGGAGGCTCTCCTCGAATCCCCCGGCTCTCGCCAGTATTTCTCCCCTCTCCCCGATTATCACGCTGTGCCCGTCGAATACGAGCTCGTCCTGTCCTCCCACGAGGTTGCAGTAGGCGACGACGACCGAGTAGTCCCTGGCCCTCGTAACCAGCATCTGCTCGCGGGCCCTGACCTTCGACGAATAATACGGGGACGAGGAAATATTGATAATAATCTGCGCCCCTCCCAGAATCGACTGCCTCCTCGTTGGGTCCCCGGGATACCATATGTCCTCACAGATGTTTACGCCGAATACCACGTCTCCGAGTTGATAAACCGGCGCCCTGAGCCCCGACTGGAAGTACCTGTTCTCATCGAATACGCCGTAGTTCGGGAGATAGTGCTTACGGTATATATCCGCGAGCTTTTTATTATGGAGTATCGCAGCCGCGTTGTAGATGTCCTCCCCGCGGTCGGCAAATCCCAGCACGACCGTAATACCGTCGGCCGCCTTCTTCACTCCGTCGAGCGCATCAAGGTTATCGTTGATAAAACGGGGCTTTAAAAGAAGGTCCTCGGGCGGGTATCCCGTAACCGCGAGCTCCGGGAAGCATAGAATATCCACCCCCCGCGCCTTAGCGACCTTGATGTATCCGAGAATCTTGCGGAGATTCCCTTCGACATCCCCTACGCTGACGTTTATCTGAGCAAGACCCAGTCTTACAGTATTCATTCGTCGGCCCTTCCAGTAATTATAACATCCTAAGAAATAAAATAATTACAGTATTTTAACAGACGCAGGCCTGACAGGGAATACGAAGGCGCGGAAAACCCGCCGTGTGTCCTCGACACTGAAAATGTATCCCGCTGTCCGGCTTTACTATGAATATCCTGCCGAGATATGGACGATATTGGCCAGGAAGTGAAAAATGATGCCCGCCCAGAGCGTTCCTGTCGACATGTAGAGATAGCCCATGACCAGGGACGGGAAAAAGGTAAGAACCGCTTGAGAACAGACCGACATCCCGTGACCGCTCCCGAGACACAGTGTCACGAAATGCGCGAGCGCGAAGAGAAGGCTCACGGCTATTACGCCTTTTACTGTATTTCCGAATTTTTGCTGAAGATATCCCCTGAAAAAAACCTCTTCCGGGAATGCCACGAGCAGAAGCTGAATGAGGATGAAGGAATAGGAGAGTTTGTTGAACGTGAGCGCCTTTCCCGCATACAGACCGTATCCGGCAAGAACGGCGATGTATATAACTAGTATGAGTACCGAAACCGCTACGCCGGTGAGCATTCCCTTCGGGTCCCATCCCAGGTCCCTCACATCGGATTTGAGGATAAACGGAATAGAAAGCATCAGGAAAGCCGATACGGTCGCAGCCAGAGACCGGGATATCGCATGCATCATAAGGAAGATAAGGGATATTAACAGCACATAAACAACTAATGGTATCAGGTAGTTATAGAGCTTACGGGTTTTATCCATTTAGGGCAAGCCGGATGAATTTAAATTGTAAAATACATAAAGCAGGATACGAGGTCAATAAAGATTGTACCACTCGAAGATATTCAGAAACAATACGCCCCAGAGGTTAACGAGCACGCTCACTATAATCAGCGCCTTGTGATACCACTTAAGCCCCGCACCGATGCCCATTAAGGTAAGAATGAGGAGGAACGGATAAAAATCCAGCGCATACCTGTAGCCGAACTGCGTCCACCCCGTGCCGCTCTTTGTGAATATAAGGAATGCGGTCGGTATGATAGCAGCCCAGCAGGCGAGGGAGAGCCTGCTTCTTATTCCGGCGAAGAGAGCGAAAATGAAGGCGGGGGTTGTTATAAGGATCGACAGGCCGACCTTAGAAGGAACGATATAGGGCCATTTGTCGATGAAGACCGGGGGCTGAAGGAATAGAATGTACAGGTGGTGGCGTATGTACGAGAGATCGAATAGCCCCTTGTTAAACCATGGCGAAATTTTCTCCTTCGCGGGCGAGATTGAATGTATGACGTATGCGGTGTCGAGCACGGTACCGAACCGGACGTAGTTGTAGAGAAAGTTGAGGAGGACGAATAGTCCGGCGCCGGCGCAAATCAGCAGGACCGGTTTTAACCTGAACCTCCATACGTGCAGTCCGCTCTCCCGGTCAGGAAAATCATAATATGAAAGCATTATTATAAAAAAGGGTAAAGTTAAGATCGGCGGCAGTCTCGACCAGTATGAAGCCCCGATGAGGAGTCCCGTCAAAAGGGGGTTCCGGACGGTTAAAGTGCAGTAGACGGCCAGCAGCATCAAAGTAACGGATGTTATCTGGGCGAAATACCAGACGGAACCCACAGTGGCCGTGAACCAGTGTATGGTGCCGAATCCGAAGAGGACGGTCATCCAAATCCTGAGCTCCCGCACGG
>CADEFK010000003.1:38372-50370 GCA_902826595.1 uncultured bacterium | reverse complement strand
ATCGGGACTATTATAATACAAGGACGCCACCAAATTCCATACTCGATGAATATAAGCGTAACGAAGCGATTGCGTTTTCACGGCCGATGTCAATAAGTCAGGAGCGGGGCCTGGCCTGCGTAACTCATGCTTTTCATCTCCTTGAGAATAAAGTGGGCGAGGTCCCCTCGCGATATGTTCCCGCATCTTACTCCGGTGAGGTCGGTAATGACCCTGTATCTTCCGGTTACGGGGCCGTTCGTTAAAAAACCGGGTCTGACGATCAGCCATTCGAGAGACGAATTCCGTACGATCCGCTCCTGAATATCCTTGTCGTCGTATATTCTCTCGAGGAATATCGGGAAAACGATCCTGTCGTAAAGAAAGCCCCCGTGGCCCCTGCTGTCCCCGGCCCCTATCCCCGTGACGCATACCAATTTCCTGACCGATTCTCTTTTCATCGCGTCCACGACTACCGACGTTCCTTCGGAAAAAACCGTGACAGGTTTGAAAGCGGGACCGATACCGATCGTGATGCATACGGCGTCCTGACCGGCAACGGCTATCGAGACCGAATCCTTGTCCCGTATATCGCCCTCGATCATCCTCATGTCTTGAGCGCCCGGGCTCATTTTCTCCGGGCTGCGCACCAGTGCTGTGATGCTGTGCCCTTCCTGAACCGCCTGTGCAGCGAGGGCGGCTCCGATCCCCCTTGCAGCTCCGATGACGAGAATCTTCATCACGTTTCTCCTGTGAATACATTATATATCATAGGGCGTACTCTGCTTTTCCTTAAACCGCGGATTCCATGGGACCGATCCGAGGGTTGTAACCAAGGCTTACTGTCTATACACCGTAAGAAATTATATTCGACTGAGAAATGTCGGATGGCTGGACAAATATTGTCCGTACCGTGTGAAACCCAACCGTCAAGCTGATTCATCGTTATAAATTATCCAATTGTTATACGATCTTATGGCGATTACACAAAATGCCTGTATTGGCATGCTTTTTGATTCACTAATTCGCATGACTTTTAGAATGAGGGGGAGAGTACATTTCGAACAGGCTCAACGATCGGCCGGAATTATATTCCCTGTTATATCGTATAAGAAGCACTGCCCCCGATATCCGGCTGGCCGGGCGTTTGAGTATGAATTGAAATTTAATCACTGAATACGACAGCGGGATAACACTCATTATGATAGGGCAGAATATTAAGATTTTGCTTATAGAGGATAATCTGGATTATGCGCAGCTGATAAAGAGGATTCTTTCCAAGAAGGCCTCGAGCTCGATGGAAGTGGAGCATCACGTTTCATTCTCCGCGGGTTATGAAAGGGCTTCCGGGGGAGGCATAGACCTGATCCTTCTCGACCTCGATCTTCCCGACAGCGATAGTATTGAAACCATGCTCGGAATCGGCGGCGGAGCGGATATCCCTGTAATAGTCCTCACGGGTGCGGACGATGAATCGCTCGCCCTCAGGGCCGTCCAGCTGGGCGCTCAGGACTATCTCGTGAAGGGGCAGGTCGATGCGCGGCTCCTCGTGCGATCGATCCGGTACGCGATAGAGCGCAAAAGAGCCGATGACGCCGTAAAACGGTCGGAAGAGAGGTTCAAGCTCCTCATTGAGAATGCCCTGGACTTGATTGAAATGCTGGATGTGGACGGCACGATGAAATTCGTGAGTCCCTCGCATAAACGCATACTAGGCTATGAGAACGACGAGTTAGTGGGCAGAAGGGTTTTCGAGTTTATTCACCCCGAAGACCTCCCGAGTATTGTCGATATCTTTACGGAAACGCTTCAGAACCACGACCGTCTCTATTCTGCGGAGTTCCGCGTAAGGCACAAGGACGGCTACTGGGTCACTCTCGAATCGATCGGAAAGCTGTGTCCTCCCGAGCTCAGCAATATGGGCGTCATCGTAAACTCCCGGGATATTACGGAGCGGAAAAAGATGGAAGAACGATTGCGCAGTCTTTCCATAACCGATGACCTCACGGGGCTTTACAACAGGCGCGGGTTTCTGGCTTTCGCCGACCACCATGTCAAGGCCGCGGAAAGGAGAAAAGAGCGGGTACTGCTCGTCCTGATCGACCTGGACGGCCTGAAGCAGGTAAACGACGCTTTCGGGCACAACGTAGGGGATCAGGCCCTTATAGACGCGGCGCAGCTGATAAAGCGGACGTTCAGGCACTCGGACGTGACCGCCAGGATAAGCGGAGACGAATTCGTCGTCGTGACGACTGATTCTGACGGGAACGGGGAAGAGGCCATCAAACGGCGCATAGACGAGAACCTGCATAATTTTAATTCCATGACTGCAAAGCCCTATCGCCTGTCTCTAAGCTACGGTATCGCGAAGTTCGATCCGCGGCTTCCGTCCTCAATCGACAGGCTTCTCGTGAAAGCCGACGAGCTAATGTACGCGAACAAGAACAAAAAAGATGACCAGGCGAACGACAACGTTTTCAACCTCAACACTTCGATAAACGAGTAGCCGATTTCCACGGGCATTATCAAGATTGACAAAGCTTTGTTATTACTGCCGGTGAATTTTACGTAATTTGTCAATCCGCCAGCAGACAATTTTTGCACAGTCAGGGAAATTCTTTTTAGTTGCGGCTGATTGCCGAGGGTTCCGATAATGGTACGGTTTTTGCATTCGTATATGGATGAAGAATAGATAGATAAGAAAATGCGAATCGGCATTCAAGAAATCTCTCATGATGCCGGTTGAAATTCGGATAATAATATGACAACCCACTCGATAAGAACCCTGCTGGTCGAAGACAACGACAGTTATAGCAGGCTCGTTGCAAAAATGCTGAGCGGGCCCGGCGATACTACATTCGAGATCGAGTTTGCAGGTACTCTCGCCCGGAGTATCGAGGTCCTGGCGGAAAAAGAGATGGACCTGGTTCTGCTGGACCTTCACCTGCCGGACAGCGAAGGGCTCGGGTCTTTTGCCGAGCTGCATGAGCGCCATCCCGTTATCCCGATAATCGTCCTTACCGGCATGAGCGACGAGAACATCGCCGTTAAAGCCGTCCAGCTCGGAGCGCAGGACTATCTCATAAAGGGCGAAGTGGACGTGACTCAGCTCAAACGCTCGATAAGATACGCGCTGGAGAGGCAAAGGGACATTAATAACAGAAAATCCATAGAGAAGGCCCTGTTCGAGGAGAAAGAGCGCCTGTCCGTAACGCTGAGCTCCATCGGGGACGGCGTGATCGCGACCGATACGGAAGGCAGTGTCGTGCTCATAAACCGGATTGCCGAGCGCTTGACCGGCTGGTCCCAAGGGGAGGCCATGGGGAGATTCATCGAGGACGTATTCTTCATCGTTAACGTGGAATCCGGGGAGAGGGAAGCGAGCCCGGTGGCCAAGGCTATAAACGCAAATGGCGTTGTTGGTCTCGAGAGCGGTACGGTTCTCATAACCAGAGGAAGAGAGGGGTGTCGGTATGTATCGGCGAGCAGCTCCCCGATACGCGACAGGGACGGCATTATAATCGGCGTCGTTCTGGTGTTCAGAGACATTACCGAACTGAAAAAACTTGAAGAAGAGCTGCTCAAAGTGCAGAAGCTTGAGTCGATCGGGGTGCTCGCCGGCGGAGTGGCGCACGATTTCAATAACCTCCTGACCTCCATTATGGGGAATATCTCTCTCAGCTCGCTTCCCGATATCTCCGATGAGAAAGTCAAGCTGAGGCTGTTCCAGGCCCTCAAGGCGTGCCACAAGGCCAAGGATTTGTCCACACAGCTCCTGACTTTCTCCAAAGGCGGGGCGCTTGATAACAGGACGGTGGTGTCACTGGAGAAGGTCATCAGGGAAACCGCGAATTTTACCATGAGCGGCTCGAATATAGATTTCAAGTTCGTTGTGGAGGACAGTCTCTGGAGCGTGGAGATAGACGAGGGGCAGATTAGCCAGGTGATAAGCAATATACTGATTAACGCCGCTCAGGCGATGACGAACGATGGGAAAATTACGATCAAGATCGAAAATGCGGACGCGAAGAAAGAAAAAGGTATCCCGCTCGAGGACGGAAAATACGTAAAGACGACTATTACGGACGAAGGCATAGGGATTCCCAGGGAATATTTATCCAGAATATTCGACCCCTACTTCACCACCAAGCAGACGGGTAGCGGCCTCGGCCTCTCGACTTCGTATTCGATCATAAAAAAACACGGAGGTTACATAACGGTCGAGTCCGAGCTCCATGTGGGGACGAAGTTCGTCGTATATCTGCCGGCCAGGGGAAATCCAGTGAGCGCGGAGGTAAAGAGCGATCATTCCATAAAGCAGGGCAGGGGCAGGATCCTGATAATGGACGATAAGGTCGAAGTCAGGGAAGCCGCGGGCGAAATGCTGAGTCATATAGGGTACGAGGTCGAATTCGCCAAGGACGGCAGCGAGGCATTAAAGCAATACAAAACGGCCAAGATGGAAGGAGAGCCCTTCGACATGGTGATAATGGACCTCACTGTTCCCGGCGGGATGGGCGGGAAAGAGGCGATCGAGAAGCTCCTTCTTTACGATCCGGGCGTGAAGGCGATAGTCTCGAGCGGTTATTCGAGCGATCCGATACTAGAGAAGTATAAGAAATACGGCTTTAAAGGCGTACTGCCGAAGCCCTACGAGATGGGAAAGCTGAGCGATGTCCTCTACGGCGTGCTCGCCGAGAAGAATTGATCGTTGCCGGACCGGATATAAAAATTAAATTCCCATTCAGCGCTTATTCAGTTTCTCCGAAAGTCTGACCGCATCCTCGACCATAACCTTCAGCAAATCCAATCCCCCCTGCCAGAAGCCGGGGTCCTTAATATCGACGCCGACGCGTTTAAGCAGCTTGTCGGGCGCCTCGCTTCCGCCTGAAGACAAGAGCTCAATGTACCTTGGGACGAACTTATTTCCTTCGTTTAAATATTTATGGTAGAGCGCGAGCACGAGCAGCTCTCCGAACGAATACGCGTAGCAGTAAAACGGGGAGTGGATGAAGTGCGGTATGTACATCCACCAGTTGCTGTAATTATCCGTGAGCTCTACCGAGTCTCCGAACATGGGCTTGTTCGCCTCGATCCACAGCTTGTTTATCTCCTCCCGGGGCAGCTCCCCCCGGCTCCTCCTGCCGAGGTGGAGGCTTTCCTCGAACCTCGTCAGCACGACCTGGCGGAAGACGGTTGCGAAAATATCCTCGAGCTTGCTGCAGATGAGCGACAGCCTGGTCCCGGGGTCCTTCTCCGTCTCCGTTAGTTTGTGAAACACGAGCATCTCGGCGAACACGCTCGCGGTCTCGGCCGTCGTGAGCGGGGTGTTCGACTGGAAGTACCCCTGTTTCCTCGATAGGTATTGGTGCACCCCGTGTCCGAGCTCGTGCGCGAGCGTCATGACGTCCCTGAGCCTTCCCGTGTAGTTCATAAACACGTACGGATGGGCGCTCGGGACGGTCCCGTGGCTGAACGCTCCCCCCCTCTTTCCGTCCCGCGGGCCGGCGTCGATCCAGTTCTTGTCGAAAAATTCCGCGGCTATGCCCGACATCCTCGGGGAGAACTTTTCAAACGACGAAAGGATTACCTCTTTCCCGTCCCCGTACTTAATGATTTTCGATTCGGAGAATATCGGAGAGTAGCGGTCGTAGTCGTAGAACTTCTTCAGGCCGAGGAGCTTCTTCTTCAGTTTGTAATATGTCTCAACGAGCCCGTAATTCCTTTCGCACGAGGAAATCAGCGCCCCGACCGTGTCCTTGTCGATTTCGTTGTCCAGGTGCCGGGATTCCATCGGATGCGCGAACGAGCGCAGGCGGTCGTTGACCGCGTGCTCCTGTACGAGAGTGTTGAATATGAACGTGAGCACCCGGGAGTTCTCGACGAGCCCTCCGGTAAGCCCTTCGGCGGCGGACTTTCGCTTGGTGCGGTCGGGGTCGTAGAGGAGCGCGAGCGTCTCGGTCTCGCTGAGCGTCCTGACCCTGCCGCCGAGCCTGACTTTAAAGCGTATGTTATTGAGCACTTCGTCGAAAAGGCGCTTGAACGCCCTCGATCCCGTATTGGCTTTTTCGTCCAGGATCTTTTCCTCGGGCTCGCTCAGTCTGTGAGGTTTGTACCTCCTTTCCTGCTCCAGAAAGTGGCGGTATCGGGAAAGTCTTTTGTCGTTGATCAGCTTCTTGGCCTTTGAGTCGTTAAGCGCCGCCCACTCGAGCTCGAAGAACATCAGATGTTTTCTCGCCTCGGTCGCTTTCTCCTGAATTTTTTGTAAAAACGCCCCGTGCTCGGGCTTCCCTGTATCGGCGGCGAAAATCAGATACGCAAATGAAAGGAGTTTCCCTGTCTGCTCGCTTATGGATTCGAGCTCCCGGACGGCTTTCAGGAGGGTGGGGGCGTTGACCGACTTCGAGTCTATCCTTCCCCTGTACTTTTTCTCGAAAGCCGCCGATTTCCTTATCAGACTTTTTATGTCTCTTTCGATCCGGGCGTCGTCGAGGCCTGAGTAGAGGTCGGACAGGTCCCATACAACGCCTTCCGCGCCCGATTTGATTGTTCTAGCGTGATCTGACATTTGCTGCTCTCCTCCTAGATGATTACCGTTTGTGAGCAGGATTTATCCCGGATCGTTCAGAGTTTGGTAAATATCGTCCGTCCCTGTACCACGTTATATAATTTATTATTATCCCTGATCGAGCTTCTCTAATTCTTCCCTGACGATCTTATTCACGGCCGCCCCGTCCGCCTTCCCTTTTACTGCCGGGATTATAATCTTCATGACCTTGCCCAGGTCTTTTATCCCGGCCGCGCCCGAGTCTTTGACGGCCTTCTGTACTTCCGCCCTGATCTCGTCCTCGCTCATCTGTACGGGCATGTACTTCATCAGGATTTCCGCCTCTGCTTTCTCCTGCTGGGCGGCCTCCTGTCTGCCGACTTTCTCGAATTCAAGGGCGGCCTCTTTTCTCTTTTTTATTTCTCCCGAGACGACTTCGATTACCTCCTCGTCCGTGAGCTCCTTCTTCTGCTTCTCGATCTCCCTGTTCCTGACCGAGGACTGCAGCATCCTCAGCACCGTAAGCTCTAGTGTCTTTTTGCTCCTGAGGGCGTCCTTCAAATCCTGGGGAATCTTTTCCCTGAGGCTCATGTTCGTCTCCGTTTGCTTTTTTTAACTTTAATTCTAACCGTTTTGAAGTAAGTATATTATATATCCGCAGTGTCCGCCGCCGGCCCGCGGTAAGGACTATTCGAGCACGTACACGCCCGGCAGGTTTCTGCCTATCTCGCCGCAGTCGGTACCGTACCCTACGATGAACCCCTCCCCGACATCGAACCCGACGTAATCAGCTTCTATATCGACCTGTCTCCTCTCTTTTTTGTCAATGAGCGCGCATATCCCGAGGGACGCCGGGTCCTTGGCAAGAATCGACGATTTTAGAAAACCGAGCGTAATGCCCGTATCGAGCATGTCCTCCACGAGCAGGACGTGCCTGCCTTTAAGCGGGGTGACCGCGTCCGTTACAAGCTCTATCTCCCCGGGCTCCATGCCCTCTTTATAACTCGACGCCCTGACGAAATCGATCTCCGCGTTAAAATCGACCTGCCTCACCAGGTCGGCCAAAAATATGAACCCTCCCTTGAGTATGCCTATGAACACTGGGTTCTTGCCCCTGTAATCCTCCGTGATCTGTCTCCCCAGCTCCTTTACCCTTTGCTCTATCTCCGGGGCCGATATGAGGGGTCTCAGCTTCCTGCCCTGAATTTCCGTTATCATGCGCAATTATTCTATCTAAAGTTTCAGTTATAAACAGTCGGGAAATGGAGCTTAATTCATTGGGTGCTGGCCCTGCCATTGACTAACTACCGTGATATTCTATATTTTTGAGCGGCTTGGCTGACCGCGAGCGTCCGTACGGAGGGGAGATTACAAGGTGAGATTTCTGGATCCCGATGAGCAGCTTCGGATTATTAAACGCGGTGCGGAGGAGATAATATCCGAGCAGGAGCTCCTGTCGAAGCTGAAAAAATCCGCGGAAAAGGGCATGCCGCTCAAGATCAAGGCCGGTTTTGACCCCACCGCCCCCGATCTTCACCTGGGACACTGCGTTTTATTGAAAAAACTCCGCGAATTCCAGGACCTCGGACATACCGTCATGTTCCTCATAGGGGACTACACGGCGATGATCGGCGATCCGTCGGGCAGGTCGGAGACCAGGCCCCCCCTCACGAAAGCGCAGGTGGAGGAGAACTCCCTCACGTACCAAAGGCAGGTCTTCAGGATACTCGACAGCGAGAAGACCGAGGTGATGTTTAATTCGTCCTGGCTCGGAAAGATGAGCGGAGAGGATATGATCAGGCTTTCCGCCCTCGAAACGGTAGCCCGCATGCTGGAGAGGGACGATTTCAGCAAGCGTTACAAGGCGGGCGTTTCGATCTCGATTAACGAATTCATGTATCCACTCATCCAGGCCTATGATTCGGTCAATATGAAGGCGGACGTCGAGTTCGGCGGCACCGACCAGAAATTCAACATTCTGATGGGCCGCGGGGTGCAGAAGCATTACGGGCAGGAGCCCCAGGTGGCGGTGCTGCTGCCTATTCTCGAAGGGCTCGACGGGGTGAAGAAGATGTCCAAGTCCCTCGACAACTACATTGCGGTCGAGGACACCGCCGTGGATATGTACGGTAAGCTTATGTCGATACCCGACGATTTGATGTGGAGGTATTACCTGCTCCTCACCCCGAGGACCGAAGGGGAAATAGACGGGTTGAAACAGGGGCACCCGATGGATGCCAAGAGGGCGCTCGCATTCGAGATCACTTCGTGGCTCCGGGGAGCCGCCGACGCCGGCAGGGCGGCCGAGGATTTCGCGACAAAGTTCTCTCAGCGGGAATTCCCCGAAAACGCCCGGGAGGTCGTGATAAAGCGTGACGACGCCGGGACACTCCTCGACCTGGTCGTGGAATCCTCCGAGAAACTCAAGAGCAGGAACGAGGCGAAGAGGCTTATAGCCCAGGGCGGCGTACTCATCGACGGGGAGAGGGTCACGGATATAAACTCGCCCATACCGGATACAGGCACGCTCCGGCTGAGGATAGGGAAGAAGGAATTCGTGCTGGTAAAATTAAGTTAGAAGCAAGCGAGCCTGTAAGCCGAATTCTGTCTTGGACAATCATTCATCTGGGACATTCATTGCTGAATGCCTCTTGCAACATACCCGGAAGCATCGGACGGGCCGCCCTTTATTTCACGAGGAAAAACGCTTCCCTATTTTGTCTTACTCCGAGCGGGGTTTACCATGCCGCCCGCTGTCGCCAGCAGGCGCGGTAGTCTCTTACACTGCCTTTTCACCCTTACCGGCTTCCCGTGACCGGAAAGCTTGGGCGGTATGTTTTCTGTGGCACTTTCCGTTGCCTCACGGCACCTGGGCGTTACCCAGCGCTCTGCCCTCCGGAGTTCGGACTTTCCTCCAGTCTCGGCATTTCTGCCGGGGCCAGCGACTGTCCGGCTCACTTGCTTCTGATCTTAAAGATATTCATCAATGGCGAGATTCGCAAGCCTGTCGGCCTCTCCGTTCTCTTCCCTGGGGATATGGCGGATCGTAACCCTGCTGAACCCTTCGATTAATCCCTTTGCCTTCGTGTACAGCTCTTTAATCTCCGGGTGTTTGACTTTCCAGATACCGTTCATCTGGTTCGCAAGCAGGAGAGAATCCGTAAATATCCGTATTTCCTGGTTTTTATATCCGTGGGCGGATTCGAGGGCGGCAATGAGGGCCGTGTACTCGGCCTGGTTGTTGGTGCGTGTTCCGAGATATTTCTTGACCTCGCGCTCCCTGCCGCTCTCCTCCCTGATCAGGACCCCTATCCCCGATTCCCCGGGGTTTCCCCTGGCGGCGCCGTCGATAAATATATCGACGCGGTCATTCCCGGATTTCTTAAAAGGCAGGCTATCCTGTTTTAGCTTCACTCTTGAGTTCTTCTTCGCAGTAAAGAAATTTTTGACAGCTGGGGCATTGTATCAGTCTCGAGAGCGTGAGCACTTCGTTGAAGAGCTGCGCAGGAATGTGCATATAGCATCCCATGCATACCTCGTTCTTCACGAGGGCCAGCACGAACCCGTTCCTCTTTTTAACGCGCTCGTATAAGGAAAGGATGTCGGGGGTGAGGCCGGAGGCGATATTCACTTTCTCATCTTTCTTGGGGGGATACAGTATTTTCAGCTCCTGTATCTTTTCCTTGTACCCGGCGATCTTGCCGGTGTATTCGTTCTCTTTGCTCGCGAGTTCCTCTTCTTCCTTCGCTATTTGCGACTCCACGCCCTCGAGCTTTACCATCTGTTCGAGCAGCTTGTCTTCGAGTTCGGAATTCTTTCGCTTCGTATCCGCTATCTGCTTCTGCAGGGCTTCATATTCCTTGTGGGTTTTTATTTCGAAAAGCTTCTGATCAGCCTTTTTTATCAGATCCTCGTTTTGTGCGATTTCGAGCTCTATGCCGGACTTGCTTAAGAGTATCTCCTGCTTCATGACCCTGGAGGCTTCCAGCTTCTTTCTCGAGAGCTCTATCTCACTTTCGTAGGCCGAGATTTTTTCGGGGTACTCCCTGAGGTCTTTCTCCAGCTGACTAAGCTCCATGTCAATTCTCTGGAGCGTATCGAGAACCAATATCTGGTCTCTCATTTTTTTCTCCTTTTGTCGTCGGATCGTTTTCGGAAGGCGGGGATTTGATAATTGCGGCCGGATATGAAGAAACAGGAGGTGTAACGAATGTATGGGGACTACTGTTTATGGAGACTTCTTTTCCCATATTTAAAACTATCACCTCTGCTATGTGTGGGCCCACCCGGACTCGAACCAGGGACCAACGGATTATGAGTCCGCCGCTCTAACCAACTGAGCTATGGGCCCTCTGAATTTATTAAGTGAATTTAAAAGTCTAGATAAAGAACGGGGCTTTGTCAAACCCCGTCCGCGGTAAATTACTTCTTCAAAGCGTAGTTTTTAGCTTTGAGCAATTTATAGTATCCGAGGACTTTCGCGATATAATCGGTAGTTTCCGGGTAAGGCGGGATAGTAAAGCCGTGCTTGATGACCGCCCCCTTGCCCGCGTTATACGCTGCTAGGGAGAGGCTCATGTCTCCGTCGAAATATTCGAGCAGGTCTTTCAGATACTGGACCCCGCCCTCCATATTATCCTTGGCGTCGAAAGGGTCGCTCACCCCGTAATCGTCAGCGGTTCCAGGTATGAGCTGCATGATCCCCTGAGCGTTCTTGGGCGATACCGCGTTCGGGTCGAAGTTCGATTCCGCCTTTATTACTGCCTTCACGAGATACGGGTCGACCCCGTGCCTCTCGCTCACATTAAGTATGTCCTTGTCATAGTCAGTGGTGAATTCATCCGAGAAAACGAACTTCGTGGTGCCGTTTTCAGGAATTATTATTCTGTATCTCGAAAGGGCCGACGGCGTGTTAAAAACGACGGTGGGCATTTTGTTCCGGCACTCCATAGTCTCGAACTTCCCCGACCTCTCGATGAGCACCGCGCAGTTGGATATCTCGATTACCTTCACGGTCTCCGAATTCACCAGGTCCAGCACGTCTCCCCGTACATAGGAGCCGAGTTCCCCGGTCACTGGATTCTTTATCATCGCCTTCGAAACCCCGCCGCTCGTGAGCGTGCCGAGAAGAATCAGACGGAGGCTCGTGTTTGTTACCTCGACCGAGAGAATTTTGTTCTTCTCCGCGAGGGATTCCGAAACAGGGTCGCCTTCGCCGTATGAGTCTGACGGATTAGCCGAATAAACGGTTATAGGAAGTATGAAGATTATTCCTGATATACATAGGAGTGTCAGGATACGTTTCTTCATATTAGAGTGTTATGCTCTTTGAAGCTAGTTTCAGAATAAATGATAGAGGGGTAAATGTAAATAAATACTTTTAATCGGCCCTATGCCGGGCTTCTCCGAAACCGGCTCCCGGGCGCCCCGGGTAAAACCCCCCTGCAGGCCTCTGCCGGTGGGGGAAAAGCG
>CADEFK010000003.1:0-38272 GCA_902826595.1 uncultured bacterium | reverse complement strand
GGACGGATGAGGCCCGGTTAATTGTTAATGGGCATGAATTTATAAGACTTTACGTCTTTCCCGTCTTTCGATTTCTTCACTGTCCCTACCGTAACACCCATCCTTTGACCGATTTTCAGTCCTTCCGGGTCGTTCGTTTCGACCTGCGCCATGACGCGCACTCCCTCGGGAAAATCTACCAGGGCGAGCGCGTAGGGAACGGGGAACTCGGGCATGCTCCTCCTGACAACCGTGAAGGAATGCAGCTCGCCCGTCGGGCTCAGGAGCCTTTCTTCGACTTCGTCCGAGAAGCTCACGGGGTCGGCCAGATACTTGGGGAATGTCCAGTTGTTCGACTCTTTCGAGTATCCCGCCACGAGCCTCACCTTGCCGTCCTTATCAACGTTGAAAAGCTCCGGGAACAGAACTTCGTCCTTATCTGTAATCTCTGCCATGACTCCGACATCTCCTTTCGTTATTTTCGCTGAGAATATATTACATTTAAATTTTAGTTAGTCTAGGGCGGGTATACAGGCCTGTTTGTAAAGGTTATAAAACCTTTGTAGAATAAAACGGCGTGGGTCGAAAGGTTCCGAGAGCGCTTACAATTGCGGGTTCCGATTCGGGGGGCGGGGCGGGGATTCAGGCCGATCTCAAGACGTTTACCGCCTTCAGGGTTTTCGGCATGTCGGTGGTAACGTCCGTGACCGCCCAGAATACCCTGTCGGTTCTGGGCGTTTCCGACATGCCACGGGAGTTCGTCGAGCTCCAGATGGACGCCGTCCTGGGCGACATCGGGACCGACGCCGTTAAAACCGGGATGCTGTCGAACGGGGAAATCGTATCGGCCGTGTCGAAAAAAATCAGGGAATACGGCATTAAGAATCTGGTAGTCGATCCGGTCATGATATCGAAGGGCGGAGAGGCGCTTATGGCTGCCGGGGCCCGGGAGGCGATGGTGAGCGAGCTCTTTAAACTGGCCCTGATCGTTACCCCGAATATACCGGAAGCGGAAGAAATCACGGCGTCGAAGGTTTCCTCGCTCTCCGGAATGAAGCAGGCGGCGGAAGCCATAAAATCGATGGGTCCCGAATACGTGCTGGTCAAGGGAGGGCATCTCGGAAATCACCCGGACGCGATAGACGTGTTCTACGACGGTCACGTCCACTACGAGCTCAAGGCTCCCAGAATCGATACGAAAAATACCCACGGGACGGGCTGTACATATTCAGCGGCCGTTTGCGCCTCGCTTGCCGCGGGGCTCTCCCCGCTCGACGCGGTAAAGGAGGCGAAAGACTACGTGACTTACGCGATCATGAATTCTTTCGATCTGGGGAAGGGACACGGGCCGTTAAACCATTTCTGGAAATTCGAATGACGGAGGAGAGCCTCGCATGGCCGAAATAATAGACGGGAAGCTGGTCTCGAAGCATATCAGGGACGAGGTCGCGGAGGGGGTGGAGAGGCTGAAAGGGGAAACGGGGGTAACGGCCGGTCTCGCGGCTGTGCTCGTCGGGGACGACCCGGCCTCTGAAATATACGTCAGGAATAAAAGAAAGGCCTGCACCGAAGTAGGCATGTACTCCGAAGAACACAGGCTCCCGGGGGAGACGACCGAGGAGGACCTGCTCTCGCTCGTAGGCAGGCTGAACGCGGATGAGAACATCCACGGCATATTGGTGCAGCTCCCGCTGCCCTCACATATAAGCGAAACGAAAATTCTGAGGGCGGTATCCCCGTTAAAAGACGTGGACGGGTTTCATCCCTATAACGTGGGCCTGCTCGTAGAGGGCAAGCCGAGGTTCATATCGTGCACCCCGAACGGGATCATCAAGATGCTCGATTTTTACAAATTGGGCATAGAGGGGAAGGAGGCCGTAGTGGTCGGGAGGAGCAATATTGTCGGGAAGCCCGTTTCGATACTCCTCCTGCACCGCCACGCGACAGTGACCATCTGCCACTCGCGCACGAAGCCGCTCGGCGAGGTAACGCGAAGGGCCGACATCCTCGTGGCCGCGATCGGGCGGGCCGATTTCATTACCGGAGACATGGTCAAGGAAGGGGCGGTCGTCATAGACGTCGGCATTAACCGCAACAAGGACGGTAAGCTCACGGGGGACGTGGATTTCGAATCGGTCAGCAAAAAGGCCTCCTGGATCACGCCTGTTCCTGGCGGGGTAGGGCCCATGACGATAGCGATGCTGCTGTGGAATACGCTCGAATCCGCGAGGGCTTTCGCCTCATCGTAACAAGCGTCGGGGTTTGTGAACAACCTGCTTGCATATCCGGCGCGGCCTATCCACAGAAAGCCGCGTGCTTGATTCAAATACAGACGCAGGACATCGGTAACGCTATATTATTTTCTCACGGACGGATGTTGACGCCTGTTGAGAAATTTCTTTATTTCCTGTTCCGGGGATGTTTATAAACTGTGGATCACTGTGGAATTAATGTGGAAGGGCCGCCCGTTTTTTTAACCCTTTGTCCGTCCCCGAGCTTTCTGCACAGCTCCCGGACGGTGATCCCGAATGCCGGGTGTATTTTCCCGGGCATTAATTCGGAGACGGGCTCCAGCACGAACCTCCTAAGGTGGGCCTGAGGGTGCGGCAATTTCAAATCCGGTGTATCGAGCTTAAGCTCGTCGTAAAAAATTAAATCGATGTCTATCGTCCTCGGCCCCCATCTTCCGTCCCTGACCCTGCCCATTCCGTCTTCCACTTCCAGTATCCTGCCGAGCAGCTCCTCGGGAGGGAGAGCGGTTTGTATCTCCGCCGCGCAGTTTATAAAATCGGGCTGGTCTTCTTTCCCCACGGGCCCCGTTTCGTAAACCGACGACACTTTCAGAATTTCGGCGAAGCCCGAGATTTCTTCCAGGGCTTTCCTGCAGTTGCCTGTCCTGTCTCCCAGGTTCGATCCGATGCTGATAACCGCTTTCGGCATGTGTTAAGTTTAAATAACAATTTTTTGACTATCCATCCGTCCTCCATAAACTTATAGAGAGCGAGGTGAAACGAAATGGCGCTATTATCCGAAGCGGAGATAGTAGAAGGTCTCAAGGGTCTCAAGGGCTGGGAGAGAAAGGGGAACGAGATCGTCAAAATTTTCAGGAACAGGGACTTCGTCGAATCGATAGGTTTCGTGAACAAGGTGGCCATACTCGCCGAGAAGGCCGACCACCATCCCGACATCCTGATCCAGTACAAGAACGTGACTTTGACCCTGTCGACACACAGCCGGGGCGGACTGACGGAGAAGGATTTCAGGCTCGCCGGGGAAATCGACGCCCTTTAGCAAAATTAGTTTTGCTTGCCCTTGTCTATGACCTCGTAGTCTTCCCTGTCGAGAATTATCGTCGTCCTGCCGTCTTCGTCTATAGTCCTGAATTTCTTCTTGCTCCCGGGGGAGAAAAGCCTCATTACGCCGAATATAATAAGCGCGACACCTGCCGCGATTCCGAGAAAGAACCCGAACAGCACCAGTATCGCGAGCGCCACGATCCCCAGTAAGATGACGAGCGGGATGAGATATGCGGGCGGCTTGCCCCGATAAAAGTGGATTTTAGGTCTGGGGTTCATTTTGCCCTCCGCGTTCTGCGCTCAATCGAATTAGAACCTTGATATAGTCTACCATGAGATGCGTATCGGCACCTGTTAAATCGGCACCTTTACTCTTTCCAGCACCTCTTTGATCGCCTCTTCCTCCCCGCCGCGGCCGAGGCGGCGTTCGCTCCTGACGACGACCCTGTGCGCGAGGACGGGGACAGCCATCTTCTTCACGTCCTCGGGGATGCAGTATGTCCTCCCGCCGATCAGAGCGATGGCCTGCGCCGCGCTCTTGAGCGCGATCGCCCCCCTAGGGCTCACTCCGAGCTCGAACATCCCGGGGTTTCTGGTTTCCGTTATAATCGCGATGATGTAATCCAGCACGGAGTCGTCGACCCTGACCCTCTCCGAAAATCTCTGGAGCATTACGACTTCTTCCCTTGATATTACCGGTTTAATGCCGTCCCAAGAGTTTACGGGACTCGATGTCGAGAGTATCTCTCTTTCGCTCTCCCTGTCGGGATAGCCGATGCTGATCCGTATCGCGAAGCGGTCGAGCTGGTTTTCAGGGAGGGGAAAAGTGCCTTTGTATTCGAACGGATTCTGAGTCGCTATTACCATAAAAGGTTTAGGCAGGCCGTGGACGTTCCCATCGATTGTCGCCTTCGCCTCGTTCATTGCCTCGAGCAGGGCGCTCTGGGTCTTCGGCGTGGCCCTGTTTATCTCGTCGGCCAGGACCACGTTGGCGAATATGGGGCCCGGTTTGAATACGAAGTCTCCGGTCGTTTGATCGAGCACGGAAACCCCCAGGATGTCGGACGGGAGCAGGTCGCTCGTGAACTGGATCCTCTTGAAGCTGAGGGCGGTCGACCTGGCTAAAGCGTGGGCTAGCGTGGTTTTACCGACCCCGGGGACATCCTCTATCAGCATATGCGACCTCGAGAGGAGTGCCGCAATCGCCGTTTTGACTATCTCGGGTTTCCCCTTTATGACGCCGCTTATATTTACTTCGAGACTTCGTATCCTGCCTGTGAGCTCGGACGGTTCCAAACCGGGATTCCCCTAGGATTCGCCGCAGCATTTCTTGTATTTTTTACCGCTGCCGCAGGGGCAGGGGTCGTTTCTCCCCACCTTTTTATCGTGCCTCTTCACGGGCCTTTTGCTGTCTTCTTCCTCCCCCCTGCTGAGCGTCATGCGCTGCTGCTCGGCCCTTCTTCTCTTCTCGAGTCTCTCCATGTCGGTTTCGCTCACGGGCTGTACCCTGAACAATTTCTCGCACACGTCCGAGGAGAGACGGGTCATCAGGGAAGAGAACATCTCGAACCCTTCGCGCTTGTACTCATGGAGCGGGTCCCGCTGAGCGTAACCCCGGAGCCCTATCCCTTCGCGCAGGTGGTCCATGTTGAGGAGGTGGTCTTTCCAGAGGAAGTCGAGGGTCTGAAGCATTATATACCTCTCGATCTGCCTCATGGTCTCGGGCGTGATCTCGCTTTCTTTCGCGTCGTAGAACTCGTGCACTTTTACCCGTATATATTCGGTTACGTCGTCCCTTTTCGTCCCGCTCCGGGCGAGCTCGGCCGGGTCGATGTGTATGTTAAACGAAGCGTGGACCGCTTCTTTCAAGTCGTCGAGGGCGGCCTCTTCAACATTCCCCTTTTCCGGCACAGTCTCCGCGACGAGGTCGGCGATGACTTCATAGGCCATTTCGTAGAGGTTGTCTTTGAGGTTCTCCCCGCCGGCGAGGAACTCCCTTCTCTTCTTATATATGACTTCCCTCTGCTTGTTCAGCACGTCGTCGTAGTCGAGGAGGTGCTTCCTTATGTCGAAGTTCCTTCCCTCGACCTTCTTCTGGGCGTTTTCTATGGAGCGCGAGATCATCTTGTGCTCTATCGGCTCCCCTTCCTCCCATCCCAGCCTGTCCATTATCTTGGTTATGGTCTCAGAGGCGAATATCCTCATGAGGTCGTCTTCGAGCGACACGAAGAACCTGGAGGAGCCCGGGTCGCCCTGCCTGCCCGATCTTCCCCTGAGCTGGTTGTCGATCCTTCTGGACTCGTGCCTTTCTGTTCCTATAATGTGGAGGCCTCCTAATTCGAGCACTCTCTTCTTTTCGTCCTCGCATACGGATTTCGCCTCGAGCATCGCTTCCTCGAACTGCTCGGGTAGAGCTTCGTGAGGGTCGATCCTGAATTTTTTTCTGAGTATGTCCCTCGCGAGGTACTCGTGATTGCCGCCCAGGATGATGTCCGTTCCCCTTCCCGCCATGTTCGTCGCTATAGTCACGCCGCCGATCCTTCCCGCCTGGGCAACTATCTCGGCTTCGTTCTCGTGCTGCTTCGCGTTTAACACCTGATGGGGTATACGGAGCTTTTGCAGCATGCCCGAGAGCCTCTCCGATTTTTCAATGGAAGTCGTGCCCACCAGTATGGGCCGCCCCTTTCCGTGGAGCTCCTTTATTTCCTCCGCGACGGCGCCGAATTTCTCTCTCTCCGACTTGTATACGGAGTCGTTCCTGTCGGCCCTGACCATCGGTTTATTCGTCGGTACGACGTTTACGTCCAGCTTATAAATATTCTTGAACTCGAAGGCTTCTGTATCCGCGGTTCCCGTCATTCCGGCCAGCTTCCTGTACATTCTGAAATAGTTCTGGATCGTGATCGTGGCGAGCGTCTGGTTCTCGTTCTCTATCTCCACGTCTTCTTTGGCCTCTATCGCCTGATGGAGCCCGTCGCTCCACCTCCTTCCCGGCATGAGCCTTCCGGTGAATTCGTCGACGATAATCACCTTGCCGTCCTTGACCATGTAGTCGACGTCCCTGTGGAAGAGGTGATGAGCGCGGAGGCCCTGTATGACGTGGTGGAGTATCTCGAGGTTCGCAGGGTCGTAAACGTTGCTTATCCCGAGGGCCTTCTCGATCTTGTTGGACCCTTCCTCGGTAGGTGTGACCTGCCGCGTCTTTTCGTCGAGCGTGAAGTCGACCTCGTTTTTAAGCTTGACGACCACGTTGTTTATATCGTAATAAAGCTGAGTCGATTCTTCCGAAGGCCCGGAAATGATAAGCGGCGTCCGGGCTTCGTCTATCAGGATGCTGTCCACTTCGTCGACTATGGCGAAATTGTGCTCTCTCTGGACGTAATCGTTAAGCGAGAACTTCATGTTGTCTCTCAGGTAATCGAAACCGAACTCGTTGTTCGTTCCGTATGTCGCGTGAGCCCTGTAAGCCTCCTTCCGGGGGCACTCGACGAGCTTTGTCTTGAAGGCCGCGAGTACGTCGAGGTTCTTCTCGGGCGGTATCTCCATATCGGAATATTCGGCCGGCCACACGCTCTGGTTGTTGTCTATTGCGTGCCGCGCCCGCACGGGGTCTTCCCATTCGATCAGATATGAAACTTCATGGTTTATAACGCCGATATTCAGGCCCAGGAGCTTGTATATGGGCCCCATCCACGCCGCGTCGCGTCGCGCCAGGTAGTCGTTGACGGTCACGAGATGCGCCCCGAGGCCGGTAATTCCGTTGAGATAGAGGGGCAATGCGGCGACGAGCGTCTTTCCCTCCCCCGTTTTCATTTCCGCGATCCTGCCCAGGTGGAGCACCAGGCCCCCGACGAGCTGGACGTCGAAGGGGCGCATCCCCAGGGTCCTGCGGGACGCCTCCCTGACGAGGGCGAAGGCTTCGGGGAGTATTTCCAGGAGCGTTTCATCGAGCTTCGAGTAGCGCTCGTCGTCCATCGCATCCCCGCTCCCGTTGAAGCCGTTAGCTAACCTTTCCCTGTATTCCCCGGTTTTTACCGCAAACTCGCTATTGGAAATCGATTGGAATTCACTCTCGTATTCGTTAACCCCGTCGACAAGGGCTGCAAGCCTTTTGATCTCCCTGTCGTTCTGGGAGCCGATAATTTTCTTCATTATGTAAGAAATCATTTTCTAATAATCCTCCGAAACATTGGAACCGATAAAAGTATAATGTAAAACCCCGGCATCACAAATTTCGCTTATTTATACGGCGGCCGGCCCGTTTGGGGTTTCAACTTTCTCTATAATCCATAGATTCGTCTGTCTCTCGGGATTTAGTTCAGGTCGACCGAGACGACGGTCGAGGTGCCTGACCTGTTCGAGGTTATTCCGATCAGGGAGTTCACCTGCTGCATGGTCTTTTTGTTGTGAGTTATGAGTATTACCTGCGAATTCTTGTCGATTTCTTTAACCAGTTCGAGGAAATAGGATGTGTTCCTGTCGTCGAGCGGGGCGTCGATCTCGTCGAAAAGCAGGAATGGCGCGGGCTTTATCAGGCAGGCGGCGATTATGAGGGCGATCGCCGAGAGGGCCTTCTCGCCCCCTGAGAGGAGCGTGATGGACTGGAATTTCTTACCCCTCGGCCTGACCATGACCTCAACCCCGGATTCAAGCATATTGTCGGGCTCGGTCAGCACGAGTTTCCCTTCCCCGCCCCTGAACAGGCGGCTGAATATCTCCTGGAACTTCTGGTCCATAAGCTCAAAAGTTTCTCTGAACCTTTTTTCGGACTCTTTATCGATCTTGCTGATAGCTTTTCCGAGCGAGTTTATTGCCTGGTTGAGGTCTTCCATCTGGTCGTTCAGGAATTTATACCTTTCCTCCAGCTTGTTGTACTCTTCGGGTGCGAGCAGGTTCACGGGGCCGAATTTTTCGATCTGCGCCTGAAGCCTCCTCAGCCTGGATTCTTCTTCCTGAATGTTTATTTCCGCCGGTTCCGCGCCGAAGGCGAGCTCCGAGATTAAATCCGAGAGGTTGCTCCTCTCGATCATGTCGTTAATGTTTTCCGCCTCGATCAGCATGCTGTTGAGGTCGAGCTCGAGAGAATTGTTCCTGAGCCTTAGGTCCGACAATATGGTGTTCAGGGTCTCTCTGGCCTCGTTAGCCGTCCGTATCTCCTCGGCGATGGAATTTCTCTCGTTCTTCATCGCCTGAAGCTTCTCTTCGTTGTCTGCAATTGTTTGGTTGATAAGGCTTATTTCCCCTACAGTGAGCCTGTCCTTTTCAATAAATCCCAGCTTCTCCTGTTTTTTCTCCTCGATGTTGCGGGTTTCGTGCTCGATGCGGTTATCGATGTCCCTTATCCTTCTCTCAAGCTCCGCCAGATCCTCAATGAGCCCCTTCTCCTTTTCTATGAGGGAAGCGCATTTGACTTTCTTTTCGGCGATTTCCCTCTCGACCGCGCGTTCCTCTTCTTCAGCCTTCCGGATTTTAGTCTCGACATCCCCGAACCTCTGCTCCAGGACCGATTTTTCCGCGTCGAGGCCGGTTATTTTGACTCTCGTATCCTCCATGAGCTGAAGCTTCTCTTCTGTCTCAAGTCCGGTTCTCTCGAGATTTTGATTTATCCCTTCAATCCGTCTCTCGAGCTTCTCGAGGTTGTTTTTGAAATTGAATATGTCTTTCCTCGTTTCGGCGTCGATAATGCCCGACTCGACGAGCTCGCTCTCAAATCCCCTTATCCCGGAGTTCAAGCGCTTTATTTCGTTTTCATTCGATTCTATCTCGAGGCTCAGATTGTCGATGCCGCTCTGTAATTCGGTGATTAGGGTTTTGAGGTTTTCGATCTCCCTCTTCCTCTCGAGCACGCCTGGCTGGGCCGTACCGCCTGAAATCGCCCCGTCCGGGTGGAGGTAATCGCCTTCGGCTGTGACGTACGACGACCCGCCCCCGGTTTCCGACTGCATCCTCAAACCCTCTCCGAGTCCAGAGACCATGTACACGCTCCTGAGGAGGTTATCTATGATGCTCAGCTTGGCGTCCAGGCTTACTATCTCCGAAAGCGGCCTGGCATTCAAATGCCTTCCGTTCGGCTCCTCCGGCCGGATTGTCCCTCTCGCCGGGATGAACGTTCCCCTGCCCAGGGAGCGCCGCCTCAGGGAATCTATCGCGCTTAGGGCTTGGGTGTTCTCCTCGACGAGGATCCACTTGATCTTGTCCCCGAGCACGGCTTCCACGGCTTTTTCGTATCCCTCTGGGACCGAGATAAAATCGGAAACGGTGCCGAGCACCCCGTTGCCCTTGTGCTCCAGTATGAAGTTTCTAATCCCTTCCGGGAGCCATTCATAGTTGGCCTGTATCTGGTTCAGCACTGTGAGCCTCGAGGAGCTTTCGTTTAGCCGCTCCTGAAGCCCGTCGTATTCGGATCGTTTTGCAGCCTGCGTATCGCTCAAGGACGAAAGAGCCGCCTGCAGGCCGTCCCTGGATTCGGAGATACGCAGCTTCTTGCCTTCGTTCTCGAGCAGGATGCGCTCGAGGTTTATTATCTCTTCGGCAGCTGCCTTTCTTTCGAGCTCTATTTCGGAGAGCTCTTCCTCGATTACCTCTCTCTTCGAATAAAGATCCCTCAGCTCCTTTTCATAACCGAGCGCCGCCCCCTTGAGCGAGCTGTATTCGTCGAGGGTTTTGAAGAGAGACGCCCTGATCTCCTGGTGCTCGGCGCGGATTACGGAAAAGCCCGCCTTGATCGCCGCAAGCTGCTCTTCCTTGCTCCCTATCTCGATATTCTCTTTTTGCAGATCGAGTCCGACCTCTTCAAGGGCGCTTTTCTTGATACCGGTCTGCGCTGCAAGCTGCTCTCTTTCGCTGCCGAGCAGCGCCGATTCGCTCTCTATCTTCTCGATAAACCTGTCAATGCTCGATATCTCGGTCTTGATCAGGTCCTGTGAGGATATCTTTGCCTGGAGCTCGGTTTTCGTCCTGTAAATGCCGTTTTCGCTCTCCCTGATTTTATCGTCGGTGGTTAAGGACTGATTGTTTAATTTTTTAAGGAGGTTAATAACATGGATTATCTCCTCTTCGGAGTTAGCTATTGATTGCTCGACAGTTGTCTTTTCCCCTATCGCGGAGTCCTTCTTCTTCTCGATTCTTTCAAGCCTGGTCTTGAGGATTCTGGCTTCGAGCCTCCTCGATTCCTCGGACAGCTCCCTGAACTCCCCCGCGTGTTTCGCCTGAAGGCTCAGTGTGTCCATCTGCCTCTTTACTTCGTTTACCATGTCTTTTACGCGGCTGAGGTTCTCCCTGGTCGTTTTAATCCTGGTTTCCGTCTCCCTCCGCCTAATCTTGTACTTCCTTATGCCGGCGACCTCTTCTATGAGCGTCCTCTTGTCCTCGGGCTTCGCCGTAATCATCTGATCCACTCTGCCCTGGCCGATGACCGAATAGGCCCTGGCCCCGGATCCCGTGTCTATGAATATGTCCGTGATGTCCTTCAGCCTGCACTGGACCCCGTTCAGGTAGTACTCGGTCTCGCCCGAGCGGAATACCCGCCGCTTGATCTCGACCTGCTCGAAATTGTAGCCGGAGACGTTTTCCATTACGAGAGAGACTTCGGCCATTCCCAGGGGTTTTAGAAATTCGCTCCCGTTCGAAATGATCTCTTCCATTACGTTCGCCCGCAGCTGCCTCGGGTTCTGCTCGCCGAGAATCCACCTGATGGCGTCGAGCACGTTTGATTTGCCGCAGCCGTTGGGGCCGACTATCGCGCTCAAGCGTAGGTCAAAACTAATGCGTGTCTTTTCGTAAAATGATTTAAAGCCGGTTATTTCCAGGGATTTGATTTTCATCGCCTAATCTAATCAGTGAAGATAATCAAAAGTTTAAAAAAAGTAAATATCCGAAGAAATAATATGGCTTGCGGGGTTTCGGGGGGCTTGGATTGAATTTACTTTTTAAACAAGCTGGACCAGAAGTTCTTTTCTATCTTTTTGTCGTTCTTAATGTTCGTTTTGCGGGTTTTGATAAGCCGGACCTCCCTCTTTGCCTCGATGTAGTCGGGATCAAGCTCGATCGCTTTTTCAAAATGCTTTTCTGCCTTCCTGAGGTCGTTCGTATATTTGTATACGGAACCGAGATAGTAATAGTTCTCGGGGATCTTATCGTTCATTCTCAGAGCAATATCAAGAGAGTTCCTGACCTCTTCCAGGACGGGTGACTTGTTCTCGGCGGCGAGAAACCTGGCCCATGCGAGCGCCCCCAGATACGCGGCTTCGTCCGGGTTCATGTTCACCGCTTCACTGATCTTCTTTTCCGCCTCTGCGTAGTCGCGCTGTATCAGAAGCGTAATGCCCTTTTTAAAGGTCATCTCCGCCTCGTATATGTATTTCGCCTGTGACTTTAGTACTGTAAGCTCCTCGTGCGAGTTGTATTGTTCCCTCTTGTCGCTCTCCGAGAGGGTTTCGTAGGCGGTCGTGATCCGGGTGAAAATTTCTTCAGCCTTCGCTCTGGTTTCCGGGTCCGCATTGGGGTTGACGTCGGGATGGTAGCATTTCACGAGTTTATAATAAGCATCCCTTATCTCTTCATTAGAGGCGTTCTGTGGTATGCCGAGGATCTTGTAGTAATCCTGCTGCTGTATTGTCATATGGAATTCGGAAACACGGTCCCTGAAATCGGACTGGCTCGGTTTCCAGGCGGGCTCGCTACCCGCATTCCCGGCCGGCGAGGCGTCTGGTCGGCCCGCGAAAATAAAACCGGCTTCCTTCCCGGCGGGAGCGATGTCATTGTCACCGTCTCTGTCGCCGATTATATCCTGATAAGGCTGAAAAAGGCCGCTCATGTCGTCGATTTCGGTATTTTCCCGAGGCGGATCGCCGGCGGTAAAAGGGTTCGGTTCCGGCCCGGTCTCCTGATGCTGTCCGCCCAGAAACTGCTCCCCGGGGAAGGAGTCGTCCGGCTTAGCGGTTTCATCGTCTCCGGTCTCCCGGTCTAAATCCAGCTCCAGTTCAAAGACTGATGGTTCCCCCTGGGGCTCATCCGTCTCTGTTGCGCCTTCCACCTTCTGGACGTGCAAAACCTTTTCGTTCCCGCTCCATTCTGAGTCGGATGCGTCCCGGGGCTTTCCCGGCTCCGCCTCATCCCCGTTCGTTTCGGGCGGGACTTTAAACAAGCCGAATTCCTCTCCCGCGCCTGCGTTTACTGGCTCGGGCTCTTCGGCCGGTCCAATCGCGGCGGCGTATGTTTGATTGATGAAATCCTCCTCCACGCCTTCAACGCCGTATTCGGTTGCGATACCGGATACGGTTTCGTCCGGTCCGCTGAAAATTTCCCCCGTATCGGCGGGGTTTCCTCCTGCCGCGTCGGCTCCGGCGGACTTTTCATTATTTCTGATGAGATTCGTTATCGAATCCCTGCCGATCTCGTCGGCGGACACGCCGGTTATGCTGACCAGCTTGAACAGCATGAGAAAATAGAGGAGCTTGAGGGTGTCGTGCTTCTCGAGCTTCGACCCTTCGAGTACTTCCCTCACGGTCGTTCTATCCTTGAGCAGCTGCACGAACCTGAGCTCCTTGGGCCTGAGCCCAAGGCTGTTGATATCGCTTCTTAACATCGGATCGACTGCGATCGTCGGGTTCGACTCTTCGAGGCTTCCGACGTCGATATATCTTTTGACTCCTTCATATATCACCTTGGTTAAATCCACCTGGTACGAGACTATCCTGTCCGCGAATTCGTCACCGCTTTTAAACACGTATTCCCCGCTGATGTAGTAAAACCCCTTGAGTATTTTTTCCTGTATCTGGAACTCCAGAAAGCTGTTCAGCTCGTGGGGTGAAGATATTCCCATCTCAAACAATATCTGGCCGAATTTCTGTTTGTTCCTGGTGCCGATATCGACTGCTTTTTCATAGGTCTCTTCGTCGATCCTGCCACTCTTGAGGAGGATCCTCCCGATGGCGGTATCGATATCTCCGCCCTCCGCGAACACCGGGTTCCCATTGATAAAATAAATAATAAAGTTCGTTTTCGAGTATATCGAAAGGATGCCGCTTCTCTTCTTGTGATAAATATCGATTAGGAGACTCGGATAAAATATTTCGCCGAGGCTTCCCCCGTCCCCGCCGGCCGGAGGCTCCACGGATTGCCGGTTCGAAAGGCCGCTTCTCAGGAAGTCGAAAAGAGAGTTGATCTGTGACTTGTCGCCGAATATCAGTACCGCTTTGGTCTCGGATTTCAATGCCCCGCCGTCCTCGATGTCCACGATCTCAAACTCGTGCGAGTCACGTACTGCGTTTATATATGTTTCCAGGGGGTTCCGCGAAGTGTTCTCTATAATCGTCAGGTCGGGTTTCTCATATAAAAGTCTTTCGACGCCTTCCTTGTAATTCAAAACCACGGTTACATACAGATCTCTCAGCGCCAGGAACTCTTTCAAGACGTAACAGTAATCCCTGTCCGAACCGATGATTAGAGCGCTGTTAGGCAATTGTGTCTCCGACCCCTCGACGCTGCGGTCATCCCTGTGACGGGAATAGTTTGCTGTTCGGCACGATTTCAGCCTGCAGTCTCAAGTCCTGAATCATCTTCTGTATGACCTGAGAACGCTGCTTTTGCAGCTCCTGATCCATCAAATCATCTTTTACGGCGGCAAAATTCTCGGGGCCAGCGATATTAACATCTTTGACCGAAATGATGTAGAACTTGTCACCGTCATCGTAGATCCTGGTAGGCACCCCGGCCTTGGGATCGAGCTCGAAAGCTTCGGAGCTCACCATCTGTGAATCTATCTTCGGCGCCTTTTCCGTCCGGGAGAAATATCCCGTCTCCTTCAGATCGAGGCCGAGCTTCTTCGCCTGTGCGGGGAGATTTTCATTCTTGACGCCTTTCAGTTTCTTGATCGATTCTTCCGCTTTCTTCCTGGCCGTCTGAACGGATTTTTCACGTTTTAGCGATTCGGCCGCTTCCTTTTTCGCCTCCTCGAAGGTTCTTTCTCTCGGAGGGACTATCTCCTTCACCTCCACGACCCAGATACTTGCTCCTACCGGGATTATGGTCGCCTTGCCCTTGTCAATACCGAAAGCCTGACGCGTTATCATAGGCGGTATGTCTGTCGCATCGTCGCTTATCGAGATGGGTTTGCTCTCGGAAATAGTTGCAATGGAAAATTCCTGGGCTATTGCGTCCAGTCCCGCACCGCCCCCTTCCGGATTATCGAGCCTGGACATGAACTGCTCGCGGAGCACTTCCGCCTTCTGTGCTTTCAGCTTAGATTCTATATCCTTTCTCGCTTCGGCGAGAGGGGTCTGCTTTCCGTCCTCTGACTTGAATTCTTCAGGGTATGCATTGTAGTAAGAATTGATTTCGTCGTTTGACACCTGGACATTTTTTTCGAAGGTTTCCGGCCCAAGCGTGAAGTAGCGGATTTGCCTCATCTCGGTGGTCTTTAACTCGCCTTTGTGTTTCTGGTAGTAAAGCTTTATTTCGTCCTCGCTCGGGGTATAAGAGTCGGCGTAGTCGCTTCCGGAAAACATTATGTAATACAGGTTGATCTTTTCATTCTGCCTCTTGTACACATCCATAAGGTTCTCTTCCGTAATAAGCGCCGTTTCATCGAGGAAACCCGCGAACTTCTCGGCCAGGAGCCTTTCCCTGTAGGAGTTCTCAAATTCCCCGACGTCCTGCTTGAGGCCCTCCTCTATGAATTGCTTATATCTCTCCGCCCCCACGAATTTGCCGTCAACCTGGAAATTCGGGTCCGATTTGATCGCTTCGTCGAGCTCTTCATTCGTCACCCTGAATCCGAGACTCTTCGCTTTCTGAGCCAGCAGCTTGAGATTGATAAGCTGGTTCAGCGCTATTATGTTGATCTGATTTAGATATTCCTCGGGAATCTCACCTCCCTGTCCGAACTGCCTCTTCAGGCTGTCCCTCATAAGATAAAAGTTGACGAGGCCGACATCCTCCCCGTTGACCTGTGCGGCAGTCCGGTTCGGGACTTCGGTTATAGCGCCGAAATCGCTGAGGTTGTATCCGATGCCGATAATAAATGCAACGGCGATCAGGATCAAAATTCCCCTGATAAACCAACTGTTTCTGTTCCGAATGAAATTGAGACTCATTTATTTATTTTCCCCTTTGATGCTGAATTCTTATAAAAATCTATATCACTTCCTCTTCAGTTTCAACAAGCCGTGCTGAATAGACCGGAGTCCCGTTGCCCGCTCCGGTAGTCCGGCTGCAGGGTTTTGGGTCAACTTGACAGCCCCGGCACGCTCAAATATTCTTAACCCCTTCTCAAGACCGGAGTTGTTAACGATAAAGAAACTGTATTACATTTTCTTTTTTCTCGAAGGCATATCCCAATGATAACTGCTTTAGGCGGGGGCGTCGGTGCCGCTAAATTCCTGGAAGGACTGTCTGAAGTAATCGGCGGAGAGGGGCTGTCGGTTGTCGTAAATACCGGTGACGACATCGTTTTACACGGTCTCAGTGTCTCTCCCGATGTCGATACCGTAATATACAGGCTATCAGGCCTGATAGATGCGAATAAGGGCTGGGGGGTAAGGGGCGACACGTTCGGCTGCCTGTCTGCGCTTTCGAGATTCGGCTCCGAGACATGGTTCAATATAGGAGATAAGGATTTCGCCACCCATCTATACAGGACACAGCTGAGACGGGAGGGGTTCACTCCCTCTCAAGTCACGTCGAAGCTCTCCGTGGCCTTCGGTTTGAAAGAGGGCATCACGGTTCTTCCTATGACGGATGAGGATGTCGAGACATGGATCGTGACCGATGAAGGGGAGATGCACTTCCAGGAATATTTCGTTAAACGGAAGATGAAGCCGGACGTGTTAAAGGTGGTTTTCAGGAATATTCACAATGCCGCGCCCGCTCCGGGCGTAATGGAAGCGATAACGGATGCCAGGATAATTATTCTTTGCCCGAGCAACCCTATTATCAGCATAGGGCCGATACTGAATATAAAAGGTATCCGGGAAGCGCTCCGGGCTGCGGGGGCGAAGATCGTCGCCATTAGCCCGCTTATAGGGGGGGTGCCGCTCAAGGGGCCCGCCGACAAGCTGATGAGGGGACTCGGCCTCGAGGTGTCTTCGGCGGGGGTCGCGAGACTCTACAGGGATTTTCTCGACGTCATGGTTATCGACACGGAAGACGCCTGGGAGGCCGAAATAATCAGCGATATGGGGATCAAACCCGTCGTGCTCGACACCCTGATGTCCGATCGTTCAAGGGCGGCCAAACTCGCCGCGGCCGTGCTCTCCGGGATATAACCGCCGGCCGGTTCTCCTTGACAAGTTTTACCCGTTTATGCGATGATTAATAGGTTAATCAGGGGTGATGCGGCCGCTGGTATCATCGGGTCGAGGCTTTTATCTGATTAAATATCTGGTTTAATTATATAATCGGAATAGATATGCCAACTTTTGATAAAAAACCGGATTGCTGTACCGGAACTGCGGGGGCCAATTACCTGTCCTCCATGAATTCCGGCCCATACGTGTCTGCCGGGACTCAATCGCCGGAATTACGGGAAATTCTGTCCGGGGTTGAAAACGGTGAATCGCTCCGCCGCGAAGATGCAATATCTCTCTCAAAGCTGGAAAGGGAACAAGTGCCGTTCCTTCTGCAGTCGGCCTCAAGGATAAGAGACAACGGGAAGGGCAGGACGCTTACGTTCTCCAGGAACGTTTTCGTGCCGCTCACGCAGCTCTGCCGTAACCGCTGCGGATACTGTACGTTCAAATACGAGCCGGGAGAGGGCCCGCTTTTTCTCGCGCCCGAAGAGGTCGTGGGGATGGCCAAGAAGGGGGCGCAGTTGGGCTGCACGGAGCTCCTCTTCGTGACCGGAGACAAGCCCGAGCTCCTTTATCCGGTATATCGTGAAGCCCTGGGCAAGCTCGGGTATGAGAGCACTGCCGAATACCTGATCGCGATGGGAGAGGCGGGTTTGAGGGAGCGCATATTCCCTCATACGAACCTCGGTCTCGCCACGAGGGACGAGCTTTCAGCCTTGCGTGAATCGAATCCGAGCATGGGCCTGATGCTCGAGAACATAAGCTCGAGACTCCTCAAAAAGGGCGAGGCTCATCACGGATGCCCCGATAAGGTGCCAAGGCACAGGATGAAAACAATGGAACTCGCGGGGGAGCTCCGGATTCCATGGACCTCCGGGATACTCGTCGGCATCGGAGAGACATGGGAAGAAAGGATAGATTCGCTTTACGCGTTAAAGGAGCTAAACGACGCGTTCGGCCATATTCAGGAAATCATAATTCAGAATTTCAGCCCGAAACAGGGGATAATCATGGAGAAGTACCCGCCGCCCGATTTCATCGACATGCTTAAGATAGTCGCGGTCTCGAGGCTCATTTTCGGGGAGGGGATGAATATACAGATTCCGCCCAATCTCAATCCCGGCACATATCCGTTGTTCGTCGAGGCCGGCGTAAACGATCTGGGGGGCGTGTCCCCGATTACGATAGATTACGTCAACCCGGAAGCCCCCTGGCCGAAGCTTGAAATAATGCGGGAAATTATAGAGGATCTGGGTTTTACGCTCAGGGAAAGACTGCCCGTATACCCCGAATTCATAGACGGTAAATACATAAACGACGATCTGCTCAGGCTGGTTAGGGATGCCGTGGACGAGCAGGGTTACGTCCCTTCCGAGGAGGTATCCAATGGAGCATATTAAAGAGGCTGTAGAACGGATTGAAGAGAACAGGGGCCTGGGGCTGGACGGCATTCTGGGGAAGGTCAACGGCACGACGGGCAGGATCCTGAACAAGGCGCTCTCGGGCGATGAGATCACAGTCGGGGAAGCGGAGGAGCTTTTTAATATTACCGACCCTGACGAATTGTCCGCGCTCGCCATTGCCGCAGACGAGATTAGGAAGGAGGACGTCGGGGACGTCGTAACATACGTGGTCAACCGGAATATCAACTTCACGAATATTTGCAATACCTACTGCGGATTCTGCAATTTCATGGCCCCCGAGGGCGACGAGAGGGCGTACTTCCTCTCCATGGACGAGATTGCGGATAAGGTGAAAGAGGCCTGGGATATAGGGGCTACGGAAGTCTGCATGCAGGGCGGGATGCACCCCGATATAGACGGGAATTTTTATATAGAGCTCATCAAGGCCGTGAAAAAGGCTGTGCCCGAAATGCACACGCACGCCTTCTCGCCGTTCGAGATATACTACGGCGCCGAGACACTGGGAATAAGTGAAGAGGTGTTCATCGGAAAGCTGAAAGACGTCGGCCACAACACGTTTCCCGGGACTGCGGCCGAGATACTCGTCGAAGAGGTCAGAAAAATAATCGCCCCGCGAAAGATGCCCACAGAGGCGTGGATAAGGATAGTGAAGAAAGCGCATAAGGCGGGCATGCGTACCACGTCCACGATAATGTACGGTCACGTGGACAAGCCCCGTCACTGGGCCGAGCACATCGGCATCCTGCGCGACATCCAGAAAGAGACGGGCGGCTTCACCGAGTTTGTCCCGCTCAGGTTCATACCCTGGAACACGAGACTCTACAAGCACTCCAAGGGTAAGGTTCAGGAGGGCCCGGGAGATCTCAACCAGCTCAAGATGTACGGCGTCTCGAGGCTCATGCTCAGGGGCTGGATTAATAACATACAGGTCTCATGGGTAAAACAGGGCCCGGAGTTCGCGCAGTTCTCGCTCACGGCGGGGGCGAACGATTTCGGCGGCACGCTGATGGAGGAGTCGATTTCGCGCTCGGCAGGCGCAGGCTACGGGCAGTACTTCCCGCCCGATGAGTTCAGGCGCCTCACGTGGGAAATAGGCAGGATACCTGCCGAGAGAACTACAACCTACGGTATAAGACAGATGTTCTCCCGGAATGAAGCCGCGCAGTGATTATGGGGGTTATTGGGGGATAATTTCCCCGTAAAGGTCGTAAATATCCGCGCCCGTGATTTTAATTCTTACCATGTCTCCATTCTTTAAAGCCGCTGTTCTTTTTATGTACGTCACTCCGTCCACTTCGGGCGCCTGCGAGGAAATTCTCGCTATATAGTTCCCGTTCTCTCTCCCCTCTATAAACCCCTCGTGAATCGAGCCTATGAGGGATTCGTTTTTTCTGAGAGAGACTTCCGACTGCACCGCCATGAGCCGCTCGAATCTTTCCTCTTTAATCTCGTCGGGTATCTGATCGGTCATCACGCCTGCGGGAGTGCCTTCCTCCTGAGAGTATTTGAACGCGCCCGCCCTGTCGAAACCCGTCTCCCTGACGAATTCGACGAGCTCTTCGAATTCCTCTTCCGTTTCTCCCGGGAATCCGACTATGAAAGTCGTCCGGAGCGTCACGTTCTCAATACGGTTTCTCAGCCTGTGAATGATGTCCTTTATCCTTTTGGCGGGGGTTTTCCTGTCCATGAGACCGAGAATCCGGTCGTTGATGTGCTGAAGGGGCATATCGATATAAGGGAGGATCTTTTCTTCGTCCGCGATGAGCTCCATGAGCGAGTCCGTCATACCCCACGGGTAGCAGTAGTGGATCCTTATCCATTTTATACCGTCGACTCCGACGAGTGCCCTCAGCATGTCCTCCAGGTTGGTTCCGATATCCCTCCCGTAGCTCGTCATGTCCTGGGCTATGAGGTTTATCTCCCTGACCCCTCTTTCGGCAAGCCTGTTTACCTCCCCGGCGATCGATTCGACGGGCCTGCTTTTCATTATGCCCCTCATTCTCGGGATTATGCAGAACGAGCATGTCCTCGAGCAGCCTTCCGACACCTTCACGTAGGCATAGTGTGCCGGCGTGAGGGGCACCCTCGGGGTGTCGGGGTCGTAGAGTGTGCCGGGAGGGTTTTTGTATATCCTGTCCGGCTGGATGTCGTTTAATGCCTCGCTGATTCTGAGCAGGTTCCCCGTGCCCCAGAACGCGTCGACTTCCGGGAGCTCGCGGCTGAGCACGTCCGCGTACCTTTCGACGAGGCAGCCGGTCACGATCAATTTACGGCAGGTTCCCTCTTCCTTCCTCTTCGAGAGCTCCAGTATGGTATCGACCGATTCCTTCTTCGCGTCGCCGATGAATCCGCATGTGTTCACGATTATTACTTCCGCGTTCTCTTCGGACGAGATCTCGTGTCCCGCGTTTTCGAGCGCTCCCGTGATTATTTCGCTGTCTACGAGGTTCTTTGAGCAGCCGAGGCTCACGATCGATATCTTCATGCGCGTCTCTTGACTATGTGAGAGACCCCGTCCGAATCGAGCGTGAGCACAATCTCCCCTTCCTCGCTCTTGCCGAACGTCTCGAAAGCGACCTCTTCCAGGTATTTGGATATTATGACGTCGAGGCCCCTCGCGCCCGTCTGCCTCTTGAGCGCTTCTTCGATGATGAAGTCCACGACCTTGGGCTCAATATGGAGCTTGAACCCCTCTTCCTCGAATTCCCTCTGGTAGTTTTGTATCTTGATGTGAATGATTTCCTTGAGCGTGCTCCTGTGCAGCGGGGCAAACGGCACGATCCTGTTGTATCTCGAGATCAGCTCGGGGAGGAATCCGAACATGTGGAACTTCGTAATGTCGTCCGCTTCCTCGTCCGTCAGGTGATAGGCGATCGAATCCTCGTCGCCCGAGCGCTCCTCGAGCGCCTGCATAAATCCGACCCCCTTTCTTTCGTACAGGTTCCTGATGCCCGAGAAGGCCCCGACCGCGAAGAACGTAATGTCACGCGTGGAGATGAGCGCCCTCGGCCCTCGGCTCGAGAAACCGAAGTCGAGCGGAATCTGGACGTCCGTGCCTTCGAGGATTTTTAATAGCTCCCTCTGCACCCCGTATCCCGAAACGTCTTTCGTCGTGCCCTGTCCGGCGAACCTTGCGCTGCTGTATGCGCCCGCGATCTTGTCGAACTCGTCGAGAACGATTACGCCGCATTCGGCGATGTCTATGCTCTCGTTGGCCGCATACACGAGCTGGACCAGTATGTTCACCACGTCGTCCCCGACGTAGCCCGATTCCGTGAATTTGGTCATGTCTATGATAACGAAGGGGAGCTTGAAAATCTCCCCGAATAACAGTTCGATCAGGTATGTCTTCCCGCACCCGGTCGGACCCATCAGGATCGAATTCGGCCTTGGGGGCAGATTCGTCCTCGGGGTGTTTTTCGAGTGCAGGAGCTTCAGCCTCTTGACGTGCCTGTAAGAGGCGAGAGACACCGCCTTCCTGGCGAGGGGCTGTCCCCTGTAACCGAGCTTTTCAAGCTCGCTGTATATCTTTTTGGGTGAGGGGAGAGGGACGGTTTGTATGAAGTCCTTGACATAATAAACCTTTTCACTCCTTCTCATCTGTTATCCGGCCTCGGAAAATACTATTCTATAAATTTTACGATTCATTTTCAAGTGATCTTCCATATTATACCAGCACCATCGAATAAAAATCACTTTTTGATCGGGGCCGATGGAGTAGCTTTTACTTTACAGTCTGAATTGGCGCTTTAAGTGTGCAGTTTAACCGGTTGATACGGCGAATTTGCCCGGATTGACTATTCTTGGGACGGGGCTTATAATTTGTGATACAAGTTCACACTTTACTTTAAAGGGGAGATGGACATGAAATATTTCGCAGCCTTGATGCTTTGTTTCGCGCTGTTCGCTTCGAGTGCCATGGCGCAGGCGCCGCAGATAACAGATTACAAGTACAACCCGGGCGACGCTCTGCACCCGTTTAAGCTGACGAGCCTGGCGTTGAGACCGCCGCTCGCCATAACGAGCGTATTCGTTAAGGGTACCTACTGGGTTTTCAATACGGATCCCATAAGAAGGGTTTTCAATATAGAATACGACCCGACTATCAATATAGACGGGGATTATTAATCTCTTCTAGGCTCGCCGGGAACGAATGTCTCCCGTTGAGGGCCGAGTCTCGAGAACCTCAGCCTTTCATGAACATTTCGAGGATGGCTTTGCCCGCGTGCAGCTTGTTTTCGGCCTGCTCGAATATTATCGAATTGGGTCCGTCGGCTACCTCGTTCGTAATTTCCTCTCCCCGGTGCGCCGGGAGGCAGTGCATTACCATCGCGCCCTTTTTAGCGTGAGATAGGAGCCCGCCGTTTATCTGGTAGGGCTTGAATATTTTCTTCCTCTTAGCCGCGTCTTTCTCCTGTCCCATGCTGACCCAGACGTCCGTATATAGTACGTCCGCACCGGCCGCGGCCTTTGCCGGATCGTTCAGAATCTCGATATCCGCCTTGCCCAGGGATTCCTTCGCCGGGAGCGCTCTCAGGTCGGGTTCGTAGCCATTAGGCGTCGCGATCGAAAGCCTGAAACCGAGGATCGCGGCCGCTCCCATAAACGAGTTGGCCACGTTATTCCCATCGCCTATATAGGCGAATTTCATATTCTTGGGGTCGAGGCCCATTTCTTTGATCGTGAACAGGTCCGACACTATCTGCGTAGGGTGCTCCAGGTCCGTGAGCGCGTTTATAACGGGCACGCCCGCCGATCTCGCGAACTCTTCTAGCCTCTCCTGCTCGTATGTCCTCAGGATCACGCCGTCGAGATACGAGGACAGGATTCTGGACGTGTCGGAGATCGTTTCTCCCCTGCCCAGCTGCAAGTCGTTTGGATTCAGGTAAAGCGAGTTCGCGCCGAGGTCGTTTATCGCCACCTCGAATGAAACCCGCGTCCTCGTCGAAAGCTTTTCAAAAACGAGCCCGATAGATTTGCCCCTGAGAGACGGGCGCATACGGCCGGATTTTTTTTCGGCCTTAAGCTTCGCCGCTCTTTTGAAAAGGGATTCGAGCTCCTTCTTCGAGAGATCGGATATGCTGAGGAAGTGTCTAGGCAACAGTTGCCTCTTTCAGCGATCTGCGGATTATTTCGAGCGCATGGTCGATCTCGTTCTTTTTCACTGTAAGCGGCGGGAGTATCCTCATTACCTTCTGCTCTGTGAGGATGGTGAGGAGCCCGTTATTCGAGCATCTCACGACCGCGTCCTTCGCGGCCTCCGCGTTCGCGAATTCGACGCCCAGTATCAGTCCTTTCCCTCTGACGTCCCTGACGAGCCCGCCGAACTCTTTTTTAATCGAGAGGAGCCCGCTCATGAAATACTCTCCCATCCCCGCAGCGTTGTCGAGAAGTCCGTCCTCTAGGATAGTTTTCAACACTGCTGTGCCCGCGCTCATCGCCAGGGGATTTCCTCCGAGAGTCGTGCCGTGATTGCCGGGTGAAAGGTGCCTGGCTACCGAGTTCGTGGCAAGTACCGCACCGCACGGGATTCCTCCCCCGAGCGCCTTCGCGAGGGTCATTATGTCAGGCTTTATGCCGTAGTGCTCGTAGGCGAAGAGCTTCCCCGTCCTTCCGAGCCCCACCTGTAGCTGGTCCAGTATGAGGAGCGTGTTTTTGCGCTTGCAGAGTCTTCTCACGTCCCTCAGATAATCAGCATACGGTATGATTACACCGTTCTCTCCCTGAATCGGCTCCAGCATGACGGCGCATACCTTCTCGTCCCTGAGCGCCCTTTCGAGAGGCTCTATCCGTCCGTAAGGGATGGATTTAAAACCGGGGACCAGGGGTTTAAACCCCTTCTGATATTTTTTGTTCGTCGCCGAGAGCGCGCCGAGCGTCCTCCCGTGAAACGAGTCGCGGGCGTGGACGATTTTATACCTGCCCCCGTTGGCCCCGCCCCATTTCCTCGCGAGCTTTATCGCCCCTTCGTTGGCCTCGGCCCCGCTGTTGCAGAAAAACACCTTGTCGGCGAATGAGTTCTCGACCAGCACCCTGGCGAACTCGACCTGGTTCTCGATGTGATAGAGGTTGCAGACCTGGACGAGCTTCCTCGACTGCGCAGATATCGCCCTGACTACGCTCGGATGGCAGTGTCCCAGGTTGTTTACCGCTATCCCGGTTACGAAATCGAGGTATTTTTTCCCCTCCGAGTCCCATACCCAGGCGCCCTTTCCCCTGACCATGGCGATCGGGTACCTGCCGTAGGTGTTCATCAGGTATTCCGAGGTGCCGGAAATTATCTCTTCCTTTCTCAAAGCAGTATCTCCGTCCCGATTCCGGCGTCGGTGAAAATTTCGAGTATGAGCGAGTGCTCGATTGTTCCGTCTATGATGTGGACCTTCTGAACCCCGTCGTGAAGGGCTTCGATCGAGCACATGACCTTCGGAATCATGCCGCTCGAGATTATTTCTTTCTTGATGAGGTGTCTCGCCTGAGACTCAGTGATGCTCGAGAGGAGGTTCTTATCCTTGTCCATGATCCCGGGGACGTTGGTCATTAGAATCAGTTTGGCCGCCTTCAGGGCGCCCGCGATCTTCCCGGCCACGTGGTCGGCGTTGATATTGTATGTCCTCCCTTCCTCGTCGAAGCCTATGGGCGCGATGATCGGTATGAATCCCGAGTTCTCGAGCACCTTTATCAGCTGAGGGTTTACGCACTCGACCTCACCGACCATGCCGAGGTCTGCGTCCTCTGGTATGTCGAGGCCGTTCTCGAGCGCGAATTTTTTCACGTCGAGCCTCCTCGCGAGAATCATCTTCCCTTCCTTTCCGGATGTGCCTACCGCTTTTCCGCCCATGGAATGTATGGTTTCGATTATTTTCTGGTTTACTTTGCCCACGAGGACCATCTCGACTACTTCCATTGTCTCCTCGTCCGTCACCCTGAGCCCGGCGATGAATTTCGACTCTATTCCCAGCTTTTTCAGGTGGCTCCCTATCTGCGGGCCTCCCCCGTGCACTACGACAGGGTGGATGCCCACGAATTTCATCAGCACGATGTCGCGGGCGAAGTTATGCAGGTCGTCGTCCCCTATGCTCCCGCCGTATTTGATGACTATCGTCTGCCCGTAGAATTCCTTAATGTAGGGAAGGGCTTCTACGAGCGTTTTAGCTTTTTGAATAAGGTTCTTCATCTCCCTCTTTTTCCGCCTGAAAATAAAGTTGATTATTATAAAGTAAATATGTACCTATGCCAATAAATTCTTTTTCCGGTTTTGCGCGGCTAAGGACAATACCGACGCTCAATCGCCAATGGGCGGTTTGCCTGTTATATTTATTTACCGCGGAGGTAATCACGATGTCTATTGCAATGGAACACGCGGGTCTCGATATAAGCGAGAAGGGAAGGGCTAAGGATGGTACCGTCCTTTCCTCGGACAGGAGGCTCCTTATGCAGCTCCTCGCTTTCGGGAACTGCCATAATACCACGAAACTAATAGAAGAATTGAAAAAGTCCGGCATGGATTTCGCCATTTATGCCGATATAAACGACCCATACGGTATCGGCCTTCTGGCGATGAGCGAGGACCCGGATTACTTCGTGGGCGGGCTAAGGGACTTTCTAAACGGCTCTGCCTTTACGGAGCTTGCTCCGAAGCCCGAATATACGATGCTCGGAAGGACATATTCGCTGGGCTATGAGCCAGACCTGGAGAAGACCCTGATCGACCGGCCCAGGGAGAGGGTGCTCGACCCCGGGCTTCCGTGGGCGATATGGTATCCGCTTCGGAGGAACAAGCTGTTCGAAACCCTGTCGGCCGAAGAGCAGCGCTCGGTGCTGGGAGAGCACGGGAAGCTTGGTTTCAAGTTCGGGGACGCCGGGCTCGGCAAGGACATTCGTCTCGCGTGTCACGGTCTCGACAGGAACGATAACGACTTCCTGATAGGCGTACTCGGAAAGGACTTGTATCCCCTGTCCATACTTATTCAGTCGATGCGGAAGACAAAGCAGACTTCGATGTATCTCGAAAGTCTGGGGCCGTTTTTCACAGGAAAGGCCATCTGGCAGAAGGAGGCATAGCTCTCCCGGCATGGTTCCCGTATTTCCCTTGCAGCTGCTTAAGCCCGGGTCAGGCGGTTATCCGGAGTGCCGGCGTTTGCGGTTGGTCTATAGAATATAGCGGCTCAGGTCCCTGTCTTTTACTATATCTGCTATCTTGTCCTTCACGTACTTCGCGTCGATCACGATCTTCTGCTCCGCCATATCGGGAGCGTTGAAAGATATCTCGTCAAGCATCCTCTCCATTATCGTGTGCAGTCTTCTCGCGCCGATGTTTTCCATGGATTCATTTACTGTCTGTGCGGTCTCTGCAATTTCCTGTATCGCGTCGTCCTTGAATACGAGCTCTATTTTTTCCGTGTTGAGGAGCTCCGTATACTGCTTTATAAGGGCGTTTTTGGGCTGCGTCAGGATATTTATAAAGTCCTCGGTCGTGAGCGGTTCGAGCTCGACCCTTATGGGGAATCTGCCCTGGAGCTCCGGAATAAGGTCGGAAGGCTTCGATACGTGGAACGCGCCCGCTCCGATAAACAGGATATGGTCCGTCCTCACCATTCCGTGCTTCGTGTTCACGGTGCAGCCTTCGATGATCGGGAGCAGGTCTCTCTGGACGCCTTCCCGGGAGACGTCGGGCCCGGCCGTGCTCTCCCGCCCCGCGACTTTATCGATCTCGTCGATGAATATTATGCCGGATTGCTCGACCCTGTCGATCGCCATCTTGACGACGTTGTCCATGTCTATCAGCTTTTGCGCTTCTTCCTGAATGAGAACTTCCATAGCGTCAGGCACCCTGACCTTCCTCTTCTTCGTTTTCTTCGGGAACAGGTTCCCCAGCATGTCCGATATGTTTACGTCCATTTCTTCGAGCCCCTGAGGGGAGAACACCTGAATGGGGAAATTCTTCGAAGTAACTTCGATGTCGACGAACCTTTCGTTGAGCCTGCCTTCCCGGAGCAGTTTCCTCAGTTTCTCCCTGGTTTCGCCGCTTGACTCGGTCTGCTGCTGCTCGCCCCCGACGGGCGGGAGCAGCAGGTCGAGCATCCTCTCTTCCGCGAGGTCCTCGGCCTTGGTCTTGACGGTCTGCTTCTCCTCGTCCGTTATCATCTTGATAGCGATATCCGTGAGGTCCCTGATCATCGACTCGACGTCCCTGCCGACGTAACCGACTTCCGTGAATTTCGACGCCTCCACCTTGAGGAACGGGGCCTGCGCGAGCTTCGCGAGCCTTCTGGCTATCTCCGTCTTACCCACTCCGGTAGGGCCTATCATGAGTATATTCTTTGGAGCGATTTCGTCCTTTAGGTCCGGTGAGACGCGCTGCCGTCTCCACCGGTTGCGAAGCGCGATCGAAACGGCCCGCTTCGCCTTGTTCTGTCCGATTATGTACCTGTCGAGCTCGGAGACTATCTCCCTAGGCGTGAAAAATGTTTCGCTGCTCATTTTATCAGAGTTCCTCTACGGTGATTTTATCGTTGGTATAGATGCAAATCTCGGATGCTATCTTCAGTGATTCCTCCGCAATGTCCCTCGCGCCCAGCGCGGAGTGCCTGGAAAGAGCTTTCGCAGCCGCCTGTGCGTACGAGCCCCCCGAGCCCACGGCCACGACGTTATCGTCGGGCTCGAGCACGTCTCCGCTGCCTGATATCAGGAACATGCTGTCTTTGTCGGCCACGGCCAGGAGCGCTTCGAGCCTCCGCAGGATACGGTCCGTTCTCCAGTCCCTCGCGAGCTCGACGGCTGCTCTCCTGAGGTTTCCCCTGTACTCCTCGAGCTTGGCCTCGAACTTGTCAAAGAGTGTCATGGCGTCAGCCGTAGCCCCTGAGAACCCCACGAGGACCTTGCCCTCGTATATCTTTCTCACCTTCTTGGCGGAGTGCTTGACGGCCGCATGACCCAGGGTCACCTGACCGTCCCCGGCCATCGCGACCCTGTCTCCGATCTTTACGCAAACTATAGTCGTTCCGTGGAAGTTTTCCATGATCACGCTCTCGGGTGTGTTTTGTCGTAGATTTCCATTAATTTTTCGATAGAAGTATGTGTATATCTCTGCGTGGTGGACAGGCTCTTATGGCCGAGCATCTCCTGAATTGCACGGAGGTCGGCTCCCCCTCCGAGGAGGTGCGTGGCGAAGGTGTGCCTGAGCACGTGCGGGCTCACGTTTTTCGGTATCCCGGCGAGTAATGCGTATTTCCTTATAATCCTGTCCACGCTCCTCACATTGAGCCTGTCTCCCCTTGTGTTGACGAACAGGTGGTCTCCACCGGGTTTCATGCCGGGCCTTTCGCGCAGGTATTGATCGAGAGCCTGAGCGGCTTTGGAGCCTAAGGGCACGATCCTCTCCTTGTTCCCCTTTCCTAGTACCTTGACCGTCAGGTTTTTCAGGTCTATGTCGTTCAAATTTATACCGACTAGCTCGCTCACCCTGAGGCCGCTAGAGTAGAGGAGCTCGAGAACGGCGACGTCCCTCGAGAGGAGCGCGCCCGAGCCCTCTATGCTGAGGAGCTTTACAACTTCGTCGACCGTCAGGAATGTAGGGAGCCTCTTTTCCCCACGGGGCGTCGGGACGAGTTTGGCAAGGTTGTTTTTGAGTTCGCCCTTCCTTATGAGGAACTCGAAGAATGTCCTCACCGACGCGAGCTTCCTCGATATGGACGACCTCGAGTTTCTCGTATACAGCCAGCTTATATATGCCCTCACGGGCGTATCGTCCAGTTTCCCGAAATCGATTGCGCCTTCATTATCCCCGGCGAGCTTTTTTCCTTTTATTACGCGCAGGAACTCGCCGATATCGGTGATGTAGGCTTTGACGGTGTGTTTCGAGTAGTTCCTCTCGGAACCCAGATATTCCCTGAAATCCTGAATGAGCTGTTCCATCATGACAATCGTTATAATATAAACACCGCTCCCTATCTTTCAATGGAGGGGAATTATCAGGGGCGGCAGAGGAATACCGGGGAGCCGGCTCCGATACCCGGCCCGGCCGGTAAATTATTGACTGCGTTACGGGTGTTATACGTAGCAGCGGGACCTTTAATTGCCGAATCCCGCGTAATCTTTGGATAGCTCGTCGTAGAATAACCCCGACAGCTGCACGCGCTTTGCCCCTATGTAGCGCTTCTTGTAATACTGCTTGTTGATGCTGTCGATGGTGACCTTCCGGGACGCCGATGACGCGTGTATGAACTCGTCGTTGCCTATATAAATGCCCACGTGTGACGGGTATTTCGCATACGTCGTGAAAAATACGAGGTCCCCCGTATCGAGTTTCTTTTTAGGAATGCTGTATCCGGAGCTGTAATATATGTCTCTTGCCGTCCTGGGCAGATATACGTTGAACCTGCTGAATATCTTCTTTACATACCCCGAGCAGTCGATTCCGGTCGCGAGGTCGTTTCCTCCGAATTTATACGGGGCTCCCAGATACTTCTTGGCCACCTCTATGATGCTTTCCTTGGAGAACCTCCCGTTTTCGACGTCGGGCTCGGTATAGTCGTATTGCCCGTTCGATTCATGGACGACGGTGTCTTTTTCGGTTACGGCTCTGTATTCGGTATCCTGCCGCTCGTAGCCCGGAATATACAGGACCTGGCCGGCCCTTATCGAATTGCCCTTTATGTTGTTCTCTCTCTTGAGTTGTTTTATTGTTACGTCGTAACGCCGCGCTATGCGGCCGAGCGTGTCGCCCTTCTTAACCACGTATTCGCCTCTCGGAAGGGATGAAGCAGCCGTATTTTCGGCTTCACCCGCCCCGGACTCTGTTGAGTACGACCCAGGTATGCTCAGTCTCATTCCCGCCCGCAGCCTGTCGCTCGAGAGTCCGTTCGCTTTCTTTATTTCCCGCACGGAAACGCCGAACTTCTTGCTGAGTTTGCTGAGCGTGTCGCCTTTTGCGACCGTGTATTTGGACTGAGTGACTTTCTCCTGGGGTACCGGGATGAGAAGTATATCGCCGTTGTTTATTGTCTCTTTCTTGAGCGCGCTCGCCTTCTTGATTTCCTCTACCGTGACGCCGAAGCCCGCTGCTATATTGCCGAGCGTATCGCCCGGCTTAACGACATACCTTTTCTTGATATAGACTTCGCTCGCTGGTTCGGGCGCTGTTTCCATTACTACGGATTCCCTGATTACCGCTTCTTCGGTCTCTTCCGTTGCCGCCGTGCCCGGGACCATAAGCACCTGTCCCGACCTCAGGCTGCTGTTTTTGAGTCCGTTCGCCTTTCTAAGCTCGCTCTGCGGGACGCCGAACCTGAGCGCCAGGTGTCCCAGGGTGTCCCCCTTTCTCACGGTGTACCTGGTGGTGTATTTCGTCGATTCCGTAATCGCGGTCTCGGTTTCCGTGACAATCTCTTCCTCAACAGTCCCGCCCGAGGCGACCGAAGTCGCGGACGGGTTGAGTACGAGTCTTTGGCCGATCCTGAGATTGTTGGATTTTAGTTTGTTGTACTTCTTGATGGTCTCTACCGGTACGCCGAACGTTTTCGAAAGCACGTACAGGGTATCGCCCTTTTTTACAATGTATTCTGACGGCGGATTATCTTGAGCCGGCTGTTTGTCGGGAGTTTCGTCGTCCGCGGCTTCCTTGATATTACTGGTTTCCGTGCCCGGAACAACCAGCACCTGCCCGATCCTCAGTTTCCTGCTGTCGAGGCTGTTGACCCTGATCAGTTCATTGGTGCTTACCCCGAGCCTGGCGGCAATCCCGCCGGGGGTATCACCTTTTTTGATGACGTATTCCCCGGTGCGCGTCTCGGAAGGAGATGGGACTTCGGCTGTCTCTGCCGCTTTGGGTTCCGCACTTTCCCGGCTGGCGGCGTCATCCGTCCCGGCTGCCGTATCCTGCCGAACGTAACCCGGGACAGTGAGCCTCTGACCGATCTGCAGCTTTTTGCTGTCGATATTATTGAGCTTGATTAAATCATCGGCGCCGACGCCTAGTTTATGAGCGATCCCGCCCGGGGTATCGCCTTTGACGACCGTATAAACGCCTGCATTCGCCGGCTCCGGCGCGTCGGGGGTTATAGTTGCATATGCTACAACATGGGTTCGAGGCTGTGCGTTCCCCGGGATTATGAGAACCTGTCCGATACGCAGCTTATCGTTTTTAAGCCCGTTGGCCTCTTTCAGATCTTTGCTCGATGAGTTATGCCTTTCCGCAATATGTCCGAGTGTATCGCCCTTCCGGACGGTGTATTCGAACGTCTCCGCGGGAATGTTTTCGGGAGAGTTTTGTGCTTTATCCGCTTTCCCGTTGCCGGGATCCGCCGCCGGCTGTTCCTGAGAATCGCTGATTTTAACCGGTTCGGGATTCGAGGACGGGATTAAGAGCTTTTGTCCGATTTGTAGTTTTGTATTCTTTAAACCGTTTACTGTCTTGAGGTCATCCGAAGAGAGACCGTACTTTTCCGCTATTTCGCCTAATGTATCGCCGTTCTTTACGATGTACTTGTTATTATTGCCGTGTGCGGTGTTTTGTACCGTTGTGTCCTCGTCACGGACGGAGACACCGATAATTAAAACGTCGCCGATATCCAATTTATTGTCTTCTAAGTTGTTTGTTGACTTCAGCTCGTCGACGGTGAGCCCGAATTTCCTGGATAGATCATAAAGGTTATCTCCTTTTTTGACCACGTACTTTTCGGCCGCTAAAGCTGATGCCGGAAGGAGAATTGCGATAAGGATAACTAGGGAACGCCTGAGTACCATACCTATACCTCCTGCAGAGACAAAATCTTAAAAATATCCAATCCCGGATTAATTCCCCGAGATCCGGTCATGCTTTCTGGTCTAGGTTTTCAAAGAACTAAGTAAGCCACTTAAAATTAACTGGGACAGATTATACATGAAAAAAATAAGATTTGTAAGAGGAATTATATAGTTATGAATATTTATGATTTTTCAGGTTAAGACACCTGCTTAGTTTAATAATTTCAGGGCGCGCTATTGTTTCAGCAGCGGCACGTTCTCCCTGAGCCATTCACCCAGGGGAAGCCCGAGGATGTGGAGAATCATGATCGTTCCGTCCTCGTTCCTTTCCCTGCTGAGAACCTGTCTGATAAGGCTTGAGGCGATTTTCTCCATATCGCCTGCCCCGAGTCCCGGGGTGTCTAGCAGCTCGTTCATCCTGAGGGTGATCACTCCCATTTTAGGAAGGCTGAAATCGGAATCGCCCGAATACTCGATATTGAAGGTTATGTCGTACGGTGCGGAACTGTCGGGTGTTATATCGGTTATACCCACGATGCGTATGTAATCGAGCGTCGGCATGAATATCTCCATTCGTACCCGGTAGGGTTATCGCCGTGGAACGAATCGCGCCCGTGTTTCCGGAGACCGGCGGGGGCGGGGCTTATTCGATTATGTTGGTACAAATATAAAGGAACTCGTCACCCAGCTCCCAGTTGATGGTCATTATCTGAATCTGGCCTTTATCCTTCAAGTCGTTCAATGATTCGACGACCCTTATCTTCGTCTGGTTGTAATCGAGCTCCGGATTCTCATCCACTATTGCCTGCGTGAGCCTGTCCGTATTGGAATTTCCCTGACCTGAGCTCCTGCAGAGTAAATTCAGCAATTGGGATTCCATATCGATCATTTCGTCCTCCCGGATTAACATTCCCGGACATACTGGTCAATTTGCCGTAATCCACGGACTTTTTACGAGGGCCCGGGAAAGAGAATCTAAAACGAAATATAGTGTATTATACAAAAAAGTGCAATAATAGATGCATATAATAATCGACGTCCCCCTTGAGGGCGCGTTGATGACGGCGCTTGATGAAAGTCCTTCTCTATACCCATGAATTCCCCCCGTTTCTGGGAGGGCTGTCCACGACGAGCCTGAAGCTCGCAAGAGGCGTATCCGGCCGAGGGATAGAGCTCGTTGTGCTCGCGCCCGGCTACGGCCGGGATGACCGTGAGATCGACGCTGGGCTCGGATGCCGCGTCATCAGGATCAGCGGTCTCGGAGGTAGATGGATAAAGGCCATACCGTACGCCGACATAATGCTCGGATTGTTTTCACTCATGTCCGCGCTCCGCAAAGAAGGCCCCGATATCGTGCTGTTCATAACGGAGGAGGCCGAAGCCGCGGGGGGGCTCCTGCCGCATATCTCGTTCGTGCCTGTAGTACGGGTGGCGGGCTCCGGTATCACCACGTGCTTTTACGGAAAGAGGATGATGAAACGACTGATGAGACGTCCCATGAGAAGGCTCTACCGGTATGCTGCAAGCATCATAGCGGTCAGCAGGAACACCAAGGGGCTTCTCACAGGTATCGGCGTTCCCGAAGACAAGATCACGGTCATCTACAACGGCGTCGGGGAGGGAATGATGTCGGGGAAGGTCGAGGACGGAAAGCTCAAGGCCCTCAGGGCAAAGCACGGGATCGGAGAGGCCGCCCCTGTCATCGTCACTATTGCCAGGGTGCTCCCGAGGAAGGGGCAGGATATGGTTATCAGGGCTCTCCCGCTCGTAAAAAGGGAGTTCCCGGATATCGTGTATATCGTCGTCGGCGAGGGACGGTACAAAGACAGGTTCAGGGAGCTGGCGGAGGCCGGGGGGGTGAGCGGCTCTGTAATTTTTACAGGGGGAGTCGGTCATGAGGAAATAATTGATTACCTCGACCTGGCGGACGTGTTCGTAATGCCGAGCAGGGACTGGAACAACAAGGTCGAAGGACTGCCTAATGCGTTGCTCGAGGCGAGCGCTAGGGCAAAGCCCGTTATCGCTTCGAAGCTAGGGGGATCAGCGGAGGCCGTGAAAGACGGCGTTTCTGGAATCCTCGTCGATCCAGGGAGCGTCACGGAGATTGCGGAAGCGGTGACGTCTCTCCTGAGGGACCCGATCAGTGCCCGCCTCATGGGTGAAAACGGCAGGGATATGGTTAAAGAGTTCCATACGGAAGCCGGGATGATAAGAAATTACATCGACGTATTAAAAAAAGTACATAATGGAAAATCATAAAGCTCTTTAGAAATAGAGTCGAATGAGTAAACCTCGGAGTCTTCAGAAAAATCTTTTTATAAACGCTTCCCTTCTCTTCAGCGGCAAGGCGGCGGCCGGGGGATTCGCCGCCCTCCAGACAGTCATTCTCGCGAGGATACTCGGGGTAACGGACTACGGACTGCTTCAGCTGGTGATCGCTTACATAGCCATGATGAACCAGTTCTTCGACGTCAGGGTCTGGGAAACCGCGGTGAGGTATATCGGAGCCTACTGGGAGAAGGGCGAGACCGAGAAGACCCTCGCGATGATAAAGCTCTCTTACGCGCTCGACGTGGGGAGCGGAGCGGTCTCTTTCCTGATCGCAATCGCGACGGCGAAGCTAATCAGTAAATACGTCATACACTCGCCCGAGGCCTATATATACATCTGGATCTATGCGTTCGGGCTCTTCGTCGAAACAGCCAAGCTGACGTCTGACGCTATACTCAGGGTATTCGAAAAGTATAAGAATATTGCCGTGATAAATTCTTTAGAGAACCTTACGCAGCTCGTGCTCGTGGCGGCGCTCCTTCTAGCCGGTCTCGGAATAAAGGGGGCGCTGTACGGTCTCGTAATATCGAACTTCATAGCCGCCGCCGTGAGGCTCTGGGCTGTCATGAGGGCGCTTGAAGAAAAAAAACTGGGCGGCTGGCTCACGGCCGATATCTTCCTGATAAGAAGCCAGTGGAAGGAGATCGCCTGGTTCCTCGGGAATACGAGCTTCATGGCGACGCTCAAGACCGGGAGCGACAAGTATCTGGGGATGATGATTCTCGGGTTTTTTGCCGGTAAGGACGCCGTGGCGTTTTACAGGATAGCCAATTCCGTCTCGGGGATTTTAAACCGTATCGTGGATACGCTCTACGAGGCTATTTTCCCCGAGCTCATTAAATTCACGACCATCAAGGCCATGGATGAGTTCAAGGAGTTCATCAAAGAATCGACAAAGAATCTTATGAAGCTCATCGTGCCCGTGACGGTATTGATAATCGTATTCGCGGGGCCCATAGTACGCCTGGTTTTCGGCGAGGATTTCGCTCCCGCCACGAACACGCTCAGGATACTCGCGCTCGGCGTGCTCGTGGCCCGATACACGTACTGGATTAACCCGGCGCTCCTCGCTATGGGAAGACCCGGGATAAGGACCGCGTTTTATGTCGTGACCACCGCGGTCTATCTGGCTCTCATGTTCATTCTTGTGCCTCAATATTCTTACATGGGCGCGGCGCTCGCGTTCCTGGGATTTGCGGTAGTGAAATCGGCGCTTTCCTTCGTTGTGTTCGGGCATTACATGAGAAAGGACGGGGAGCGGAGCCTCTGAGGCGGCTGTGCCTGTTTCCGGTTCTATTTCCTGAGCAGGCCGCTTTCGTTCAGGTATCCGGCGAATAGCTCCGCCATCTTTTCAGCGCCGAGCGCATTGACGTGCCTTCCGTCGCGCCAGTATTTCTTGTCTTTGGGCATAACCGCCGCGAAATCGAAAAGCGGCATGCCGCTTCCGAGAGCGACTTCCTTCACCACCTCGTTATTCTCATCGAATCCCTTCCGGTAATAAGGGGTCGATGCGTAGTCGTCGAGATACGGTGAATACGCCCACGTCGAGAACAGAATCTCCACTCCGTTCGCTTTGGCGATTGCGGCCATGTTTTTGAGGTTGCGTCTGAAATAAACGGGCGGGTTCTTTTCGAGGAGCCCCATTGGGTCGTGTTTTGCCACCGAGACCGGGCCATACGCGGTATTTCTGGGGGTTATGAAGTTCCCTATGCCGACCTGCTCGGTCACGCCCAGTTTTCTCAGTATCACCCTGAAAAGCGCGCTGTGCTCGAGAAAGAAAATCGACGGCGGGTCCCACTGCTTTCTGCGTCCGGCATCGTCCCCTTTGTAAGAAGCCGGGTCCACGAACCGGGCGTGCACGTCGTTAGTACCCTCGTACTCTATTATCAGGTCGGGATCGACGTCGAGCACCCTGAATTGCAGATTGATAAGGGTCTCCCAGGAATTATATCCCCCGACCCCGGCGTTTATCACCTCGACGTTCTTATGCCCGTACTTGTCCCGGAGTATCCTCTCGAGCTGCGCGGCCCAGGTCTTATCGTTGTCGTCGATCCCGATGTTGTAGGTCGAGGACCCGCCGAGGAGCACGATCCTGAAAACCCCGTCCGGCTTCTTCGCCGGGAATTCGTCGTTCCTGTATCCGAGGGAGTTATGAAAGGTCTTTCCCCTCCGGTACTCCGGGTTCGGATAATAGTTCAGGTAGTGGTGGCGTATGTATCTCTGGTTGTCGGGGCTCAGGTATGAGTAGAGCGAATACTCGAGGCTCACGTCCTCGGGGGCGATGAAATCGAGCCAGATCCGCGTGGCGATTTCTAGTATAACGAGCGTAAAGAATACGCCGGCAAGTACGAGATACAGCTTCTTTTTAAAGGACCGCGTGTTTTCGGTTTTGTTCATCCATGCTCTCGGCTCGGAGTTTATACGCGCGCTGTCTCAAGCTTGCCGTTAGGATCAGGGCGGCGCGGAAAATATAATAGCACAGGTTTTAGCTGTTTTTCCCGCCCGCCCGCCGATTGTCTCCGGCTTTTTCCTGGATTATATTACTGGAAATTCACGATATACAAATGCTGTAGGCCGGTTCCGGTAATATGTATTCCTGATAATCGTTCTGTTCCTTCCGGGGAAAGCCGTTCACGCAGCAAAGGCTTCGCTGATATTGAACAGAAATCTAAAGACTTTTATTCTGATCCTGATCTCGGTCGTCGTATCGCTCCCGGCGGCCGAGGGCATATCCAGACTCGTATTTGACCCGATAGATTTTCTTAAGCCGAAGAGAGTGTCCGACGAGATCCTCAGGTACAGGATCGAGCCTGCTACAGGGGCGCACGACAGGCTCGGATACAGGAACAAATCCGTGCCGGACACGGCCGAGGTCGTGGCGATAGGCGACTCGCACACATATGGTATAAGCGCAAGGGCGAGCGAATCCTGGCCTTCCGCACTCCGGAGATTGACGGGTAAGACGGTTTATAACGTTTCGCTCGGAGGCTACGGCCCGGCGGAGTATCTCTATCTCATGGAGAAAGAAGTCCTCGCGTTCCATCCCGAGATAATTATCGCCGGGTTTTATCTGGGTAACGACCTCAAGGACTCCTTCACCGCCGTCTATAGTGTCGACACATGGAAAGATATGAGGAAGCCGGAATTCGAATCTTCGCCCGAGGCCGTGGAATCGGACGATGAGGAAGGAGCCTCGTACGGCATAGGCGACTGGCTCGCAGGGAATAGTGTGCTGTACAGGCTCGTGAGCTCCTCATTCATCGGGGATAACCTCAGGCAGTCAAGGAGGATCAAGAGGGGCGAGCAGATCGTTATGCTCGAGGACGAGAAGAACGGCATCAGCACCGGATTCACCCCCGACCAGAGGTTAAAGGGACTCGACCTCGCGAGGCCCGACATAAGGGAAGGGCTACGGCTGAGCCTGGAATTCTTCTATCGGATGAACGAGCTCGCCAAAAAAAACAATATCGAATTCCTGGTCGTAATAATTCCTACCAAGGAGAGTGTATTCGCGCAATACATAGAAGGGAACAAAGCCCTCCCGGCATCCGGCAAGATCGATTACCTCATCGGGAACGAGAGGCAGGCGGATAGTGAGATAAGGAAATATTTTGACGAGCACGGCATCCGCTACGTCGATGCGCTCGGCCCGCTCAGACGGGGCGCGGGCGCGGAGCGGATATACCCCGACAACTTCGGCGGGCATACGAACAGGAACGGGTACAGAATAATAGCCGAGTCGATTAAGGAACATCTGGACGGTTTATAGGGCAGGCCGGGCGTTTTACATACACGTATTGTGCTTTTATAATTCTCAATCCCTATGGTAAGAGTAAAAATTTGCGGTATTACGAATATTGACGATGCGTTCCGCGCTGCCGACCTGGGAGCGGATGCGCTGGGTTTTATATTCTACAACGGCAGCAAGAGGTTTATAGACCCCCGTGACGCCCACCCGATCATTTCCTCACTGCCTCCGTTCGTCTCTACAGTAGGCGTTTTTGTAAACCAGGGCCCCGATGAGATAAGGGAATCGGTCGAGACTTCCGGTGTAGACACAGTGCAGCTCCACGGAGACGAAACCCCCGAGTTCTGCGCGATGCTGCCTTATAAATTGATAAAGGCGGTAAGGGTGAAAGACACTGTGAATACGGAAGAAGTTGAACTTTATCCGGTTCTGGCTATCCTCTTTGATAATCACGCGGACAAA
>CADEFK010000002.1:47896-66005 GCA_902826595.1 uncultured bacterium | reverse complement strand
GACCCTCATCACGGTCCTCGGCACGGGCATAGGAGGCGATGACTTCGACATCACGAAGCTCAGGTACCACAAGATCATACTGATGACCGACGCCGACGTGGACGGCTCTCACATACGGACCCTCCTCCTCACGTTCTTCTTCAGGCAGTTCGCCGAGGTCATCGACAGAGGCCACCTCTACGTCGCCCAGCCCCCGCTCTACAGGGTGAAGCGCGGGAAGGAAGAGAAATACCTTAAAGACGACCACGTTTACGAGGATTATTTCCTCGAGCACGGCACCAACGGAATAGTATTGAACGTCTCCGCAAACGGGAACGGCACGAAGGAGATAAAAGGGGCGAGGCTCTTCGATATAATCAAGAAATCAATCTCCTACGCCAAAGCCCTCGAGAGGATAGGGAAATGGGGCAGGGACATGAGGATAGTGGACGCGTTCGCGAGCAGGGAAGGGATCAGGAAAGGACATCTCAAGACGGACAAATCTGTCGAGCTCGACGCCCATCTCCAGGCTATAAAGACCTGGATCGAGGCGAGGCACCCTGAAATTACCGGTCTTGACTGGCAGATTCACGACGACCCCGAGCACGAAGCGTCTAAAATCTCATACAGCTTCAGGGAAAGCGGCAGGCAGAGGACTACCTTGATCGATTTCGACTTCCTCAGCTCGCCTGAGTTCGGCGAGATAAAGAACCTCCGAGAGTCGATAAAGGCGGTCGGCGACCCGCCCTACGGCATACTCGACGACGAGGCCGCCGTCGAGCTCCCGAGCCTTCCGGCCGTGACGGAGCACATCCTCACGCGAGGCAAGAAGGGTATGACTATACAGAGGTATAAGGGTTTGGGCGAGATGAACCCGGAGCAGCTCTGGGAGACGACGATGAACCCCGAAACACGCGTGCTCAAGAAAGTAATGATAGAGGACGTAGTGGGGTCGGACGAGATATTCACGATCCTGATGGGTGACGAGGTCGAGCCGAGGAAAGAGTTCATCGAGACTAACGCATTAAACGTCGTCAACCTCGACGTGTGAAATCTAAATCCGCTTGTCCGGGACAATAAGATGCCCGAATTCGTAAAGCACGTTAATCAAATCCCCGTAGAAAAGGTAAGCGCCGGGAGCCATACATACCGCCAGGTTCTGATAGGGCCCGAGGAAGGCCCCAACTTCGCGATGAGGCGCTTCATTATGGAGCCGGGTGGCGGCATCCCCGCTCACACGAACACCGTCGAGCACGAGCAGTACGTTCTCCGCGGCCGAGCCAGAATAGGCATCGGCGATAATGTATATGAAGTGAAAGCAGATGATATTCTATACATACCCGCCGGAGTCCCCCATTGGTACGAGGTCCTGGGCGGCGAGAATTTCGAGTTCCTCTGCATGGTCCCCAACCGGGACGATCAGATAAAGTTAGTCGGAAGCGACTGACTTCCCGACTTTTCCGCAATAATCATTTACAATCGATGGAGATAAGTGAAGTTAGGCTCGTTCAAGCCTTGAGATAGCCGTAGTTCTGGAGGACGAGGATAGCGATGCTTACGATTATGAGGTTCGCGACCGCTATCGGGAAGAGCACCTTCCATCCGAGGTTCATCACCTGGTCGTATCTGAACCGGGGGAGCGTAAACCTCACCCATATGAAGAAGAAGAGGAACGCCAGCACTTTTCCTATGAAAACGATAGGCGGGAGGAACCAGTATTTGTCTATATCGATCCCGAACCAGCCTCCGAAGGGGAGCGGGTACCATCCGCCGAAGAATAGCGCGACGACTAGGCACGAGACGACTATCATGTGCGTGTACTCGGCCATGAAGAACATCGCGAATTTCATGCTGCTGTACTCCGTGTGATAGCCGGCGACGATTTCGGGCTCGGCCTCCGGCATGTCGAACGGAAGCCGGTTCGTCTCGGCGAACGCCGCGGCGACGAATACGATGCATCCGAGTATCTGCGGGATTGCGAACCAGCACTTCGACTGGGCCTCGATAATGTCTTCCAGCCGGAGCGACCCCGTCCATGCTATCACGCCTATGATCGACAGCCCCATGGCGAGCTCGTAGCTTATCATCTGGGCCGCGCCCCTGAGACCGCCGAGGAATGAGTACTTGCTGTTGGACGCCCATCCGCCGAGCACCACGCCGTAGACGCTGAGAGACCCTATAGCGAGCACGTACAGTATGCCGACGTTGAGATCCGCTATCTGGAGCTTGACGAATATGGGAGCGCTCAGGAGGCCGAAGAGGGTCGTCTCGAATCCCTTGCCTATAGGCACGACGGCGAGCGCTATGAGCGCCGTCACGAGCGCGAAAGCGGGCGCCGCGATAAAAAAAGGCTTGTTGACGTGACTCGGTATCAGGTCTTCCTTGAATATGAACTTGACCCCGTCCGCAAGCGGCTGTAGGAACCCGAACGGCCCGACGCGGTTGGGTCCGAGCCTGTCCTGCATGAAAGCGCTCACCCTCCGCTCGGCGAGCGTGAGGTACGCGACGAGCGTGAGTACGACGAAGAAGAGGAGGGCTATTTTTACGAGAGTGATTCCGAGTTCGACCCAAACCATATTTATTCTCTGGCGGCTTACTGCCGGGCCCTTTCCGTCCCAAGCATGCCGATATTGTCGTAGTTTATACCGCTATATGTTGTGATGCGCCCCGCAATCTCGAGCATTATTTCGGAAGGCGCTCCGTATTCGAAGCCTCGGGCCTCGATAGCGCCGCCTATGCGCGAGAGTATTTCCCAATCAGGTTTCGCGGTCCCCGGGGGCGGTATCGTCCGTCTCACCCTCTGTACCCTTCCCCTGTCGTTGGTGAAAGTGCCTTCTTTCTCGTAGGGGCCCGCGCCCGGCAGGATTACGTGCGCGAGTCTTGCTGTTTCCGTGATCTTGTAATCCTCCGCGATAAGGAGCGGGAGTCCCGCGAGCGCTTCCTTAAGCCTCGGGCGCTCTTTTTCGGTTACGAATTTAAAGATGTCCTCACCGGCCGTGTATAATACCTTTACTTCGCCGTTTAATATTGCTTTTATCAATTCTTCTATTATCTCGGGGCCTGCCGGGATACCCATATCCTTCACCCCGGCGCTGTTCGGATAAGGGTCCGGGCTTATCAAACCGAAAAGCCTGGGCTCGGCCGCGCCGCCCGCGTTAGAGCCGACCCTCGGGGTTCCGAGCGCTGAGCCGATTTTCTTTATCAGAAAAAGCTCCTCGTTCGTAAGCGTGGGCGACGCGAGCAGGGCTATCGAATCCGGTGAGGTCTCGCTCGCCTTCCTGAGCCCGGAAGAAGCGAGAGCTATCGCCTCCGCCCAATCCGAAACCTCGAAGCCCTCTCCCTTTCTGACGATGGGGTCTTTCAGGCGTACTCCGCCTTCCTGTACGTCCCTGAATCCGTACCTCCCCCTGTCGCAGATCCAGTATTCGTTGACGTCCATGTTGATTCGCGGTCTGACCCTCGACACCTGCCCCTTTCTGGGATCGACGCCGACCGTGATATTGCATCCGGTGCTGCAGAGCGTGCAGACGCTTTCAGTGAATTTCCAGTACCAGACCCGCTCCTCATGGAGGTTGTCCTTGTTTAGGAGCGCGCCCACGGGACAGAGGTCCGTAACGTTCCCGGAAAGCTCGTTGTCCAGGTTCTTTCCCGGGAATACGACGATCTTTTTTCTGAACCCTCTCCCGTCGAACCCCAGCTCCCCCGTCTTCGTGACCTCGTCCGTGAACCTCACGCACCTGGTGCACATTATGCAGCGGTTGGGGTCGTAGAGTATCCTGTCGCTGAGATAGTATTTCCTTCTGACCTTCTTCTGTTCGGGTCCTTCGAACCTGCTCGCGCCCGGTCCGTGCTTCACAGTCGTAAGCTGGAGCGGACATTCCCCGCCTTTGTCGCAGATTGGACAGTCGAGCGGGTGGTTTATGAGCGTGAATTCTACGGTAGCTTTCCTGGCCTTTACCGCCTTGTCGGTGTTGGTCTTGACTATCAGCCCCTCTCTCACGAATGTATTGCACGCGGGCATTACCTTGGGGACGCCCTCAACCTCGACCAGGCATTGCCTGCATTGGGCGACCACGCTCAGGGCAGGGTGATAGCAGAAATGAGGGACGTCTATACCCACGCGGCTCGCCGCCTGGATAAGGTTCAGGCCGTCTTCGACATCCACTTCGATTCCGTCTATCGTGAGTTTAGGCATAGGTAATTCGGTTCAGAGAGAGCCGGAAAAATATTATCTGACGGCAGGGGTGTTAGCAAGTTATCCGGGGATTTCGGAAGGCGCCTGAGCGGATAAGGCTATTTCTGCTGGGCTGTCCGGGCACCCGGCCCTCTCCGCATGCCTGCCGCGTCTATGCCGTGTGTCCGTATCTCCGGTATCCCGCCCGGAGGGGCGTGTGTTATAATTCACTGGATAGGCTATGCGTTCGAAAGTCCTTAAACCTATACTTCTGTTCCTTCTGCTGCTCTTACTATTATCGGTATTGGTCATTCTTATAATCCAGACCCACTATTTCAGGCAGTTCGTCAAAATTACTACTAACGCCATCGTGAGCACCCTCACTGCTCAGAATTTCAAGATCGGGGGCATCGAAGGCAATTTCCTTGAGGGGATCACGCTTAAAAACGTATCGCTTGACATCGGAGACCAAGAATTCCTCGATTGTGACGAGATATATATCGATTATTCCCTCCCGGTTATTCTCGACGGATCGATGCTGTTCAGCAAGGTGATACCGCTCCGCGTAGTCAGGGTAAAGGGGATCCGTATAAATCTGATTCATTACGGGGATGAAACCTGGAACTTTCAGGAGCTGCAGAAGTTAATGATTAAGAAAAGAAAGCCCAATCCCGACTGGAATATCTTTATAGAGAACGGCTACATCCGGGACGCTGTAATGAGAATCGAGGACAAGGCCAAGGGAGAGAGCTCCATATTCGAGTTATCGAACGCTGATTTGTCCCTGAACCTTTTCAAAATAGCCGATAAGGCCGAAATCGATCTGAAAGACGCCCGCCTGACCGTCGCCTACGAGAGCATGGACTTCGAGAAGCTGTATTTTGAGAATATTAAAGGGAAAGCCGTTTATTCGAATAAAGAGCTCCCGGACAGGCTCGAGGTCCAGAGCGTCGTATTTCATTACATGGGGGCGGCGGTCAGCGGAAAGGGAGCCATAATCGATATGATGGATCCGCGTTTCAGCCTTGAGGGCCTGATAAGCGGCATAGAAATCCCTGGCCTGGGCGTCCTCAATGCGGAAATCGGCGCGAGCGGGAGCTCCGCCATGTGGAAGGACTTGCAAGCGTCGGGGAGGGTGAAGCTCGCGGGCTCGTCGTTCATGGAGAGCCCCCTCTCCGGCGGGATCGAGTCCGTCCTTGTCGAGAACAAACATATAACCATTAGAAAAGGGAATATTGGCTCAGGTCTCGGGGACGCGGCTTTCGATGGCGAGATCGACCTCCTTGAAATAGGCGACAGGGGAAAAAATAACACAGCTGATATCGAGCTAGACCTCCGGTCTCTCAAGGTCCCGGGCCTCATCGGGGTTATCGAGAAGATGAAAGGGCCCCTCGGAGAGGGCGTCAACCGTAACGTCGATGCCGTAATCAATTCGAAATTAAGAGTCACAGCCGGGTGGAGCAAGTCGCGCGGACTCACGGCGGGTCTCGATATCAAGGAGATGACGATGACCGGGGGCGGCGCGGGAGAAATCAAGATCAAGGGACCCCTGTCCCTTTCCGGCGCGAAGCTTGAGTACGACCTCGACGCCGGTTTCGTGAAAACTAATTTTGCGCCCCTATTGAACGACGAGAGATACACGGGCGAGTTCAATTCGAGTCTCAAGATCAAGGGGTCGATGAGTACGGCCGAGGTTTTTCCGAAGGGTTTCGAGATTGCCGTCAAGGGCGAGGCCGCCCCCTCCAGGATATTCGACATCAACCTCCGGAGGGGGGCCGTGGACGCTTCGTATAACGGGACATCCGTCGGGATTAAATCACTCCTGCTCGACTCGGAGCCCTTCACCCTGAACGCATCGGGCGAGTTAGGGGGCGGCGGAGAGAACGGCATTAAATATAAGGCCGATATCAAAAACCTGAACTTCATTGCGAAGCTCGCGCCCGCTCACCGCCTCGGCGGCAGCCTAGGTCTCGACGGCTACATCAAGGGCGATCTTAAGAAACCGAGACTCATACTCAACGCCAGGGGCTCGGACATAACGTACGAGGAAAAACATTTTAGAATGAAGAAGATCGAACTCAACGCGGACACCTATCTCGACGTCAACGATCTCAGGCTCACCGCGGGAGGGGAGGCGAAAGGAATAGATATCCAGGGCAGGGAAATGCAGCTCATAGGATTCAAGGCCGAAAGCAGGGGGAGCGGCATAGACGGCACGCTCGACATGCAGGAGACCGTGAAGAGAAAGTATTCTTTGGATTTCAAGCTGAGCGGGCTTGGGGGCGGCGGGGCGCGGCTTGATATCGGCAACGTCCGTATGGATTTCGAAAACGCGGTCTTCATAAACCGCAGGCCTATCTCGGTAACATTCTCTAAGGATAGAGTGATAGTGGACTCTTTTAATCTCTACCATAAGGAGAATTCCGTGCTGGGGGATCTCGCTTTCGGTTTCGATGATAGCATCGACGGATCTATAAAGCTCGAGAAGCTGAGCCTCCTCGACGCCTCGGAGCTCCTGGGCGTCAAGTTCCCCGTGAAAGGCGTGATGTCCGGGGAAATCAAATTAGGGTCCTCGCTCAAGCGTCCCGACCTGAGGGCGGAAATAACGGCGAAGGACCTGGAGTATATGAAATTCAAGAGCGACCGGCTCACAATCTCGCTTCTTTACTCGAACGATAAGCTGGGGCTCGACCTGAAGATCATCGATAAAAATGAGGAAACCCTCTCCGCGGTCGCCGACGCCACAATCAAGTTCGACCCGGAGAACATGGGCGAGAGCATCGGGCAGGCCGTCTACAGGGCGGCGGTCAAGTCCAAAGGTGTAGACATCAGTCCGCTGAGTATATTCAACGAGGAGATTCAGGAGCTGGACGGCAAGCTGCTTGTCGACCTGGTCGCGGAAGGGACCGGCGGGGGCCCGAACGTTTCGGGCAGGCTCGAGCTCAGGGACGTGACTATGAAGATACTGGCGCTGAGAAATAAAATCCGGATAGACAACGCCGTCATGGATATGTCGGGCAAATACGGCACCCTCCGTCCCGCCACGATCGATACGGGCGAGGGGAAAGGGGTGTTCGAGGGCAGGGTGGATTTCAGGGACCTTTCCTACGCCGGGAAAGGCACGATGTCCAACATGCTTATGAAAACGTATCCCGCGGACGTGACCGCCAGCCTCGACGGCGATGTGGAGGTAGAGGGGAAATTCCTAAACGCGTTCATCAAGGGGAATATCACGGCCAGGAACATAGAAATCATGGTTCCCGAAAAGCCCCTAAAGGAGATCGAGAGCATTAAATTCATTGACGAGCAGGATTCTGAAAAGGAAGAGTTCATCTTCACCGGGGAGAAAGAAGAGGATTTTGTCGAGGAGTTTATAGCGCTTGACCTCGACGTGGATATACCGAGTGACTCCTGGGTAAAGGGGGGCGGGGCGAATATCGAGGTCGAAGGCAAGCTCGATGTCAACAAGAATTACAAGGAGCCATATTTGATTACCGGTAATATAGACGTGTTGAGGGGGGATTACCAGTTCTCCGGCCGGCTCTTCAAGATCGAGAGCGGCACGGTGAGCTTCAGCGGCAAGAAGATTACGGATCCGTTCCTGGACCTTCGGGCAACGTACGAGGTCTCCGGTGTCGAGGTGTACATTAACATCACGGGTACGGCGGAGAAGCCCAAGATACAGCTTTCGAGCGACCCTCCGCTCGACGAGAACGAGATCGTATCGTATCTCGTATTCGGCACGTCTTCGGAAAAGCTCAGTACGGACGACAGGGCGCAGTTCCAGCAGAGAGCGGGTGAGGTCCTGGGTACGATGGCTGTCGGCGAGATCAGGGAGGCTCTCGGCGAGGATTTCGCGATAGACGTGATGACAATCAAAGGCGGCCAGACCGGGTTCAGGGACACCCACCTCGAGATAGGCAAGTATCTGACCGACGACCTCTATGTGGGGTATGAACGGCTTTCTTACGAAAGGTATTTCTACGAGCGGTATTTTTTCAGCCCCGGCCTCCCTTCGTCGACCGTAACCGCCAACAGGGCGGTGATAGAGTACAGGGTATTCGATTTTCTGACGCTCGAGAGCGAAATAGGGGACGAGGCCGGTGCGGACGTCTTTTTCAATTTCGATTACTGAGTATTCTCCATCCCGCTCATTCCTGAACGGGACTGCGCCGCGGACCGATTGAGCCCGTCAATAACTATTGAGGAATTTCCTTATCCCCCTGACCGCCTGCATTATCCTCTTCTCGTTCTCCACGAGTGCGAGGCGGAGGTGTCCTTCGCCGTAATTTCCGAATCCCAGGCCCGGAGAGACTGCCACCTTCGCCTTCTCTATAAGGAGCTTCGAGAATTCGAGAGACCCCATGCTCCTGAACGGCTCCGGTATCTCTGCCCAGACGAACATAGTCCCTTTGGGTTTCGGTATCTCCCACCCCGCCTTCGACAACCCGTCCACGAGCTTGTCCCTTCTCGATTTATACAGCTTCCTCACGTCTTCGACGCAGTCCTGGGGACCGCTCAGAGCCGCGATCGCGGCTACCTGAATGGGAGTGAAAATTCCGTAGTCCATATAGCTCTTGATGCGCTTGAGCGCCGACACAATCTTCGGGTTCCCCACCATGAAACCCACCCTCCATCCTGGCATATTGTAGCTCTTGGATAACGAGTAGAACTCGACGCCTATTTCCTTGGCCCCGGGTATCTGGAGGAAGCTCGGGGCCTTGTACCCGTCGAAACAGAGCTCGGCGTACGCGAAGTCGTGGACGACGATCAGTCCCGCCTCTTTCGCGAGCTCGTAGATGTCCTTGAAGAAGCCGAGATCGACGACGGCCGCAGTCGGGTTGTTGGGAAAAGAGATCATGAGCACCTTAGGCTTGGGCCAGGTTTCTTTAACGGCTTTCTCGATCCCTTCCAGTATGTTCGAGTCCCTCGTGAACGGGACGCTGTGCACGTCCCCTCTCGAAATAATGACGGAATAGATGTGTATCGGGTATGCGGGGTTCGGCACTATCACCGTATCGCCCGGAGACAGGATCGAGAGCATCAGGTGGCAAATCCCTTCCTTCGATCCGATGGTGGTAACGACTTCCGTATCGGGGTCGAGGTCCACGTCGTAGTTCTTTTTATACCAGCCGGCGACGGCTCTGCGGAGCTTCGGTATGCCCGCCGATGCGGAGTACCTGTGGGCTCTCGGGTCCTTTGAGGCCTCTATTAACTTTTTTACAATGTGGTCGGGCGTCGCCTGGTCCGGGTTTCCCATTCCGAGGTCGATTATATCGTCGCCCCTCGCCCTTGCTTTGGATTTAAGCTCGTTTACTATACTGAAAACGTAAGGCGGAAGCCTTCTGATTAAAGAGAATTCTTCGGGTATATGATGCATCTAGGGTCCTTTTTCATTTTCAGTTATTTTATTCGAATCCTTGACAATCTCAAGGAAACTAAGCGAAAATAGTAAAAAGTCGAGTTTATGGGTCATGAATAAAAAAACCGGCATATTATCAATACTGCTCCTGATTGTATTCGCCGTTCCTCTGGTTTGGGCGCAGGAAGTCCGTCAGTACGGAAACGCTTCTTGGTATTCGAGCTCACTCCACGGCAGGAAGACCGCGAACGGCGAATGTTACGACAAGGACAAGCTTACGGGCGCCCACAGGGAGCTCCCGTTCGGCACGCTGGTAAAGGTGAAGAACCTAAATAACGGTAAAGAGGTAATAGTGAGGGTGAATGACAGAGGGCCGTTTATCAAGAGTCGTATAATCGACCTCTCTCGGGCAGCGGCTATTACGCTTGGGATTCTGAACCTCGGCACTGCGAGAGTAAGCCTCGAAGTGATCTCGCTGCCCGTAATCGCTGATCCGGGCTCGGCGTCTTAAGCTGGGTTCGTGCGGGGGGCCCGTCATCTGTCATCCGTCTTCGAGAGCATGAATAATAGATTACTTCTATTATTGTTGATTCTCCCGGTCGTTTTCTCATGCGCAAAAAAAAGTGTAGATTCTGCGCGTCCACCCGTGGAAGGACCTTCAGGCGGTTATACCGGGAAGGGATCCACACAGGTGGGCATAGCCTCGTGGTACGGGATCGAGGAGCATAACAACCACGCCGCCAGCGGCGAGCGTTTCAGCAAGTACGCGTACACCGCAGCCCACAAAAGCCTGCCTCTCGGCACCGTCGTCAGAGTCACTAACATGGAGAACGGAAAGGACGTGATCGTAGAGATTAACGACAGGGGTCCCTTCGTGAAGGGACGCATAATCGATCTTTCTTATGCCCCGGCCGAGTCGATAGGCATGATCGAGCAGGGCACCGTAGAGGTCAAGGTCGAGGTCGTATCGACGCCTTCCACGAGGGGGGGCAGCTATTTTCAGCCCCTCTACACGGTGCAGGTGGCGTCGTTCTCGGAGGAGGGCAAGGCGCTGACCCTCAAACGTGAGCTCGACGGCGAGTACGACGACGTCAGGGTCGAGTCGGTAGAGCTGAGCGGGGATAATTACTGGAGGGTCAGGGTAGGGCGCTACGATGACAAGCAGGACGCCGACGAGACCGCTTCCAAGCTCAGGACGGACGGGCATTACGTAAGGGTAATCATGGAATGATTCCGAACCCCTTCCCGCCTCGCTGCTGTCCGGGGTTCGGTCAAGGGCTGGCTCGATACACTTAATTGTGTAATATATTAAGCGCTGTCCGGAAGCGGGGCATGGAGATTCCTTCGCATATGAATGAATTCGTAAAATCACACGGACTGGGGAACGACTATATCGTGCTCGACGGCTCATCCATCTCTTTCGGGCTCACCCCGGCGGTCATAAGGCTTCTCTGCGACAGGAACTACGGTGTAGGCTCGGACGGCATCCTGCTCTTGGTCCCTTCGGCCAGGGCGGACTTCGGTTTGAGGATTTTGAATCCCGACGGGAGCGAGGCTGAGAAGAGCGGGAACGGGCTCAGGATATTCGCCAAGTATCTCTACGAGCACGGCCGCACGGATAAGAAAGTATTCAATATCCATACCCCGGGCGGCGTAGTCTCGGCTGAGCTCGAAGTAAAAGACGGCAGGGTCCCGTTCGTCATCGTCGAGATGGGGACCGCGACATTCGACAGCCGCCTTATACCCGTGACGGGTGACGAGAGAGATGTGGTGAACGAGGAGATGAGGATAGAAGGCGAGGTGCTCAGGTTTACGGCCGTCTCCGTCGGGAATCCGCACTGCGTCGTGTTTACGGAGAAGCTCGACGAGGGTTACACGAAGCTCCTCGGGCCTTTGATCGAGACGGCCGCGCTCTTCCCTAACCGCACGAACGTCCAGTTCGCGAGAGTCCTGTCGAGAGGCGCGGTCGAGATAATGATATGGGAGCGGGGGGCGGGCTACACGCTCGCTTCGGGGAGCAGCTCCTGCGCCGTCGCGGCGGCGTGCGTAAGGAACGGATTTACGGACAGGACCGTTACGGTGTCCATGCCGGGCGGCGAGCTCGGCATAGAAATAAGGGAGGACTGGTCTATTAAAATGAGGGGAGCGGTGGAAGAGGTCGCTCACGGCACGCTGAGCGGTGATTTGATTGACAGGATAAACACACTCGGCGCGGAATGATAAAAAGAGTTTACGTGCAAACGTATACCGCGCGTCTGAACAACTGATTCCGGTATACTCGAAATTATTATGGGAAAGCTGATACTGACTGCCGAAACAGTCCTGCCTGTTTCGTCCGGACCCCTGAAGAACGCATCCGTATTGATCTCCGGCGGAAAAATCAGAGAGATAGGCAAATCCGCGGCTCTGAGGAAACGCCACAAGGACGCGTGCGAAACGGATCTCGGAAAGGGGATACTGCTGCCGGGCTTCGTCAATGCCCATACGCACCTCGAGCTCGGATGGATGTTCAGGAGGCTCCGCAGCTTCAGGGGCTTCACCGGCTGGCTTGCGCAGATAATAAAGGAAAAACGGGCGGGCGTCGCCGATGGAGAGATAGTCGATGCCGTGAAGGAAGGGATCGAAGCGAACATACGTTCGGGGGTTACGACCGTAGGGGAGATATCCTCGTACGGCGGCATAGATATACCGCTCCTTAAGTCCTCGGGGCTGAGGACGGTGCTCTTCAGGGAGATCCTCGACAGTAATGAAAGACGCGCTGATTTCAAGTCCCTCGAAAAAGATGCGCTTTTTGAGGAGAGGCTCTTTCCGCATTCACTTTATTCCTGCAGTCCCGGGGTGTTGAAAAAATCTCTCAGGTCCCACGGGAAGAACGGAGTCCCCCTCGGTATTCACCTCGCGGAGAGCGCGGATGAGATAAAGTTCGTGAGGGGCGAAGAAAACGACATAGAGGGGAAGATATTCCCGCTTATATCCAAGACTCCCTTTAAAAAGCCCTCGGCGGAGACGCCGGTAGCATATCTGAAGAAGACGGGTCTCCTCGACGGCGTCAGGATCACGCTCGTTCACATGGTTCAGGTGAGCGGGGAAGAGGCGCGGGAGCTCTGCGGGCTCGACGCCGCTGTAATCCTCTGCCCGAGGAGCAATTTATTTCTTCAGGTCGGAGCCCCGCCCGTAAGGGAATATGCGAAGTTCAAGCGTATCGGCATCGGTACGGACGGTCTATCGAGCAACTACAATCTCGACTACTTCGAAGAGATGAGGTTCCTCCATCTCCTCATGTCGCAGTCCGAGGGCCGGCGTGCCGCTTATCTAACCGTCTATGCGGCGACTCTCGGGGGGGCCGGGGCGCTCTATCTCGAGAATAAGACGGGCAGCATCGAGCCCGGCAAAGAAGCCGACATGATATTCCTCGATAACGGCCGCGAGTCCGCCGACCCCTACCTATCCGTAATTTCGTCTTCCGCGCGGGACGTAGGTATGGTCATGGTCCGCGGTGAAATCATCCACGCCGGAAAAACCGTGCGTCCGAATATATAAAGATGTCCGGCATAATCGATAAAATCTTCGTCTACGGGACGCTCCAGCGCGGGGAAGAGAGGAGCTGCCACATGGATGGCTGCAGGCTTTCGGAAATACTCGAAGTGCCGGGAAGACTCTACGATACGGGACGGGGTTACCCGGCCGCTCTATTCGACGACGGATCGGACTCGAAGGTATCTGGCGAGCTCTATACCATGGCGGACCCCGCTTCCAAAATCGAGGAGCTCGACAGGGTCGAGGGAACTCTATCCGGGCTCTTCAGAAGATCGGCGATCAAATATATTAATTCGGAATTTTATTGCTATGAGGCGGGACCTCTGCTGAAAGAAGCAGCAACCGGCGAAAACAGGATCGTGAGCGGGAGCTGGAGGGCGCACTCCTCGCTCGCATTCACCGACCCGGTGGATTTCGCGCTCAGGTTCGAGACGCACTTGAAAGATAGTTATAAGGAGCATCCGGGCAAAGACTCGAACGGAATACATTATATAAGGGGGCGGATACCCGTCCTCGTCACTGCGCCCCACGCGACGGCGCACGTGCGAATGGGCAAATTGAAGAGGCAGGAGTTCTACACTGGCGCGCTCGCCGTGCTCCTTCATTCGGTGACGGGGTGTCACGCGCTCTACACCGGCCGGCTGTCTTCACTCGATCCCAATTACACGGACGAGTCCCCGTTTAAGGCAAAGCTCTCGGAAATAGCCGGGAGATGCGGGCTGGAATTTCTGATCGACATTCACGGTACCGGTTCGGAAAGGCCGGGGGACGTCTTTCCGGGCGTCGGCGTGAACGGCGAGTTCCTGAACGGCAGGCCCGGATCACTCGGCGAGCTCGGTCAGGCAGCCCGGTCAAACGGCATCTCGCTCGGTTCTGCCGAAGTTTTCCCGGCCGCGAAGCAGAAGACAGTGACTAGGTTTTCGGCGACCACACTGGGTGTGCCCTCGATGCAGCTCGAGATAAGCCAGAACCTGAGGCGGCCTGAAACCGCGCCCGCGGATTTTGTGAAGCTCGTTAGTTTTATGAGGGAATTTATCGGCGGCCTTTGTTGATCCTGCCCGCCAGTATCTCCGCCAGGTGTTTTACGCTCCTGCCCGTGAAGTGCTCGATCTGGTGCCTGCACGATACCCCGGAGACCGCGATAACGGTTCCGCGTGATGCCTTTCTCACCGCGGGGAACAGGCGGTCTTCGCCTATAGTCTCCGATACCCCGTAGTGCTCTTCTTCATATCCGAAGCTGCCAGCCATCCCGCAGCACCCGGCCCCGCTCTCTTCGGCCCGGCATCCGGAAGCGGCAAGCATGCCGAGAGGGGCCTCGATTCCCGTGAGCGACCTCTCGTGGCAGTGCGGGTGATAGAGGATTTCAAGCGTGTCTTCCTTCCATTCTATTCCGAGCCCTATCTCTTGATCCGCCCGGTGCAGGAATTCGCCGATAAGATATGAATTCCCAGCGAGTGTCCGGGCGTCTTCGTTCCCGGGCAGGAGATCCATATACTCGTCCCTGAACGTGAGCATGCAGCTCGGCTCCGTGCCGACGACGGGAATGCCTTCTCTTACATAAGATGAGAGCAGCGAGACGTTTTTTCGCGCCATCTCCCTTGCGGGCTCGATCACACCCTTACTCAGCATGGGCCGCCCGCAGCAAGCCCTCCGTCTTTCGAGCACTACTTCGTATCCGGCGGCTTCGAGCAGCTCGACGGCCGACTTCCCTACCTCCGGATGATAATACGTTACCCAGGTGTCGTGGAAAAAGACTACTTTTTTATGGGATGTCTTGCTGCGCGCTTCTCTTCGCTCGAACCATTCCGTGAAATTTTCCCCCGCCAGCTTGGGCAGTGCGCGCGCGGGATGAATACCGATGCGCGAGAGGAGGCGTTTCGTCACAGGGTTCGTAATCAGGGCATTCGAGAGCCGCGGAGCGAGGGAAGCGAGGCGGCTCGCCTCGTGGACGTCGTAGAAAAAACGGTCCCTCAAGCTCATGCCGTGTTTTTCATGATAATGGGATAGGAACTCGGTCTTCATCTTGGCGGCGTCCACCTTCGACGGGCACTCCGTCTTGCATGCCTTGCACGATATGCAGAGATCGAAGACCCCATACATCCCGCTGCCGGTGAGCGAATCCCTTTCAAGCGCGCCCGAGAGCACCGCTCTAAGTGCGTTCGCGCGCGCCCTCGTCGTATCCCTCTCGTCGCGGGTGGCCATGTAGGAAGGGCACATAATCCCTTCGCCTAACTTCCTGCAGACCCCTTGGCCGTTACACATCCCGACCGCCTCGGTAAAATTGATATCCGGAGACCAGTCGAGTGCGGTCCTGATTTCGTAGGGTGCGCTACCGTCTCCGCGCCTGAGGTCGTCGAGAGGGCTTTCGGGATCTACGACCTTCCCCGGATTGAACATGTATTCGGGATCGAACGCCGCCTTTAGTTCGCGCATGGCGCCGTAAAGCTCGGGCCCGAAGAGCCTTTCGTTCAAATAACTCCTCTGTCTCCCGTCCCCGTGCTCGCCGCTCATCACGCCGCCGTGCCTGACGGCAAGCTCGAAGGCTCCGTCCATGAGCTCCTTCATCATGAGCACGCCTTTTCCTGATTTCAGGTTCACGAGGGGCCTTATGTGCAGGCAGCCCGCGCTCGCGTGCCCGTAAAATCCTGCGGTCGTCCCGAGGCGCTTGATTAAATCCGACACGTCGCGCACATATTCCGGCAGCCTGACGACGGGTACGGACACGTCCTCTATGCAGGGTATGGGCTTGTGTTCGTCCCTCCTGCTCATCATTATTCCGAGACCCGCCCTCCTCACACCCCAAACGTTTGACTGCTCCTCTCCGCCGAGGGCGAAGTTAATACTGCACCCGGCCCCTCTTTCCCTCAAAGACGAAGCGAGGCTTCCGGTTTTTACTTTTACCTCGGCTTCGCTCCCTCCGTAGAATTCCACTACGAGAAGGGCTTCGGGCTCGCCTTCGACGAACGACAACATCCTGCTGTATCCCGCGTGGGCCCTCGCGAGCCCGACGAGAATCGAGTCTATCAGCTCTACCGCGGACGGCCCGTGCTCGAGAATCATGGGGACCGTCTCCATCGCCGCAATAATGCTCTCGAACTGCAGTATGACGAGACCCGTAAAGGCCGGCCTCGGCACGAGCGTCAGAGTGAATTCGGTAACGATACCGAGAGTACCCTCCGATCCCGCGAGCAGCTTTGCCGGATTGAATGGGGATTCGAGAAAATAGTTGAGACTGTATCCTGACGCTCTCCTCCAGTGCTTCGGGAAATCACGCCTTATCGGTTCCGAATATTTTTCACGCAGCGCGGCGAGATTCTTAAACAGACGCCCCGCGGGCCCGCTCTCCTTCGCCCGCACGATGAGCGCGTCTTCGCCGAGTAAGCCGAGCTCTGCCATACCGCTGCCGAGGAGAATCTTAGCCGCCTCTACGTTGTCCCCCGCCATGCCGTAGAGGATCGAATGCGCCCCCGTGGCGTTATTGCCGACCGCCCCTCCCACGGTCGCGATCCTCGCCGTGGACGGGTCGGGTCCGAACATCAGCCCCGAGGGCTTAAGCCTGCGGTTGAGCTGATCTATGTACATTCCGGGCTGTACGCGCGCGGTCTTTTTCTCGGGATTTATTTCGATGACATCGTTCAGGTACTTCGAGAAATCTATGACCAGCGCGTCTCCCACCGCCTGCCCCGCAAGGCTCGTGCCCCCGCCCCTCGGGAGTATCGCTGAGCCGAGTCTCCGGGCGGTTTCGACGGCGATGGAAACGTCCTCCTCCGTTCGGGGAATTACGACGCCTACCGGCTCTATCTCGTAATTGCTCGCGTCCGTGCTGTAGAGCGCCCTGCTCAGCCGGTCGAAACGCACCTCGCCCTTTATGGTCTTCTTTAGCGAGGCTTCTAGCTCTTCTCGTAATCCGTTCCCGGAGGGTTTAGGCATAGGCCCGATTAGTATAACGCGACTGCGGATGAAATATACAATTCCCCATCCCCCTCAGCTGTCGGCACGCGGCCCGGGGCGGAGCGTATTACAGACTTTAAAAAATACTGGTATCATAAACTGATTTTTATGGACGCAGCGCAATGGTGCGCCACATATACCCGGGCACCAAAAGACTTTATATGAAATTTGCTATCGTTCCCGTAAAAGACCTCTCGAAAGCGAAGGAAAGGCTGTCCTCAGTACTGCCTCAGGACGTCAGGACCGACCTTGCTTACGCTATGCTCGAGGACGTGCTCGCAGCGCTCAAGGGCTCGAGTCTCCTGGACAGGATATTTATCGTGACCATGGACAGGAATGCGATTAGGATAGCTAGGGAGATAGGGATCGAAATTATAGAAGAGACGGAGCAGAAGGGTGAGAGCGATTCCGTCGACCGGGCATCCCGGGTCTGCATGGAGATGGGGGCCGGGTCCGTGCTCGTTATTCCGGGCGACGCCCCGCTCATAACCTCTCAGGACATCGATTTCATCGCGGGAAAGGAATTGGGGCCTCCTTCAGTGGTACTCGTCCCTGCGAGAGACATGCTGGGCACGAACGCCATACTCAGGAACCCGCCGGACGCCATCCCGTCCCGGTTCGGCCACGACAGTTTCAGGAAGCACATCGAAGAGGCGGAGAAGAAGGGCATACGAATAGAGTATTACGAGAACGAAAGGGTAGGGCTCGATATCGACCACCCGGACGATCTGAAAATATTCGCTTCTAAAAAGAGCCTTACCAGGACCTACGAATTACTTTTGAGTAAGAATCTCCTCGGCAAGCTGAGCGGATGATGCGCCGCGGCTTCGTTCCATAAGCCTAGTAATTCAGGTTGACCACCATGAGCTTGAGCTCGGTCATCTCCTCGATCGCATACCGGACCCCTTCCTTCCCGACGCCCGAGTCCTTAACCCCGCCGTACGGCATGTTCTCGACCCTGAAGCTCGGGTAATCGTTCACGACGACCCCTCCCACGTCGAGAGCGGCGTAAGCCTTGAACGCCTTCTTGATGTCCTTCGTGAATACCCCGGCCTGAAGACCGTAGCGAGAGTCGTTCACGGCTTTGAGGGCCTCGTCGAAATCCC
>CADEFK010000002.1:46722-47796 GCA_902826595.1 uncultured bacterium | reverse complement strand
AGCGTGACCTTCTTCTTCGGGTACTTCCTCTTGAGTTCCCATCCTATGGCGTCGCTGCCGGTGAATGAGACTTTCTTCACCCTGTCGTCGTCTATCACAGCCTCAATCTCCGACCCCGGCACGGGCAAAATATTCAGAAGCCCGTCGGGAAGCCCGGCCTCGCATACGACCTCTCCCAGCATAAGCGCGGAGAGGGGCGTCTGGGACGCGGGCTTGAGCACCATTGCGTTCCCCGAAGCTATCGAAGGGGCGACTTTATGGGCGACGAGGTTGAGCGGGAAATTGAAAGGGGATATGCCGATAACTATGCCCAGGGGGAACCGTCTCGCGATTCCGAACATGCCTTCGCTCCCGGGCGCGATGTCTATGGGGACGAGCTCTCCCTCGGAGAACCTGTTCGCCTCCTCGGCAGCGACCGAGAACGTGGTCACGGCGCGGCCCACCTCGACCCTCGCAGTCTTCAGAGGCTTTCCTCCTTCGAGCACGAGTGTCCTGGCGAACTCCTCCTTCCTTGCGGTTATACCCTCCGCAATTTTCCTCAATATGCGGCTCCGCTCGTGGCTCGGGCTCTCCCTCCATTTCACGAACGCTTTCTCGGCAAAGCCAATGGATCCCATAGCCGTCTCACGGTCGGGGACACTTACTATTCCCACGACCTCTCCGTTGTAGGGGCTTCTTATCTCCCTCTTCTTCCCGCCGGTCAGCCACTTGCCGTTTATGAGGTATCCGAATTCTTTAGGCATGGCGCTGCTCCTATACTATGTTGGGTGTTGTCGATTATTATAAGGCTTATTTAAAGCTTACTCTATTTAGGGATGCGATTGTTGGGCTGCGTGTGGTATTGAGTGTGACTATTAATTGGGGAATCTAGCTCTCGAGTATATCGAGCCTCGCTTTTTCCTTTATAACCCCTTTGTCGTAGGCCCTTTTGAAAAGATATTCGAGCGCGGCCTTTCCTCTTTCCCCGAGGTCCTGGGTGTATTTATTGACGTACATCAGGACGAATTTCTCCCCCACGTCCTCGCCGATGCCCCTGCCGTATTTCATCGCGTATTCGAGGGCTTCTTTTTTGTG
>CADEFK010000002.1:10921-46622 GCA_902826595.1 uncultured bacterium | reverse complement strand
GCAGGCATGATCTCGTCGAAAGGCATTTCAACCGGTATAAAGCCGTCTGAGTAAATGCTCAGAAGCAGGAACGCGGTCGTGAGCTTCCCGGGGACCCCAATTTCCTTCCCTTCGAGGCTGGTCACGGGCTCTTTCGAAACGACGATCGGGCCGTACCCTTCTCCCATGCTCGCGCCGCAGGACATGATTCTGTAATCGTCCTCTACTTTCAGATATCCGTGGGCGGAGATCGCCGTGGTTTCGAGGTCTTTATTGAGCGCGCGCTTGTTCAGGGATTGAATGTCTTCTATGACGTGCTCGAAATCGATTTTGTCCGAAGTCACTTTCCCTGCAGCTATGCCGTAAAACATGAAAGCGTCGTCGGGGTCGGGGCTGTGTCCGAGTCTCATCTTTATCTTCGTCAATCTGCGTCCTCCCGTTTCTTCAAGCTATTGTGAATATAATTTTATGCGGGAAATTTTTTCAGCCTCGCCCAGACGGGATAGATATTCGCTGTATCTGGCGATCGCTTCGATCTCTTTTTCGCCGAGGTCATACTTTATCCTTTCTGTTAAATATTTATAGCATATGCCCTCGCTTATTCCTGTCCTCGCCGATTCGATCCTTGCTATTTTGTCAATGATACAGAGCCCGTGTTCTTTGGATTTATGGAGCGCGTCAAGGTTCCGTCCGAGCTCCACGCCCTCGTTCACGGCGAAGACGGCGTATACAAACGGAAGCCCCGTTTCTTCGGTCCAGATCTGCCCGAGGTCGTGAACATCATAGCCCGCGGGAGGGGAACAGGTTATCTCGAGTCCGTTGTCTCCGATTATCATCCCCGCATCGACGCCTTTCAGGAAATCTCCGTCCGCGGTCTTGGGCAGATAGACAGGCGACAGGTTATGGAATGTTTCGAGTATAATCCTCAACAGAGCGGTCGAGCTCTGGGACCGCCTGTCGACCGCGACCCTTTTAATATCCTGGAGAGAGCCCTTCGTCAGAAGAACGACGCTGTCCACTTTCCCGTATGACGAGATAGAGATGCCGGGCACGGCGGAACAGGACTTTCTCCTGAGGAACTCCGCGACAGGAATGAGCCCGACGTCTATCTCTTTGCTTGAAAGCATCGTCGACAGGTCGGAAGGGGGCATGAGCTTGATATCGAAGCTGTGCTCCACGAGACCGTTCTCGAGCGCGAACGTCAGCGGTTTTGCATTCATAAACGATACAGAGCCCAGCTTTATCACTCTTTGCACCTTATTCTATGTAAAACTCATCAAATGCAAGGGGTTGGTTATGAGAGTTACGGTTAATTTACAAGGCTAATAATGTTACCTGAACCGGATAATATTAAAATGTGCTCAAATCCCCCTGCCATCTCCTGGGGAGGAATATGCTTTCGTACACGCTTATCGCGTAGGAGTCGGTCATGCCTGCGATGAAATCGCAGACCGTGCGCTCGACGGTTTCCCCTTCCCTGACGCCCTTGTTATAATGCTTCCGCAGCTCGCTCTCGTTTTCGCAGAAATGCTGGTACAGCTCTCTGATTACCTTATTGGCCTTGAGGAAGTTGTTCTTTATCTTTTCGTTCATATACACGGTATTGAAGAGGTAGCCTCTCAGCTCCACCATCGCCTGCTCGACTTCCGCGCTCGCAGCCACCTTCTCGCCTCCGGACTTGAGCGTTTCCGTGATTATATCTGTGACCATTCTGTTGATCCTTTCGGAATTCGTCCTGCCGAGGGCGTCGACGCATTCTTCCGGTACGTCGTCAATGGTTATGATCCCCGCCCTTATGGCGTCGTCGAGGTCGTGGTTCGCGTAGGCGACGAGGTCCGATATCCTGACGACCTGGCCTTCGAGTGTCTCCGGTCGGTATTTCGGGTTATCGACCGCTCCCATTCCCTTCGAGTGCTTGGCTATGCCGTCCCTCACCTCGTAAGTGAGGTTGAGTCCCTTTCCGCCCTTCTCAAGCACGTCCACGACCCGGAGGCTGTGTATCACGTGCTTGAACCCCCCGGGGTATATCTCGTTGAGCGCCGCCTCCCCCGCGTGCCCGAATGGGGTGTGGCCGAGGTCGTGCCCGAGCGCTATGGCCTCCGTCAAGTCTTCGTTCAATCTGAGCGCCTTCGATATCGTCCTCGCTATCTGGGACACCTCGATGACATGGGTGAGCCTCGTCCTGTAGTGGTCGTCGGTAGGCGACAGAAAGACCTGCGTCTTGTGCTTCATCCTCCGAAACGATTTCGAATGGATTATTCTGTCCCTGTCCCTCTGGTAATCCGTCCTTATGGAGCAGGGCTCCTCGGGGACCATCCTGCCCTTGGTCTCGGCGCTTAGAGCCGCATAGGGGGAAAGGATTTGTCTCTCGATCTCTTCCGACTGTTCTCTTATGTTCATTCAGTCACCCCGCCTCTTGCCCGCGCATCGCCCCTCAGAGCCTCACCGATATGCCCTTCGAGCTCATGAACTCCTTCGCGTCTCTTATTGTATGCTCACCGTAATGGAATATCGAAGCGACGAGCACCGCGTCCGCCTCCCCGTCACTCACCCCTTCCGAGAGGTGGCCGAGGCTGCCTGCGCCCCCGGAAGCGATGACCGGGATGGATACGTTCCGCGAGACCGCCCTCGTGAGCGGGATGTCGTAGCCCGACTTCGTTCCGTCCTTGTCCATACTCGTGAGCAGTATCTCACCCGCGCCGTATTCCTCCATCTTCTTCGCCCATTCGAGCGCGTCTATCCCTGTCGGGTTTCTCCCCCCGTGCGTGTAGACCTCCCATTTTCCTTCCGAGACGCGCCTCGCGTCTATCGCCACCACTATGCACTGGCTCCCGAACCTTTCGGACGCCCTTTTCACGAAATCCGGATCATTCACGGCGGCCGTGTTTATCGATACCTTGTCGGCCCCCGCAAGGAGGAGCTGCCTCACGTCTTCGATCGTCCTTACCCCTCCCCCCACTGTCAGGGGGACGAATACCTCGGCCGCGGTCCTTTCCACGACGTCGATCATCGTCTTCCTCTCCTCGTGGGAGGCCGTGATGTCGAGGAAGCAGATTTCGTCGGCCCCCTCGTCGCTGTATTTCCTCGCGATCTCGACGGGGTCGCCCGCGTCTCTCAGATTGACGAAGTTGACGCCCTTTACGACCCTCCCGTCCTTGACGTCGAGGCATGGGATTATTCTCTTCGACAGCATTATGAGTACCTTTCTATCGCTTCTTTAAGATTAATAGCGCCTGTATAGATCGACTTCCCGAGTATTACGCCGTAAAGGCCTAATTCTTCCAGCGGTTTCAATTTATCGAGGTCATTGGTCGTGGCTATGCCCCCCGATGCTATGACCGGAAGCGGGGACGATGCGATGAAGTCTTTTGCAGCGTCAATGTTAATTCCCTCCATTGTGCCGTCCCTGTCCACGTTCGTGTTGAGTATCACGGATACCCCTGCCCGGTCGAGCCTGCGGAGCGCTTCCCCGGTTCCGGTCTCTATGACCTCTGTCCACCCCTTGACCGCTATTTTCCCCTTTTTTGTGTCTATCCCAACGGCGATCCCCCCCGGGAATTCCACGCACGCCTGTCTCAGGAATTCGTCGTCGGAAAAGGCGGCCGTCCCCAGTATCACTCTTTTTACTCCGAGCTCGAAATATTTCCTTACCGTATCGATAGTTCTGATGCCTCCCCCGGCCTGCACGGGGCATGAGACGCGTGCCGCTATATCTCTGATAACGTCCATGTTCCGGGGCTCGCCCCTAAACGCCCCGTCGAGATCGACGACGTGTATCCATTCGGCCCCGCATTCCTCCCACCTCCGGGCTATCTCCCCGGGGTTCTCGGAAAACACGGTCTCGGTCCCCTCTTCTCCCTTATAGAGTCTCACGCATTTTCCGTCCTTGAGGTCAATCGCGGGTATGATGTGCATTTAATTTCCCAGGAGGTACTCGTTAAAATCAAGGACGGCCTTTCGCGCCCCTTCTTTCGCGAGTTCGTCTGAAGTGATCCATTTCGCCCCCCTCTTGAAGAACTTCTCGATCTCGTAGACGTTCTCGAGGAGCGGTTTCTGCGTCTCTTTAAAATACGTTTCCCACAGAGTGTGCCCGTCCCTGGTGTCGAGCACCTCGACGCTGAACGTGACCGCGGCCGGGGATTCGACCCCTATGGCCGACCCTTCTCTCTCCGTGTATTCGGAGATTACACCGATCATGACTGCATCCACGCCCAGGCTTTTGCCTGCGGCCACGGCCTGCTCCCTGTAAAACGATTTCGGTTTTTCGGCCTTTATGCGCAGGAATTCCGTCTCCGACTTCTGTAGCGGCGTTACCTCGATTCTGAACAGCTCTGCAGTGAGGGCATCATAAAGAGAGATCGTGAGATAACGCTCCTTTTGCTCGACGATTTCTTCCGGCATCGATTCTGAGAGCGGGGGCTTCGATGTGAGCGGTATAAGGGCGAGGGACTTGATCCTGTCCCTAAGGCGCTCGGAGGGTGCTCCTGTCTCCTCGTTCTGCGCGTATGCGGCGGATAACAGGCCGGAATTAAAGAAGATTGCAGATAATAATAAAAGCGCGGCGAGAAGACGGGAATTTCGTGTCGATTTCATCTGCTAATAAATATACAGGAATATAGAATTAGTGAAAGCATATTGAGCGCGACCGAGTACCGTCATTTGAAATATCCGCGGCTTTGCACATAATTAACCCTGTGAACTATTGGCTCGTTAAATCGGAACCATCGGCATATTCATGGGACGACCTGGTTAAAGACGTGGGCACGCGCTGGGACGGGGTCAGGAACTATCAGGCGAGGAATAATCTCAGAGCCATGAAGAAGGGCGACCTCGTGCTTTATTATCACAGCGGGGCCCAGCCTGAAATCGCGGGGGTGGCCAAGGTCGCGAAGGAATCGTATCAGGACCCGACTACGGACGACGACAGGTGGGTCGCGGTCGACCTCACTCCGGTCAAGCCCTTAAATAGACCCGTCCCGCTCGACGATATCAAAAAGGATAAGCGGTTGAGCAACATCTCCCTAATCAAACAAGGACGCCTCTCCGTCATGCCCGTTACGAAAGATGAGCATGACGTCATTCTCGGCATGGGGTCCGGGAAGAAATAGTTGTTTTTGACAATCCACCCCCTCGGAATTAATGTATCTCCCGATGGCTCTTTCCGATTACGAATCCGGACTCATAGACAAGATGCTCGCCGGAGACCGCGCGTCTCTTGCCCGCCTGATATCGGTCGCCGAGAGCAGGCACAAATCCCTCCCGGAGATACTCAGGCGTCTCGGCCCCTTCATGCGAGACCCTTATATAATCGGGATAACAGGCCCCCCCGGCGCGGGCAAAAGCACCATTACGAACGAGCTCATCCGCTCCTACAGGGGTATGGATAAAAAGATAGGCGTGCTGGCGGTCGACCCGTCGAGCCCGTTCACCGGAGGCGCCATACTCGGGGACCGGATACGCATGCACGACCACGCCATGGACGATGGGGTATTCATAAGGAGCATAAGCTCAAGAGGGACACACGGCGGACTATCGAGAGCGACGAATGAGATTATCAAGCTCTACGGGTCGTACGGCATGGATTACGCGATCATAGAGACGGTCGGCGTCGGACAGACCGAGCTCGATATAGTAGGCGTAGCCGATACAGTCCTCGTGGTGCTCGTGCCCGAGGCCGGGGACTCCGTTCAGACGATGAAGGCGGGCCTCATGGAGATAGCCGACATATTCATCGTGAACAAGGCCGACAGGGAAGGGGCGGCGCTTATTTCTTCTGAGATCAAGCAGGTGCTGTCCCTCAAGAGGCAAGGCGGCGGATGGACCCCGCCCGTGCTCCTCACGAGCGCCCTCAGGGGTGAAGGGATCGGAGGCGTAATTGAAGGCATCGAAAAGCACAGGTCCTTTCAGACAGAGAGCGGAATGCTCAAGAATAAAAAGGAAAAGAGGACCGAGGGGGAATTCTCCGAGATAATCAAGGAGCTCATCGACGAGAAGATAGCGCTTAAGCTCGGGGACCCGGAGGTCAAGAAGATTTACGCCCGCGTAAGGAGCGGGGAGATAGACCCCTACGAGGGGGCCCTCCTCGTCATCTCGAAGATTATCTGAGCCCTGTTCCGGATACGGGGAGCCGGTCAACCCGTATGCTTATTGTCCCCGTAAACTTTATTCTCGATAATCTCTACTTTCCCGGAATGGTATCCTAATGAGTATGATAGAGCCTCTCATTCCCCTGTCGGTCTTTTTCTTCGTCTTCCTGCTCGCCGGAGGCGCTTCGGGGGACAGCCATTACGCGGCAAAGCGTTGGGAGATGGTCGAGGGCCAGATCATCGCCCGCGGCATAAGAAATACCGCGGTCATCCAGGCGATGCTCAACGTCCCGCGCCACGAATTCGTGCCTGAGGAATTGAGAGACCAGGCCTACGACGACAACCCCATTCCGGTAGGCATGGGGCAGACCATTTCGCAGCCCTATATAGTCGCGCTCATGACCGAGCTCCTGAACCCCGCCCGGGGAGCGAAGATACTCGAGGTTGGCACGGGCTCGGGCTATCAGTCCGCTGTGCTCGCGGAGACCGGGTGCGATCTCTACACCATAGAGATCGTGGAGGACCTCGCCGGTAAGTCGCGCCTCGTTCTCGAGAAGCTCGGCTATAAAAACATTACCTACAGGATCGGGGACGGATATCAGGGGTGGGAGGAGCACGCCCCCTTTGACGGGATTATTGTGACGGCGGCCCCGGGCCGCGTGCCTGCGAAGCTCTTGGACCAGCTTAAGGTAAGCGGGAAAATGATCATTCCTGTGGGCGGCGAGAGCCAGGAGCTGCAGCTTGTAGAAAAAACCGATGTGGGAATTACGAAGAAGAGAATAACCGCCGTCCGCTTCGTTCCGATGACGGGTGAGTCCGAGTCCTGACCCCTCCGCCGGAATGTTCAGGCGCCCTGAAAAAACATCTTATATATCGAGACTGACATAGTCGCCCAGCTCGATCTGCCTCGAGCTCTCCGTGATGATTCCCGTTGAGCTCGCTTCCTTGACCTCGAGCACCACGATCTTTCCGATGAGAGTGCCGGGGATGATTACGTCTTTATGCGCGTCGGGGTCGTGCGCCTTTCTGGGCCGCGTATAGATTGAGAATACGTTGCCGGGCACCACGTTGCTCGTTTCCCCCGCGTCTATATAAACGATGTCTCCCCTGCCGCTGAGCTCGGTATTGTTCTTGGCCTCGACTATGAACCCGTCCACCCTCTGCGTCCCTTTCCTCAGTATCACCTCTTTTACGAACGGCTCCTGGGGCCTTACCTTCGCCCCGCGCGTTATCTCTAGGTACGAAGAAATGATAACGGCCGTCGACTTCCTTTTGCCGAGTATTTCTAAAATTTCGAGCTCGCCTTCGATCTGCACCTTATACCCGATCCTCTGTCCGGTGATGGGGTGGAGCACGGGCTTGGACGTGCGGAATATCGTAAACTTGTCGCCGGTGCCGGCGCCGTTTTTAGACCCTACGTTAGTAAATACGATATCCCCCGTACCGAGGAGTATCTTCGGAGGCTCCGACGTGAGTATGGTGCCCATGTGCTCCCACTCGCCGGGTGTAATAAACCCCTCCGTCCCCCCGCGCGAATAATAATAGACGGGCGGCGGCGGCTCGATGTCCTCAAACGACACCTTCTGTGACTTGGGCTCGACCTTCACCACGGGGATGTCGGGCTGCTCGGGTTTAAGCGCTATTACGTCCCCCGGGTATATGCGGTTCGGGTTGTCAATGTACGGATTGATTTCCCAAAGCCTCGGCCAGAAGAGCGGATTGCCGAAGAACCTTCCGGAGATCTTCCAGAGGGAATCCCCCGGCTCCACTACATATATTGTAGTCCCGTCCTTGGGGGGCGGCAGGCTGCCCTGGGCAAGGGCGATTCCGGTCAATAGAAAAACGGCTAAGAGTGTTCTTAAGTACATCCCGTCTATCCTCCGTCAGGAACCGCTTTCCGGCTCGACCGGGCGGGCCCCTAATGCGTTATTTCAATTTTACACCCGTTTGAGATAAAATGAAAGTATTATTATATTCTTTTAGGCTTTCATATAGATAGCTTATAGACTATACTTAACAACGCTTGTAAAGTTTGGGCCTATTCGGTTCATGAGCCGCTCAATGGACAACAGGATTCTTATTAATATTACGTTCAACGAAACGAGAGTAGCCGTCATGGAAAACGGTGTCGTGGCGGAGCTGTATATTGAAAGAAAGTCTGCGCCCCGCATAGTAGGGAACATATTCAAAGGCATAGTGGGAAAGGTCGTGCCGGGAATGCAGGCGGCGTTTATCGACATCGGCATCGGGAAGTCGGGTTTTATTTCCGTCGAGGACGTGCACGAGGACTCGCTTTACGAATACTTTCTCGACGGCGGTACGGAATCACAGCAATCGAAAAAACACGACAGGGGACTGATACAGGACATCCTGCGGGAAGGGCAGCACGTTCTCGTCCAGGTTCTGAAGGAGTCGGTCGGCGGAAAGGGGGCGAAGCTCTCCTCCAATATCGGGATACCGGGCAAGTACTCCGTCCTCCTGGGCACGACGGATATTGTCGGAATCTCCAGAAAGATAGAGGACCCGGAAGAAAGGGAGAGGCTCGCCGAGATTATCAGGAGAATCAAACCCGAGGGCAAGGGGATAATAGCGAGGACGGCGAGCGTCGGGATCAGCGCTGAAGATCTCGAGCAGGACGTAAACGACCAGCTTCGACTCTGGGAGGATATAAGAAAGAAGAGCGATGAGCAGAAAGCCCCGTGCCTGCTCTACGAAGAGCCCCGGCTCTATATCAAGGCCGTGCGGGATTTCGTGTCGAGCGAATACAACAGGATCGTGGTCGACTCGGATCCCGTGTATCAGGAGATCACGGCTTACCTCAGGCGCAATTTCCCGGATGCTTCCGTGAGCGTGGAGCTCTATCATGACCCGGAGCCGCTGTTCTCCAGGTACGGGGTCGAGAGCGAGATAAGAAAGATATTCAATAAAAAGGTCTGGCTTAAATCGGGCGGTCATGTAATAATCGAAGAGGCCGAGGGTCTCACTGTAGTGGACGTGAATACCGGAAGGTACCAGAGCGGCAAGAGCCAGGAGGAGACCATCTACACGCTCAACCTCGAGGCTGCGGCCGAGATCGTCAGGCAGATAAGGCTCAGGAACCTGGTGGGCATCGTGGTGGTCGATTTTATTGACATAAAGAACCGTCAGCTCAGGGACCAGATATACGATGCGTTCGTCGAAGCACTTAAGCAGGACAGAGCGAGGTCGGCGGTCCTTGAGATGTCCCCTTTCGGCGTCATTCAGATGACGCGCCAGCGGGTGAGGGAGAGCATATTGACGGAGCTCGCGGAGCCCTGTCCCTACTGTGAGGGCTCGGGCTATCTGAAGTCCAAGGACACAATCAGTTACGAGATTATCAGGGAAATAAAGAGCAGTATAGTAAAGCCTTTCGTAAAGAGGATAGAGGTTCAGGCGAGCGCGAAGGTAATACACAGGTTAAAAGAGTTCGAACACGAGAACCTGAAGCACCTGGAGAAAGAGCACGGCGTCGAGATCGCATATAAGGCCGTCGAGGGACGCATAGGCAGGTTCGAGGTCATAGCGGACTGAGAGGCAGCATACTTTTGCAGGCTCACATTTATCACAATTCTCGAATACTGCATTATTATTAAACAAGCGTTGAAATTATATGCTGCACGGGTTCGCTTATGACGAGCGCTGTTAAATACATCCTTATTGTAATTCTGATCCTTCTCGCGGGCTGCAAGGGGGAAAACGGGGACGGGTCCGTGACGGAACAGCCGACCCCTGAACTTACTGAGGGGCCCGTCCCGGGGACCGAAAACGCTCCGGTCGAGGAATCTCAGGACACGGGATACACCGAGCCGGCGGTCCCCTCCCTCGAAGGAATCAAAGCCGTGAAAATCCGCATGCTGTCGGCTGAGCCGAGAGACGGGTTTCAGGTGGAGATAGAGTACGACGGCGCCCCTGACGAGAGTACGTCATATATTTACGAATGGAAACAAAACGGCAGCGATCTCACCGGGGCGGGCGATGAAAAGCTCGAGTGGCGGGAAGGATTTAAAAAGGGCGACACGATCTCCGTCGCCGTCACCCCTTACAGCGACATCGGCCGGGGCGCAATGTCGGCCGAGGGGAGTTTCAAAATACCGAATTCCCCACCTGTCATTACCTCGGAGCCGGGTACGTCTTTCGAGGAAGGGAGGTTCAGCTACATTGTAGAGGCCCGGGACCCGGACGGGGATTCCATCGATTTCAGCATCAGGAACGCGCCAAGGGGCATGACGATCGAGCCTGCCGCGGGCCTTATAATCTGGGAATACGGTGAGAAGGACTCGGGTGATTACAAGGTCACCGTGATAGTCACCGATTCCGAAGGCGCGGAGTCACGGCAGGAGCTCACTTTATCGATCCGCCCGCGGGATTCGGCCGCCGGAGGCGCGGAATAGTCCCCTTGCATTCCCCGGGATTCATGAATTTGTTATACAGCTTTATAAAAGACGGGTATATTTTATTTTGTGGCTGGACGTGACAAATCCGGGTCAAATAATTCAGTTCGCATAGGTAGTTATAACTGGTGATGTTATGAGAAGGTCGTTTCAGGCAGGAATGTCCATAGAAAGAAAGATCGAGACGAAGCCAGAGATGGCGGCTTCCCGTTTCCACGAAAATTCCCCCCGCGTTCTTTCGAGCCCGTCCCTTATAACGTTCATGCAGACCACGTGCGCCGACCTAATGGCCCCGTTCCTGGACCCGACCGAGATGGTCGTGAGCGTCAGGATGGAGATGAGCCATTTAGCCTCGACCCCGATCGGGTCCACTATAACCGTGAGGGCCGAAATCGACAGGATAGAGGGCGACAAAGTCTATTTTAAGATCGATGCCTTTGACGAGGTGGAGAAAATCGCCGCGGGTTATAACGAAATGTTTATAATAAACGAGGAAAGGTTCGAAAGGGGAGTCAGAAGGAAACTCGGGAGCGGCACGCAAAAGGCCCAATCCTTATAACGGCCCGCTGCAGCACGCGTCTCATAAATGCACCTTGATCTCAAATAACCGCGGCGTCAACATAATCCCCGTTTTATCTCGAAGACTAGAAGGGAGCATTTATCATGGGTAAAGGAATACTGGAGAATATTTTTCACGTGGCGGTCGCGGTCAGGAATATCGACGAAGTCGAAAAGTTATTCGAGACCGCGCTCGGGCTCAGAGTCGAGCACCGGGAGGTGGTGGAGAACCAGGGTGTTAGGACGTCCATGCTAGTACCGGAAAAGGGGGGTACCGCACTCGAGCTCCTCGAGCCCCTGAGCGGGGAGTCACCGATCTCGAAGTTTCTCGACAAGAGGGGGGAGGGCATACACCACATCTGTTTTTTAGTGGACGATATAGAAGCCGCTCTCGAAAGGCTTAAAAAAGAGGGCGTGAAGCTGATAGACGAAACGCCGCGTCCCGGCTCCTACCGCTCGAGGGTCGCTTTCATTCACCCCAAAGCCATGAACGGGGTATTGATAGAGCTCGCGGAGATCGATAAGGAAGCCTGATCTCTTTCACGGGTGAATACCGGGGAAATCATCTGAAAAAGAAATAACTCACGAGCGTGATCGCTATTCCGCACGCTATGTCCAGGCAGAGTCCCGCTTTTATCATGCTCCTCTGACTCACCCGCTCGGTCCCGTATACGAGTGCGTTCGGAGGCGTGCCTACGGGCAGCATGAACCCGCACGAAGCGGCTATCCCGACGCTGAGCGCGATCGAATCGGGGGAGTGGCGCATCGTCTCCTGACCGAGGACGAGGAATATAGGCACCATTATCGCCGCGGTCGCGGTGTTGCTAGCGAACTCGGAAAGCAGGATAACGAACATCACCGACCCTAGAATGAGAGGGAACGGGCCGTGTATCGACAGGTGGTCCCTCACCAGATCGGCGAGGAATTTACTCGCGCCCGTCTCCGACAGCACCGCGCTCAATACGATGCCACCGCCGAACAGCAGGAGCACGCCCCAGTCGGTGAACCTTTCTATCTCTTTCCATTTTATCGCGCCCGAAACTACGAGCATGAATATCGCCAGTATGGCTACTATGGAGTCAAATTCCTTGTCGATGCCGAGGCGAGAAGATATGGGGCCGCTGAATATCCAGAGGACGACGGTTACGCCGAATATCGCCGCGAGTTTATACGTGTTTTTATCTATAACGATATGCCCGAGCCCCCCGTCCGCGGCGACCCCTCCCTTGGGCAGCTTCGGTCTAAGCACGAGATAAAGCACTAATACCATAACGGGCATGAGGAGAACGACGAAAGGTACGCCCACTGAAAGCCAGTCCCTGAAGTCCATCCCGAGGTTGGCTGCCGTGATGGCGTTCGGCGGGCTCCCCACTATGGTTCCGATGCCCCCGATGCTCGCAGCGTAAGCGACCCCGAGGAGTATGAACTCCTCCGTCGATGTCGTGCTGTCCTTAAGATTGGCGATGAGGCCGAGCGCAACGGGCAGCATGATAGCCGTCGTAGCCGTATTGCTTATCCACATGCTTATCAGGGCGGTCGAGGCGAATAAGCCGAGCACTGAGAGAAGGGAGTTCGAGCCTGCGGCCCTCATTATATAGCCTGCGATGAGCCGGTCGAGGCCGTGTTTGTGAAGCGCCGCGGCCAGGGCGAAGCCCCCCATGAAGAGAAATATCACGGGGTTCGCGAAATGGCTCAGCGCATCTTTAACGTCGAATATTCCGGTGAGCACCGCGAGGATGGGAACAAGGAGCGCGGTTACTGTAATAGGCAGCGCCTCTGTAAACCACAGCGCCGCTACGAATATAAGAATCGCCAGGCCTTTCAGTGCGGTTTTCTCGACGGGCAGCAGAAAATAAACGGCAAGAGAAACTAAAGCGCTTATCAGGATGATAAGATTTTTATTCATCGGCGGATAGGTGTTAAGTGCTGGTGAATCGTGCCTCGGCAGCCTGATAATTTGCCGCCCGGTGAGACATAGCTAAATGTACTTTAAAGTTAATATATACGATAGGCATTTCTTTTCGTATCGTTATTCCCTCCCCCCGATAAGTAGGGACAGGGTGCGGGTGTAATTTTTTTTCTTTCAGGACGTCATGCTGAATCCTGAAACGAGTTCAGGGCATTCTTGTTTCAGCATCCGGTTGTTTAAATCTGTTCCCTTATTTTCTCCAGGACCCAAAGCCTTTTCCCGGTCCATCTCCCCCAGCCCGGGACCAGGAGCAGATATCTGCCCCTGAACTTCTCGCCCGCAGCATTGATAACCAGCCTTATGCTGTTGACCGCTTCGGTCTCGAATTCTCCCCTGTCCCATATCTCCCACTGTCCTACGCCCCAGCTGTCCTCGGCCCTCTCCCTGTCGCCTGCGTTCATGCGGTAACCAGCCGGGTGCTTCTCTTCTATGGCTATTCTTTTCTCCCTGTATTTTTTGGGGATATTCCCGGGGATAATCCAGTGCCTCGCCTCTCCTTTATTCTCGAGAATGAGGTCGAAGTGTCTGTTTGAGCACCTGTGTCTGCCGATTACGAAGCTATTGGTTTCTTTCATGGATGAGTTTCAGCCCGCGCAGCGTTAGGAACTCGTCGACTTCCTCTATCGTCCTGGTCTCTGGCGCGATAAGACTCGCAACCCCGCCCGTGGCGATAACGCGCGGCTCTGTCTTCATTTCCGATTTTATCTTCACAACGACTCCGTCCACGAGACCCGCATAGCCGTGTATTAGTCCCGACTGTATGCTCTCTACCGTAGTCTTGCCGATGATGTTCTCGGGCTTCGCGATCTCGACCCTCGGGAGCTTGGACGCTTCCCGGTAAAGAGCCTCCGCAGAAATCATAAGACCCGGCGTGATGACGCCCCCCATGTATTCCCCTTTCTCCGAGACGCAGTCAAACGTCGTGGCCGTTCCGAAATCGACCACGATGACCCCGCTCCTGTATTTGTCGTAGGCCGCCACGCCGTTTACAATCCTGTCCGCCCCCACTTCCTTTGGGTTGTGATAGAGTATGGGCATTCCCGTCTTTACCCCGGGGCCCACAACGACGGGGCTCACGTCGAAATAATTTTTGACGGCGTTCGATACCGTCGACTGGATGGTAGGCACTACGCAGGAAATCACGGCCCCGTCTATGGAGTCAGGGTCTATTTCCCTGATCTTCATTAATTCCCTGAATAATATGCCGTATTCGTCCGAGGTCTTGGATTTGTCGGTGCCTATCCGCCAATGGCATTTGATGATGCCGCCGTCGAAAACGCCGAAGACTATGTTGGTATTGCCTATATCGACCGCGAGGACCATTCCGTTCTCCGAATCATTGTAATTAAATCCTTATAATCCGTTGTCGCAAGGGGCGGAGCTTACCGGCTGACGTCTGTCTACTTCAAACCCCACCTTCGCCTGAGTGACCACTCGGAGAATAATAACCCCAGTATCAGCAAAAGGAAGAAGGGGTTATCCCACAGGAGAACCGTTTTATATCCCGTGATCGTCTTCTTGCGGGCGTTTTCGATGTTTAGCCCCTCGGGATTGTCCCGGGTCGAAATATATCTTCCCCCGGTCGCGCCCGCGATGTACTTCAGGAGCTCCAAATTGGACGTGATCCCCCTTAATTCATCCCCGGGCGGCTCGACTATAAAAAACGCCTCGGACGTCTCCGAGCCGGAAAAATCAGCGCCGCCGTCCCCCGGTCCGGCCGTGATCCTGTATACGCCCGGCTGGGAAAGCTTGATTCTGGCCCTGAGCCTTTGACGCGAGTCCATCTCGGGCTCTATATAGGCTGTGGTTCCGTCGGGCATGGTCAGCTGCGTTTTTGTGTGGTTCTCCCCGTCACCGCTCAGATCCCAGATTGCGATTTCGGCGTCCTCTCCGGGGCTGTACACGGCCTTATCGGTCTCGACCCTCACGTCCTTCAGCTCCGGGTCGTTGACGAACCATAGGAAAAGCCTGTTCCAGAATTTTTCATAGAGTGGTGAAACATCCCCTTCGCTTCCGTAAATGAAATTCCATCTCCAGGAGGAGTCGGAGAGGAAAGTGGCAGCCTTTCCCGATCCGGCCTTGGCCACGGCCAGTATCGGCTCCCCGTCCGGCGAGACCAGGAGGGGCACGGCGTCCGGGTTCAGTCCCTCGACCATGTTGAATCCTTCGAGCTCGGGCATATCGTTCCACTGCTTCTCGTTCTCGTCCTTCCCGGTGATTATTCTCATGATGGGGTGGTTCTTGCCCGCGGCGGTCAGTTTGGGCCGGAACGATTCCCCGCTGATCGTATCGGTGTGGGTGCGCGCCATGTAGTCGAGCTCCACGGGCAGTATTTCCGAAATCGGGGTCGTCCCGTAATTGCCGCTGTCGAAGCTCTTGTTCCCGCCTATCATTAGAAAAGCCCCGCCGTCGTTCATTACGTAGTCCCTGACGCTCCTCAGATGAAAGCCGAAGATTCCGTAGGGCTGGAAATTGAAATTCTGAAATATGACAACGTCGAATGTCGGCAGCTCGTTTCCGAATATTTCGTTGACCGGGAACGGTATCAGGCTGAGCTCGTTCTCCGTCGCGAATACCAGGTCCGACGGGTCGCGCAGGATGAAGAACGATACGAGGTCGATGTTCGGGTTCCTCTTGAGCGCTTTTCTCAGGAACCTGACGTCCCATGAAGGGCTGCCCGCCACGTGGAGGACTCGTATTTTATTTATTATTACGTCGGTGTAAAAGGACTTCCGGTTGTTCTCGGGCACGAGCTCGCCGGATAGAACGGGTACAGATACCGTGTAGATCTTTCGCCCCAGGGTTATGGGGTTTATCTCGAATTCGGCTTCCCCTTCCTTCGTTCGGGGATCGATATAGACCTCCTTTATGGAAATCAGCTTGTCGCCCTCGTAGAGCGACGCGGGGATCCTCATGCCGGCGGGCCCCCCCGACTTCACGGCGGCGCTTACGGAATAGGGGTATCTCAGGAAAGAGACTTCGTTTGAATTTATTCTGTCTATCCATATGTCCTCAGACGCGTCGGACGCGAGGGCGCCTGCCGCGCTGATCCTGAGGCCGGAGTTTTTAAGCGCCTCGTCGGAGCCTCCGTCCAGGGTCTGCCAGCTCCCCGCGCCGTCCGATATCAGAAGCGCTTCGTCGAGCTCCCCCTTCTCATGTCTTTCAATCAGCCCGTCGATCAGTCTGCCGATCTCGGTGTGTCTGCCCGAGGGCTTCTGTCCCATTATGGATTCCTGCGTGGCGGGCTCGAGGGCCTCGTCGAAGGTGTAGTAATCGAGGTTGAAATCCTGCCCGAGCCGTGTAAAGAAAGCGGCGTTATCCCTGAAGAACCCCCTCGCCGCCTCTATCCTGTCCCCGCCCGAGGCCCCCCCGGCCAGGCTCATGCTCCAGGAGCCGTCGACTATCACGGCGAGGGTCTTCTTTTCTTCCCTGTAGCTCTCTTCCTTGATGGCGGGGTTAGTCAGGATGAAAAGGACGGTAAAAAAAGCGAGCGCGTGGAGCGAGGTCAGTATAATCCTCCTTCCCGCGTTCTGGAGACTCCTGGTGCTTCTGAGCGAGCCGTAGATTACAACGGCGAATAAAACGATGAACAGTAGGGCTTCCGCAAGCCCGGGCGGGTTGAGAAAGACGAATTTGCTTACCGCTGACTCCATTACATTAAATTTACCACACGACTCCCGCGTTTTCAGAGCGGCTTAAAAGATGAGGAGCTTCCCCTCTTTCATTATAAGCTCGCCGTCGATCTCGACAGTGGGATTCATCACGACCCCGTCCAGGTGGCTCGCCACCCTCACGGTCCCGCCCATGCTCTTGTTGTCGCCGAACGCTATGTGTATCGTTCCTATGGCCTTCTCGTCCTCGAGCACGCTCCCGGTTATGAGAGCCTTGTCGTGTGTCCCTATGCCGAGCTCCGCGAGATTGAAAGCGGGCTTCCCGAACGGGTTCATGATCGAAAGCAGCTTCTCCGCCCCTCGCCCTCCCGTGATCTCCGTCGCGAAACCCTCCTCCACCCTCACCCTTATGACTTCGTCTGCGAGCAGTCCTACCCCCGCCATCGAGCCGTCGAACACGACCACCCCGCTCGACATCCCCTCCATGGGCGCAACGTAGGCCTCGCCCGCGGGGAGGTTGCTGAAGTCCCCCGGATTGTGATTTAGCCCCGTATCCGCGCTTCCCTCCCTGCCTTCTATCACCAGATTGATGTCGGTGCCCTTATCCGTCGTGACCCTCGCGTTAGACCCGCGGCTTATTATTTCCGCGAGCTTCCTGCTCCTCCCGGCAATGAGCTCATAATCGGCGTTGAGCGTTCGCACCATCGTATCCTCCGTAATTCCCGGAAGCGTCGCTATCCTCGCCCCGGCCTTGCAGGCTTTCCTCCTCGATTCCGTATGACTGAGCGATTTCTGCGTGGGTATCAGCACCGCGTCGAAGAGCTTCATGAATTCGCCCACGACCGCGGGCGGCTCCTCGCCGTTCGATTTGCGGGGTATTATCTCCGTTATAACCGCCTCCGCGCCCAGGCTCCTTGCAGATTCCCAGAGCGCGTAACCGATCTTTCTGAGCGGCTCGTCCGTAATGACGAGCACGTTCTCGCCTTCCTTCACCGCCATACAGTCCCTCACGGCGATCATCGCCGCGCTCATCAATTTATCCATTCGACGAGTCTCCTCTATCCTTTCGTTTATTGTGCATTGTCAATCCGACATTATAATATGCCCAATACCCGGGCGCACTGTAAATTCGGGCCCGGGACGCGGGCGCCCGGGCAGCCTTCCATTACGCCCCGCGCCGCTGTTTCAATAGATTGTTTCACAGGAGCGACAATGCCTGAAATCGGTCTGGTGGCGCCTTACTGGAGCGACCTGAAAACGGATGAGCTCGTCGAGACGGCGAGGCTCGCCGAGGATCTCGGCTACCATTCGATATGGGTCCCGGAGATGTGGGGACGGGACGCGTTCTCGGTCCTCGGCCTGATAGCCGCGAATACCGTGAAGATCAGGCTCGCGACGGGGATAATCCCCGTGTACAGCAGGAGCCCCGCGATCATCGCCCAGACTATTGCGACGCTCGACGAGATTTCCGGCGGGCGCATGATGCTGGGCCTGGGGACGAGCGGCCCCGCGGTTATAGAGGGCTGGCACGGCGTCGGCTTTGAGAAACCGCTTCAGAGGACGAAGGAGTGCGTCGAGATAATAAAGATGATCCTGAGTGGGGCGCGTGTAGATTACGAGGGCGAGATATTTTCGCTCAAGGGGTTCAGGCTGCAATTCAAGCCGCTCAGAAGCGATATTCCGGTCCTGGTGGCCGCGATCGGCCCCAGGAACGTACGCCTGGCCGGTGAAGTCGCCGACGGCTGGATTCCGTTCCTCGTGCCGAAGGAGGGATTGAGAGACGCCGGAAAAGATCTCCGGGAAGGGGCGCTTTCCGCGGGCAGGCATCCGGACAGGATCACCGTATGTCCCTATATCACTACGTCCGTATCACGCGACGGCGAATCCGCGAAAAATGCGGCGCGGGAACACATAGCATACTATATCGGGGGGATGGGGGCTTATTACTACAACGCGGTCCGCAGGCACGGATTCGGCGACGAAGCCGGCGCGATCAAAAGCGCATGGGAGAACGGAAAGAAGAGCGCGGCGCTAGAGGCGGTGAGCCAGAGGATGCTCGATTCGCTCTCCGTCTCGGGTACTCCGGAACACGGCAGATCTATAATCGCCGATTATTACAAGGAAGGAGCCCATTTGCCGGTGCTGGTTTTCCCGCCGAAAGCCTCAAGGGCCCTCGTGAGGGAAAGCATCATAAGCCTCGCCCCTCCGCGGGACAGGTAATCGCCCGATAGCGTATCGGCGCCGAATTTTCAGACGCCGCGTCTCAGCAAGTTATGAAGTCCTTAAGCACGCCGCCGTTATTCAGCTGCCTCAGCTTCTTGAGCGCGCGCCTCTCTATCTGCCTGATCCGCTCCCTCGTGAGGCTGTACCTGTTGCCGATCTCGTCGAGCGTATAGGACTCGTCGTACCCGATGCCGAACCTCATCCTGAGAATGTCCTCCTCCCTGTCAGTCAGGTTGGAGAGCGCTTCTTCTATCTTTTCGGACATGGAGACCGTCGCAAGGAGCGTGTCGGCTGCGGGCCTCGTGTCCGGAATGAAATCTATGAAGCTGTTCCTGGCGTCCCCGTTATTCGGGTTCACGGCGTCGAGGTATACGATGTTGGTGGACGTCGCTTTTATGACCTTGTTGACTTTCTTTACGCTGAGACCCGACTCCTGTGCGATGTTCTCTATGTCCGGGTTCTCACCGTTCTCGTGCCTGAGCATGTTCGTAGTCCTGGTTATCTTGTTCGCCTGCTCGAGCACGCGCACAGGTATTCTTATTACCCTCGTCTGGTCGAAGAGAGAGCGTGTTATGCTCTGAATTATCCACCACGAGGCGTAGGTCGAAAACCTGTATCCTTTCGACGGGTCGAATTTCTCGACCGCCTTTATCAGTCCGATGTTGCCTTCCTGTATTATGTCCGCGAGCGGGAGACCTCTCCCCATGTAGTTCTTCGCGATACTTATAACGAGCCTGAGATTCGATTTTATGAATTTGTCCTTGTTGTGGGTCTCTCTGCTTTTATAGGCTCTCAAGAGCGCTGAAAGTCTGTTTAGCGTTGCTTTCAATTCTTTATTGTCGCGTTCCGCCGCGCTCCTGCTCTTCTTTCGGCACTCGCACGCCTTCTGAACCTTGATCCCGCCGTTGCGCCCCGCCGTCAGCCCGTGAATGAAAGCCTCGAGCTTGCGGGCCCTCGCGTTATATTTTTTTATTTTGGTCGCTATGCGCAGTTCGTCTTTAGCGGTGAGGAGCGATTCCGTCCCCACCTCGCGGAAATATGACTGAAGCAGCTTGTAATCCTCATCCGGGATCACCCTTTGTTTTCCGTTGCTCCTGCCTGTGGAAGCCACGCTCATGATATTCTGCTCGTGGGCGAAATCCCCGTGCATGGACTTATGTCTGCCGAAATCATGGTTGCTCATCAGACCGCCAGTCACTGAAGCATGCGATGATTCTTTGAAGTTGTTCCGACCCATTTGATGTATCCTCCGGTTTTTAATCCTCGGATAGTTTCAGATGCAATGTTCATGCCATGAAACATATGTTCACCTCAACTGCTTGGATACATTAACTAATATGCGGCACCGCCGTCGGCACACGTTATGCCTACCGGTAGCGCGTCGTGACAAAAAATGTCATTGCCGGGTTTATAGGCCGGAATTTGAAAACGAAAATTGTTCCGGGTCTTAACCAAAAATATCATCCCGGTGACCGTATACGGTCTACCGGCGGCTATTCGACGCGGCCGGCCGCGTCTCCGCCGCTCCCCCCCGCGCGATACGCCCGAAGCGCGGTTACCGGACGTCCCGGGATGCGGAAACCGGATTTTCGCATGGTTGACAACCTATGCGAATAAAGTAAATATTAGCGGGGTGGGCGGAGCGTCGGCCGGGAATTTATCTATAGAAATTATCATTGCACGAGGGCGCATGTAATGAAGATCCTTGTAACGGGCGGCGCGGGATTCATCGGCTCCTGGGTCGCGGAAGCATATATAAAGGAAGGACACGAGGTCCTCGTGATCGACGACCTGTCGACGGGAATTATGGAGAATGTTCCCGTGGGCGCAGGTTTCATAGAGTGTGATATCAGGGACGAAGACGCGGTAGGCGGCGCATTCGCCGACTTCCGCCCCGACGTTGTGAACCACCATGCGGCACAGATCGACGTGAGGAAATCGGTCGAGGACCCGGCGTTCGACGCGTCCGTGAACATAATCGGGACGCTCCGCCTCCTTGAAGCCGCGGTCGGGAACGGAGTAAAGAAGTTCATATTCGCATCGACCGGGGGCGCGATTTACGGGGAGCCCTCGAATATACCGGCCGATGAAAAAACCCCGCCGATGCCTATATCGCCCTACGGAACATCGAAATACGCGGTCGAGAAATACCTCGAATACTACAGGCATATATATTCCCTCGACTACGTAGCGCTCAGATACGCGAACGTCTACGGGCCGAGGCAGAACCCTCACGGCGAGGCCGGGGTGATCGCGATATTCTGCAGCCGGATACTGTCGGGAGAGACCTGCACGGTCTTCGGGGACGGCGGTCAGACGAGGGACTATGTCTATGCCGGCGATGTCGCGAGCGCGAACCTCTGCGCCCTGACTTCTCCTTCGGGCAGCTACAACATCGGAACTCAGATCGAGACTTCGGTGAACGGTCTCATCGCGGAGCTCGAGGCAGCCTCCGGAATAGATTTCCCAGTGAAGCACGCGGAAGCGCGCGCAGGCGAGGTCGGCAGGATCAGTCTCGACGTAAGGCTCGCGGCCAGGGTGCTTGGCTGGGCGCCGAGCGTTTTTTTGGCGAAGGGAATAAAAAGTACGTGGGAGTGGTTTAAAGCCGATTACACCGGCGCCAGGTGAGTCAACGGCCTCCGGCCGCTGACAGGCTCGCGTATGCGATGAAGGCCTTGCGCGGTTCCGCCTGAGCGGTCGATTGCGGATCCGGGCCTTTTGTGTATCCTTAATCACCTCGGAGGTTTAATTCATGAAGAAGAGAGAAGAGTTTCTTTACGATGTGAGGATTGCCAACAGGAATATTAGAGAAGGTTTGATTACGAAAAAGGATTACGACAAGCATATAAGCGGTCTTCCCGACGTCGAGGGCAATAGCGAGCCTATAGTCATCGAGGACGAGAATGAAAAGGGCCGGACCCAGTCCGGGAATGAAGAGGATTAAACTTGATGAAATGGGACTATAAGGTTATTTCCATAGACAAGCTGTTTCAGGGCGGCGAAGATCACGATATCGCGGTGTCCAAGGACGCAGCCATGGCCAGAAGGAGCAAGGTCGGGCATGGGCTGGAGAATACGCTTAACGAGCTCGGAGAGGAATCCTGGGAGCTTGTCGCCCTGGCCGGCGATTTCGGAATTTTCAAAAAACCTAAGAACTAATGCTCGCGTCCGGCCGTATCCGCTGCCGGCTCATTCCCATTCTATCGTACTCGGGGGCTTGGTCGATATATCATAGACTACCCGGTTTACGCCCCTGACCTCATTGATTATCCGTACCGATATTTTCTCGAGGAGGTCGTAGGGAATGCGCGCCCATTTGGCCGTCATCCCGTCCTGGCTGGTTACCGCTCTCAGCGCGATAACGTTCTCGTATGTCCTTTCGTCCCCCATTACGCCCACGGTTTTTACAGGCACGAAGACGCAGAACGCCTGCCAGATATCGTCGTAGACCCCTCCCTTCCGCAGCTCTTCGATGAATATCCTGTCGGCCTGCCTAAGTATCTCGAGCCTCTCTTCGTCGATCTCGCCGATGATCCTTATGGCGAGGCCAGGTCCCGGGAACGGGTGGCGTCCGAGTATCTCGTCCGGCACCCCGAGCTCGCGGCCGACCTCCCTTACCTCGTCCTTGAAGAGCTCTCTCAGCGGCTCGATAAGCTTGAGGTTCATTTTTTCAGGGAGCCCGCCCACGTTGTGATGCGACTTGATCGTCGCCGAAGGGCCCTTGACGCTCACGCTCTCAATAACGTCCGGATAGAGGGTCCCCTGTGCGAGGAAACGCGCGTCCTTGATCCCGGACGCCTCCGCCTCGAATACGTTCACGAACTCCTCCCCTATGATCTTCCTTTTTCTCTCGGGGTCCGTGACCCCGCGGAGCTTGTTTAAGAACCTCTCCTTCGCGTCCACGTGCACGAGGTTAAGCCCCATGTGCCTGAACGATTCGACTACTTCCTCCGCTTCGTTCATTCTCAGCAGTCCGGTATCCACAAAAATGCAGCGGAGCTTGTCCCATATGGCACGCTGTATGATCACCGCGGCGACGGCCGAGTCCACGCCGCCCGAGAGGCCGCATATGACCGTCGCGTCCCCGGCTTTCTGCCTTATGTCCTTGATCGCGGTTTCGACGAACGACTTGGGGGTCCACATGCCCCTGCATCCCGCGATTTTAAAGAGGAAGTTCGACAGAATCTCCTTCCCGAATTTCGTATGGACCACCTCCGGATGGAACTGGGTCCCGTAGATCCTCATCTCCCGGTTCTTCATCGCGGCCCTCGGGGAGTTCTCGCTCTCGGCTATCGATTCGAACCCCGGCGGCAGCTCGAGCACGCGGTCGCCGTGAGACATCCATATGTCGCTCTTATCGGGGATTCCGCTGAGGAGGTCGAAACCGTTCGTTATCCTGAGGGTCGCCGGCCCGAACTCGCGCATCCTGGAGCGCTCGACGATACCTCCCAGGAGCTGCGCCGTGAGCTGCATCCCGTAGCATATGCCGAGGACCGGTATGCCGAGCTCGAATACGCCTCTGTCCACGGTCGGAGAATCGTCGTCCCATACGCTCGCCGGACCTCCCGACAATATTATCGCCTTTGGTTCCGAGCCCCTTATTTCGTCGATAGGCGTGTTGTAAGGTTTTATTTCCGAGTAGACGCCCAGCTCCCTGATCCTGCGCGCGATGAGCTGCGTGTATTGTCCGCCGAAATCAAGGATTATGATAGTTTCACGCATATTGTCAGTTGAATAAATTAATTGGTTCCGCTATTGATGGGGCTGAAGTCGATATGCCGAGGACCGGGCGAATCACTCGATCCTGTAATTGGGAGCCTCTTTCGTAATGATTACGTCGTGGACGTGGCCCTCTCTCAGTCCCGCATTCGTGACTTTTATAAACTTCCCGTTGCTCCTGAGCTCCTCTATGGTGCCGCATCCCGTATAGCCCATCCCGGCCCTGAGCCCGCCGATTAGCTGATACACGGTGCTTCCTATGGGGCCCCTGTACGGTATCCTTCCCTCTATACCCTCGGGCACTAGCTTCGAATCGATCATTTCGTCCCCGAGGTTCTGGGCGTACCGGTCCCTGCTCCCCTTCTTCATGGCTTCGATCGATCCCATTCCCCTGTACACCTTGTACGTCCTGCCCTGGAAGAGTATGACCTCGCCCGGGGCCTCGTCGGTCCCCGCAAAGAGGTTCCCTATCATCACCGTATGGGCGCCGGCCGCGATAGCCTTTACTATATCGCCAGAGTACTTTATGCCGCCGTCGGCAATGACCGGTATCCCGTGCAACTCGGCGACCCTGGTTACGTCCTGAATAGCCGAGATCTGGGGCACCCCGATGCCCGCGATCACTCGGGTCGTGCAGATTGATCCCGGCCCGACGCCTACCTTCACGCCGTCCGCCCCCGCCTTGATGACCGCATCGGCGCCTTCCCCGGTTCCGATGTTCCCCGCGATCAGCTCGACTTTGGGGAAACTCGATTTCGTGGATTTTACCGCGTCTATGACCTTCTTCGAATGGCCGTGTGCCGTGTCAATAATTATAACGTCGCATCCGACTTGGACGAGGGCTTCGATCCTTTCTTCCCTGTCGGGTCCCACGCCTACGGCCGCGCCGCACCGGAGCCTCCCCAAGCGGTCCTTGGACGCCGTGGGATATTTCTCTATCTTCTCTATGTCCTTCATCGTGATAAGGCCGCGGAGCCTGAATTCCTTATCGACCACCGGGAGCTTCTCGATCCTGTACTTGTGGAGGAGCTCTTTAGCTTCTTCGAGCGTGGTCCCCTCGCCCACGGTAATGAGCCTCTTCTTCGGGGTCATTATCTGCTCGACGTTGAAATCGAGATTCTTCTCGAACCGCAGGTCCCTGAAAGTCACTATTCCCAGCAGGGTGTCGTCTTCCTTCGTGACCGGAAGGCCCGTGATGTTCTGCTTGAGCATGATTTCCAGTGCGTCCGCGACCTTATGTTTGGGTCTTACCGTGAGGGGGTTCACGATCATTCCGCTCTCGTATTTCTTTACCCTCTTCACTTCGGCGGTCTGATCCTGAATCTCGAGATTCCTGTGTATGATTCCGATACCGCCTTCCTGTGCCATGGCTATGGCCGTGCTCGATTCCGTGACGGTATCCATGGCGGCGCTGATTAGCGGGATGTTGAGCTTGATGTTACGTGTCAGGCTGGTGGATACGTCGACGTCGTTCGGCAGTATCTCGGAATAGGCGGGCACTAAAAGAACGTCGTCGAAAGTTAGACATTCTTCCACATTTTCAACACGCATGAGAATTTCCCTTTTTCTACCTCTTGGATGTGGTTCTTCTGGAGGCGGCCTTTACCGGGGCCTTCTTCTTCTTGCTCGCCTGTGCCGGCGGCTTCTTGTCTTCCGCGACCGATATCAGTCGCGCAGGTGTCTTAACTATTTCTATTATCTTCTTCCTCATTTCCGGCAGCGTCACGCCCAGTTCTATCTCGATTTCCTGGTCTTTCTCTCCGAGGTTTATGAATACGGGCAGTACCCCTACGTAGGTTCTGGCATCTACCCTTTCGAACCCGAGAGCCTTCAGAAGTTTTTTAGGAAGGGCGGGGAATTCGAGTGTGGCGATTTCCGCCGTTTCCTGAGGCAGCAGTCCGTCCTGGCTTACACTGATCTTGAGACGGGTCGATTTCATATATTCCCTCACCTTGCGGAGATGATGTACATTCCCGCCATATTTTCGGTAAATATTAAATTATACGGCCAAAATGAATTACTATTTTTTCCCCGAAATCAGATAGAAAGGTAATACCCGTTTTTCTTCTGTTAAGTGGGATATTGTAATTGATTGTCCGGGATTAATCAAGCGGGGTTCGCAGCCGGGATCGATTGCCCGGCCCAATCCGCAGAGCGCGGCCGGAGGGCCCCGTTACTCGTAACCCGAGACCTCGAGGTTATATTTAAGTCCCAGCATCCTGCCCGGGGCCGGGAACACGCTATAAAACGGTATGGACTCGCCTGGCTGTATGTTCGAATTAAGCCCGGCAAGCTTTTCAGGGTTATAGAAATCTATGTCCCCCGACCTTTTCTTGAGCTTGAGTAGAGTGTCCCTGAGCGGAGACACCCTTAGCTCCTTCTCGCTGAAGGTGTTTCCTGCATATACAACGTTATCGTAAACGATCTGCCCGTCGGCTGCGAATTCGCTCCTGATCTTGATGTAATTGACCGGGCGGCCGGATTCATTGGTAACGGTGCCGGATACGACGTACATAGGTCCGTTCATCGTATCCAGCCATTTGCCCTGGTGCGCGGTTATTGCGACTTCGCTTTTCAGCGATCCGGTTATGCTGACGGGGATCACCGACCTGACCAGCTTCACTATCTCCTCGGCGCTATCCCTGGGGATTATCCCGGAGTTTGAGAGAATGATGAAGGAGGCGCCGACGATCACGGCGAAGACGATCAATATCAACAGCGTGTATGCGGCCCTCGTTAATACGCCCCCGCCGGATTTGCGTCCGTCCGGGCGGACCCTGTAAGAGTCGCGGTACGAGAGTCCCGGGCTCCCCCTGTAGCTCGAGGCGGCCTGGGGGCCGACCGAGAGAACGTCCATGTCCACGCTCAGATGCTCGGAAGAGCGTCCCGCGTATTCACGCCCCCCGGGACCGAAATTCAGCCCGGCCCCTTCGGGAGTCCCTCTGTCCCTCATTATTATCAGGTTGTCTTCCGTACCCTCGTCCTCGAACATCCTGGGGACTCTCCTCGCCGATTCGACCGGGGCGTCGTTGATCCTGAGACCCTCCCAGTTAAAGTCGGATTCCTGTCCTCCCTCGTCCCGGCTGCTTTTTAGAGTGAAGTCGTCGATATGCTTTTCGGTCTTGCTTATGTTTACGAACTCCTCCCAGTTCCCTCCGTCGCCGGTCTCGGCCCTGTCGTCACTGAGCCCGGCGTGTTCTCCGCTCACTGCATCGGGCGCGTTAATCGATTCATTTTTTATCGGATACCTGAACGTAAAGCCCTCAACAGTCTTCGCATCCTCGTCATCGATCGCTTCTCCGGTTATCTCGGTGCCGGTCCGGCCGGGTGCCTGGAACGAGGACGTTTCATATGGGTTTCGCGCTAACGGAATCGCGGTGTCAGCCGCATCGGAAGCTTCTCTTCTCTCGATAAACGAAACATGACCGCAATCGGAGCATCTGACCCCGCTCCCTGGAGGCGCGATCCTGGAATCGTCTATTTTAAGATTTCTTCCGCACTTTTCGCACTGAATTGTCAAGGTCCGCCCTATGTCAGATATATTTCTAATGATATGAACTCGTTACATTGTAAAAATTAATGCTATCTTTAGCTCAAGTCAATACCTGGGAATACGGGCGGGAATGCCCGGTGCCCGGATGTCCCATATGTCCGTGCCGGTACGCATGTGCATCCGCCATTATGCTATCCTCTAAACCTGTAACATTTGTCTTGCGGTTTAATTCTACCGGTTGATTATGATGCGTTCATACGTTCTCGGCATCCTGGCGTTTTGTTTAATGACTATCTCCGCCGCGGGCTCATCCCCCGAAGCGGTCGTGTATAGGGTCCAGTACCACATGGGCACTTACGCCCGCGTGCTCATTTACGGCGGGACGAATGCGGACGCGGACGCCGCCTTCCTGAAAATAAAAGAACTCGATGCCCTGTTGTCCGATTACGACACCGATAGCCAGGTGTCGGAAATAAGCAGGATGGCGGGAAAGCGTCCCGTGGCGGCGAGCCCGGACGTTCTGGAAGTACTCGGGGAGGCGTTATACGTCGCTGGGGAGACCGGCGGCGCGTTTGACCCCACGATAGGCGCCCTTACGATAGGCGTCTACAGGTTCGGCAGAGACAGCGGCCGGGTGCCCGGTGACGAAGAAATCAGAAATGCGAAGTCCCTCGTCGATTACAGGAAGCTTCGTATTCAAGGGGATGAGGTTTATCTCGGAAGAGAAGGCATGATGCTCGACCTGGGCGGTATAGGCAAGGGATACGCGGTCGAAAAGGCCGTCCGGGTCCTCAGACAAAGAGGCGTGGAAAGCGGCATGGTTTCTCTCTCGGGGGACATCAAGGTCTTCGGCGCCGATATAGAAATCGGGGTGCGCAATCCGGGCGGGGAGGGGTCGATAGCCTCTTTCCATACGGGCGCAGGGGAGCTCGCCATATCGACGAGCGGCGGATACGAGAGGGTCATAGACCCTCTGGGAAAGTCCTATCATCATCTGCTCGTCCCCTCGACCGGAATGCCCGGCCGTGATTTCCTGAGCGTCACGGTGATTCTCGACGGGGACAGCGCCCTCGCCGACGCATACGCGACCTCGCTCTTCGTCATGGGAATGGACAAGTCGGTTGAATTTCTTGCAAAACACCCGGAGATCGGGGTATTCGCTGTACTGCCCGGGGGCGGGATTTATTATAACGACAGGCTTAAAAGCCTGGTCAGAAGATTTAAAACACTATGACGGTTGACGGACTGGCACTCGGGGCGTTTCGCAGCAAAAGTGTATTCGAAGGGGATTTCTCAGCGGTAACAGTTTGTTCCGACTCGATTTTATATATGCCGGGCGCATGAGCCGCTTATTTGACAAACCGGGACTGTCGCTTATATTGTAAGTCGGATAGCCTATATAAAATATAAGTATTCTCAATTTTTAGGCTCGAGGAAGAAGATAAGATGCCTATCAGTTCCATAGAAGAAGCCCTTTCGGATATCAGAAGCGGCAAGATGGTCATACTCGTGGACGACAAGGACAGGGAAAACGAGGGCGATCTGGTCGTAGCGGCGGAGTTCGCAACCCCGGAGACTATTAATTTTATGGCCAAAAATGGAAGGGGGCTTATCTGTCTCGCCCTGACCAAGGAAAACGCGGACCGCATCGGACTCCAGCCGATAAAGCCCGAATATAACCCCGTCCCCCAGTACACGGCTTTTACCATCTCGATCGACGCGAGCCACGGCATAACCACGGGCATCTCGGCTTATGACAGGGCTTCCACGATACGCCGCGTAATATCGGATGATTCAAAAGCGGAGGACTTCATCCGCCCGGGCCACGTATTCCCTCTCATATGCAGAAAGGGCGGCGTGCTAGTTAGGGCCGGGCATACTGAGGGGTCAGTCGACATTGCCCGCCTGGCCGGGCTTAAGCCGGCTGCCGTAATTTGCGAAATAATGAACGACGACGGAGATATGGCGCGGCTCCCCGATCTTGAGAAGTTCGCCGAGACCTATGATATTAAGATCGCCTCGATCGCCGACCTGATAAGCTACCGCCTGAGGGCGGAGAGCCTTGTCAGGAGGGCGGCTTCAGCCGTGATACCGACCGAATGCGGCGAGTTTCAGATAATAGTCTATGAAAGCGATATAGACCCCCAGCACCACGTAGCGTTCGTCAAGGGCGAGATAAAACCCGAAAACGACGTGCTCGTCAGGGTCCATTCCGAATGCCTCACGAGCGATGTCTTCGGCTCTCTCAGGTGTGACTGCGGGTCCCAGATAAAGCAGGCGATGAAGATTATCAATGACGAGGGTACGGGTGTTATACTTTACATGAGACAGGAGGGGCGTGGTATCGGCCTCATAAACAAAATAAAGGCGTACGCCCTCCAGGACGACGGATTCGACACGGTCGAAGCGAACGAAGTCCTGGGTTTCAAGCCCGACCTCAGGGACTACGGTATCGGGGCGCAGATTTTGCTCGACCTGGGCGTAAGGAACATGAAGCTCCTTACCAATAACCCGAAGAAGATAAAGGGCCTCGAAGGGTTCGGGCTCCAGATCGTCGAGCGTGTTCCTATCGAGATACCGCCCAACGGAAGGAATTCCAACTATCTTAAGGTCAAGAAAGACAAGCTCGGACACCTTCTTTCGATGGTCGACTGAAGAGGAGATAGAAATGCCTAAAAAATTCGAGGGGAACCTCGACGCCAAAGGGCTCAGGTTCGCGGTAGTGGTCAGCAGGTTCAACGATTTCATAACGGAAAGGCTCGTGAGCGGCGCCCTGGACGTGCTTCTCAGACATAACGCATCCGACGACGATATCGACCTCATCAGGGTCCCCGGGTCGTACGAGCTTCTCTATGCGGTAAAGAAAGCCGCCGAGAGGAAAAAGTACAACGCCGTGATAGTGCTTGGTGCTATAATTCGGGGCGAGACCCCGCATTTCGATTACCTCTCCTCCACGGTTATTTCGACGCTGTCCTCCATCAGCCTCGAAATGGACATCCCGGTGGCTTCGGGTGTATTGACGACCGAAACCGTTCAGCAGGCCATCGAAAGAGCCGGTTCCAAGGCCGGGAACCGCGGCGCCGAGGCTGCATATTCGGCGATCGAAATGGCTAATCTCACTAAAATTCTTTCCCGAAAAGGGTAGATGCCTGCCAGATGGGTATAAGGAGACGCGCGAGGGAACTAGCGCTCCAGTTCCTCTATCAATACGATACCGTGGCCGAGTCTTCGGGGGAATCCTCCTGTCCGGAAGACGAGCTCTCGCTATTCTGGGAGAGGGGAGATACCCCGGTTCCGGAGGACATGAAGGAATTCTCCACGGTCCTTATACTTGGCACTTGCAAGAACCTCACACACATAGACGATATCATTGGAAGGTTCTCTGAGCACTGGAGGCTTTCGAGGATGCCGAAAATAGACAGGAATATACTGCGTCTTTCCATTTACGAGCTCATTTACCTGAGCGGCATACCCGCTGCGGTTACCATCAACGAAGCCGTCGAGCTCGGTAAAAGGTTCGGCACTGAGGAATCGGGCTCTTTTATAAACGGAATACTCGATAAGATAAGGATCGCAAGGGACAAAGGTGAGCTGTAAATGATAAAAGAAGCGATAGCGAAAGTAGTCGAGAGGATCGACCTCGAAGAGCACGAGATGTCGGACGTCGTCGAGATGATGATGGAGGGGGAGGCCACACCGGGGCAGATATCCTCCTTCCTCGTCGCGCTCAGAATGAAAGGCGAGTCGGTCTCGGAAATAACGGGCGCCGCGAAGGTAATGCTGGATAAGGCGGCCCGGATTCAATCCGGACACGAGGTCGTAGTAGACCTCTGCGGGACCGGAGGGGACAGGCAGGGCACGTTCAATGTCTCGACCGCCGCCGCTTTTGTCGTTGCGGGCGCGGGCGTACCGGTCGCCAAGCACGGGAACCGCTCGGTATCGAGCTACGTGGGCAGCGCCGACGTGCTCGAGGCACTGGGAGTCGATATAACCCATTCGGCGGAGGTCGCGCAGAAGTGCCTCGACGAAGCCGGTATAGTGTTCCTCTTCGCCCCTCTTTATCACCCCGCCATGAAGAACGTCGCCGGGCCGAGGAAAGAGATAGGCGTAAGGACTATATTCAACATTCTGGGACCCATCGTGAACCCTGCGGGCGTGAAGCATCAGGTCGTAGGCGTTTATTCCGAGGTGCTTCTCGACCCCGTCGTAAAAGTGCTCCGGAACCTCGGCCACAAGAGTGCGATGGTGGTACACGGCACGGACTCGATGGACGAGATAACTGTGACGGGCAAGACGGTTGTGGCCGAGCTCAGGGACGGCATGGTCAGGAAATACCAGTTCGATCCCCTGGACCTCGGCATCAAGAGAAGGAACGTGAGCGAGCTCAAGGGAGGCCGCACTGCGAAAGAAAACGCGCGAATTTTCAGGTCGATCCTGAAGGGCGAAGAGAGAGAGGCCGGGCGGGACATCGTTCTTATTAACGCGGCCGCGGCGATTTACGTTTCCGAAACGAGCCCCGACATGAGGGAAGCGCTCGAGAGGGCGGAGGATTCACTCGATTCGGGGAAGGCCCTCGCGAAGCTCGAAGAGCTCGCGAAGCTTACGAAGGATAAATAAATTACGGATTATTTCAGTAAAATGATTCTAGATGCAATTATAGAAAATAAAAAAATAGAAGTAGAGAAGTCAAAGGGCCGCCGCTCCATAGAATCCCTTATCAGCGGAATCGGCAATATGCGGCCGCCCCGCGATTTTTATAAGGCCATCGATCCCGGGGCACGGCTCAGGATAATAGCAGAGATAAAAAAAGCCTCACCGTCGAAGGGGGTCTTGAGGGAGGAGTTCGATCCGGTGAAAATCGCCCTCGGGTATGCGAAGTCAGGCGCCTCCGCTCTCTCTATCCTTACGGACGAGAAATTTTTTATGGGAAGCCTCGAGTATCTGAGTGCGGTAAGAGAGGCCGTCGATATTCCCCTCCTGCGTAAGGACTTCATTATCGATCCCTATCAGGTCTACGAGTCGAGGCTATACGGAGCAGACGCGCTGCTGCTTATTGTCTCGGCGCTCGGTCAGGACTCGCTCGCGGAGCTTCTCGCCCTCACGCGCTCGCTCGGTATGAACGCCGTGGTGGAGGTCCACGACGAAATAGAGCTCGGGAGAGCGCTTGACGCCGGGAGCGGGATTATCGGAATCAACAACAGGGACCTCAGGACGTTCGAGGTCGACCTAGGCGTATCGGAAAGGCTCGCACGCATGCTCCCCGGCGGGGTAATCGCGATCGCCGAAAGCGGTATAAGCTCGGGCGCGGACATAAAGAGACTCAGGGCGGAGGGCGTGCACGTGTTCCTTATCGGCGAGACGTTCATGAAGGCCCCCGACCCGGGCGCCGAATTGAAAAACCTCATCTCGTCGTCTATATCTGCCCAATAGATATCAAAAGGTTTGTATTATTTCATATCGGGTTATTGTCGATATCGGCAAACGGGAAACAAATAAGAAAAAAACTATGACTGCCCGCGTTCCGGTATATAGTTTATAAAATGACTGGTAACATAAACAGGAAAAACCCGATACTCGCGCTCGTTCTGTCGGGACTGCTGCCCGGCCTCGGACAGTTATACAACAATCAGATTCCGAAGGGGCTTCTCTTTTTTGCGCTCAACATCCTGCTCACTTACCTTTCCTATGAGCCCTTTACCTACTTCTTAAAGTCATGGAACACTTTTCAGGACGCGCCTCCCGACATGTCACAGCTCACGAGACTGCTGGCATACTCATCAGCTGCAACCGTAATCCTGGTGGCGGCCATGATAGACGCCAAGAAGAGTGCCGACAGGATTAATGACCAAAGAAGTGTGAATTGACCGAAATTTGATCTTCATCTAGCGCCATCCATGTCTTGACAATCATTCTCATACGAGATTATTATTTCGTGTAGCTTCTTTGGGCAGTTTCAAAACGAGACGGCGATCGCACCGTCTTTGGCCTTTATCCTTCTGATCTGATGCGGAGATTCGGTTTGCAAAGCTCGAAAAATGTAATCCTGTATGCTTTGACCGCTTTATCGTCTTTGGTTCTGTCCTGCGCTCACGGCCTCCCCGAATTAAATCCGTACAAAGAAGCGTCCTCCGCCCCCGGGGTGGAATGGAAGCCTTCCGAGAAGGAATTGGTCGAATCGTTCAAGCTCGAGGAATTGCCAGCGATCCCCGAAGACATGAAATCGGAATCCGGGAGCCTTGTACTTTCCCAGCTTGTCGACGTCGCGCTCGTGAACAACCCGACCACCCAGGTGGCCTGGGAAGACGCGAGAGCCGCCGCCGCTGCATGGGCCGAATCGAGAGGGCTTTATTACCCAAACATAGGCGGTACGGTAAAATACGCTTATGCCAAAGGCGGAGGGTCGTCGACAGGCACGGATCCATATCAGGAACAGTACGGCAATGTCGGGCTTACTCTCAATTATCTGCTTTTCGATTTCGGGGGGCGCGAGGCGCAGGTCGATGCCGCACGTCTGGCGCTTATAAACGCGAACTGGAACCAGAACCAGGCGATTCAGAACGTGCTCCAGGCGGTAGCCGTGTCTTTTTACAATTACATAGGCAGTAAAGCGCTCGTAATCGCCGACGAAGCGAGTCTCGAGGACGCGCAGACGAGTCTCGACGCCGCCAGGCTCAGGCTGGAGGCCGGCGTGGGCACGCTCCCCGACGTGCTCCAGGCCCAGGCGCAGCTGGCCCAGATCGAGCTCGATCTCGTCGATGCCAGAGGTAACGTTGAAATTGACCGGGGCCTGCTGGCCACATCAGTGGGATGGCCTGCCAACACCCGTTTCGACGTGAACGGGGACCTGAACGAGCTGCCTGTAACGGCTATCAGCGATAACGTCGATAATCTTATCGCGCTTTCGATGAAGAACAGACCCGACCTGGCCGCGGTCCAGGCGACGGTGAGGCAGAGGGAAGCGCTCGTGTGGAAAGCCAAATCACAGTTTTTTCCCGAAATATCGGCCACGGCGCAGCTGGTCAGGTGGTGGGTAAACCCTCAAGGGGATGGTAACGAGTACTTTACGAATTACCTTGTAGGCCTTCAGCTTCAGGTGCCCATATTCCAGGGCTTCCAGATCATTAACTCTGTCCGCAAAGCGAGCGCGCAGCTGGAGGCGGCGCGCGCCGCGCTCGAGCTCCAGGAACAGATTGTCATAAATCAGGTATGGAACGCGTACTACACATTTACCACCGCGGTTCAGTCGCTCTCCGCAGCCAACTCCCTGGTCGCGAGCGCGCAGGAATCCTATAACGCTTCCCTGGCCCGTTTTAAAGCCGGCGTGGGCGACATCGTCGAGCTTCTCAACGCCCAGGCCACGCTCGCCCAGGCCAGGGCCGAACAGGTGCAGGCGAAGACCGATATCTTCACGTCGTACGCGGACCTAATAAACGCGATAGGAACGGATCTTCCGACCCCGGGCATGCCCCAGGATCTAAGTCCGGCAGAAGAAGGAGGAATAAATCAGGATGATTAAACGAACTGGTTTGAAAACAGGCTGCACCGTAATCCTGAAAACCGCTTCAGCTTTCGCCCTTCTCTTTATAGCGGCGACTGGCTGCGGCAAGGATGAGAAACCAGCCCCCCCCGCGCTTCCGGTAACGGTGGCGGAAGTAACGACGGAGACGGTCCCGGTCTACCTCGAATACGTAGGGACCACTCAATCCATACAGACTGTCGACATCAACGCCCGGGTCGAGGGGTTCCTGGTAAAGAGGGCGTTTCAGGACGGGGCCGATGTCGAGGAAGGGGCGCTCTTGTTCATTATAGACCCGAGGCCTTTCGAGGCGGACCTCCAGGCGGCCGAGGCCGACCTCGCGGAGAGCAGGGCGGCGCTGGCTTATGCAGAGGAGCAGGTAAGGCGTTATAAGCCGATCGTGGAGAAGGAGTACATCACCCAGGACACTTACGACGGATACGTGACGGAAGAGGTCGAGCGTCAGGCTGCAGTCGAAGCCGCCCAGGCCAACGTTACACAGGCCAAGCTCAACCTGGGCTACTGCACTATGTACGCTCCGTTCTCGGGCCGTATCGGCAGGAGGTATGTGGACGTCGGCAACCTGGTCGGGGCAGCGGGCGATCCTACGAAGCTCGCCACGATGGTCCAGCTCGACCCGATGTACGTATATTTCAGCGTCGCCGAGCGCGACATACCCCAGATATTCGAGGAGCATAGCAAGAACGACCTGGCCGTCAGCATAGTTCTCCCCGACGAAAGCACTCTTCCTGAAGACGGCAGGATCGATTTCATCAACAACGAAGTCGACGTCAACACCGGGACGATGGAAATGAGGGCGGTCGTCCCGAACAGCGCCAAAATCATCCTTCCGGGGCAGTTCGTCAAGGTCAAGCTCCTCTTGAAGGAACAGCCCGGCGCTCTCCTGGTCCCCCAGCAGGCTGTAAGCAATTTTCAGGGACAGCAATTCGTATATGTCGTGGGAGCGGAAAACAAGGTCGAATACAGGAACGTCACTACCGGCTCTAACTACAAGGAGCTCGTCGTTATTCAGGAAGGAGTGAAATCCGGGGAAAAAGTCATTACAGAGGGCCTGCAGAAGGTTAAGCCCGGCATGACCGTGGTCCCCGAGACAGCCTCCGAAAAATCACAGAAACCC
>CADEFK010000002.1:0-10821 GCA_902826595.1 uncultured bacterium | reverse complement strand
GGCATGACTTACATGGAGTCCTACAGCTCGAACGACGGGACGATGAACATAAACGTCACGTTCGATGTCGGCTATGACCTCGATATAGCGAATGTGGATGTGACAAACCAGGTCCAGCTCGCCACCCCGCTCGTTCCCGAGGAGGTAAGCAAGTACGGCATATCGGTTGAAAAACAGTCCCCGAGCCTTATCCTGGCGGTGCACCTCATTTCTCCCGACGGCAGCCGCGACGAGCTTTTCCTGAGCAACTACATAGGCATACAGATTTACCAGACCCTGCAGAGGATCCCCGGCGTGGGGAACCTCACCATATGGGGTCAGCGGGAATACTCCATGCGTATCTGGCTCAACCCGGACAAGCTCGCGAGCCTGGGGCTTACTACCAGCGACGTCGCCATGGCGATATCCGAACAGAACCTCCAGGTGGCCGCGGGCTCTGTAGGCGAGCCGCCCGTGCCCGAGGGGCAGCAGTTCCAGTACACGATTACCACGCTCGGCAGGCTCGAGACCGTGGAGGAATTCGGGGACATAATCATACGCGCCGAGTCTGACGGCACGGTCGTACGTATCAAGGACGTGGCCCGCGTGGAGCTGGGCGCGCAGAGCTACTCCCAGGACAGCCTCCTCGACGGAGAGCCTGCCATCGGTATCGGCATCTACCAGCTCCCGGGCGCGAACGCGCTCGACGTCGACAAACAGGTCAGGGCCACGATGGAGGAGCTCAAAAAGAACTTCCCCTCGGGCGTAGACTACAAGATCGTCTACGACACGACGGAATTCGTGACCGCGTCCATCGTCGAGGTGGTCAAGACGCTCTTCGAGGCGTTCGTATTGGTATTCATCGTTGTGTTCGTATTCCTTCAGAATTTCAGGGCCACGCTCATACCCGCAATAACCATACCGGTTTCCCTCATCGGTACGTTCGCGCTGATTAATGCATTCGGCTTTTCAATAAACACGCTCAGTCTTTTCGGGCTCGTCCTCGCTATTGGCCTCGTCGTGGACGACGCGATAGTCGTGGTAGAAAACGTCTCGCGCCTGCTCCAGGAAAAAGACGTTTCCCCGAAGGAAGCCACCAGCGAAGCCATGAAAGAGGTGACGGGGCCGATCGTCGCGACCTCTCTCGTACTCATGGCGGTATTCGTTCCCGTGTCCTTCATGCCCGGAATCTCGGGGCAGATGTACAGACAGTTCGCTCTGACGATCGCCTTCTCGGTAGGAATCTCGGCGATCAACGCCCTCACCCTGAGCCCCGCCCTCTGCGCGCTGTTTCTCCGTAAGGAGACCGGGCCCAAGTGGTGGTTTTACCGGAAATTCAACGAAGCCTTCGAACGCTTCAAGAGCGGCTACCAGGGCTGGGTCAGGGAACTGACCGCGCGGTGGAAGCTCGTCGTGATAGTGTTCGCCGTGCTCATGGCCCTTACGGTTTACATGTTCAAGATCGTGCCCACGGGATTCGTCCCCGAGGAAGACCAGGGCTACTTCATCGTAAACGTCCAGGGGCCCGAGGGCTCTTCACTCGAGCGCACGAATGCCACAATGAAAGAGGTATACGAAATACTCAAGAACACTCCGGGCGTCGCGCACGTGGTTTCCATATCGGGTCTCAATTTTCTAACCTCCAGCTCCGACTCGAACTCGGGGGCCATGTTCCCGGTGCTCGCGCCCTGGAACGAGAGGAAATCCAAGGAAACCCAGATCGACTACATCCTTGCCACCGTGCGGAAGAAATTCGCCGGGATACAGGGCGCCCAGGTGGTGGCGTTCAACGCCCCTGCAATTCAGGGTTTGAGCTCTACAGGCGGTTTTCAGTTCGAGCTCGAGGACAGGACGAACCTCGGTCTCGATACGCTTGAGAAAGTCATGGGCGAGATAATCGAAGCGGGCCAGAAGCGGCCCGAGCTCGTAGGGCTCTTCGCCTATTTTTCGGTCAATACGCCAGGCCTTTATATAGAGCTCGACCGTACGAAGACTAAAACGCAGGGGGTATCGATTTCGGAAGTGTTCCAGACTCTGCAGGGTTATCTCGGCTCCCTTTACGTAAACGACTTTAACCTCTTCGGACAGGTCTACAAAGTCTTCATACAGGCCGATGCGCAGTACCGGAACACAATGGAGGACATCTCCCGTCTCTACGTGCGCACGGACAGGGGGGACCTCGTCCCGCTCGATACGCTGATAGACGTAAGCAAGATTGTGGGTCCCGAGACCATCACGCACTATAACCTTTACCGCTCAGCCGAAATCGACGGCGACAACGCCCCCGGCTACAGCTCGGGTCAAGCTATGGATGCCATGGAGGAGCTTGCAGAGGAATACATGCCGGAAGGCATGGGGTTCGAATGGTCCGGCATCTCGTATCAGGAGATAAAGGCGGGGAACCTGGCCCCGCTCATATTCGGCCTCTCCCTAGTGTTCGTGTTCCTGTTCCTCGCGGCGCTCTACGAAAGCTGGGCTATGCCGTTCATGGTCATGCTCGCGGTACCACTGGCGCTCCTGGGCGCCATGACGGCCCAGTGGCTCCGCGGCCTCTCGAACGATATCTACTGCCAGATCGGGCTTGTCATGCTCATAGGTCTCGCGAGCAAGAACGCGATACTGATCGTCGAGTTCGCGAAGCAGCGCCGTGAGGAAGGCATGTCTGTACCGGAGGCGGCGATGACAGCCGCCCTAATTAGATTGAGGCCCATCCTGATGACCGCGTTCGCTTTCATACTCGGAGTGTTACCGCTCGTCGTTGCTTCGGGGGCGGGCGCGAACAGCCGCCATTCTCTCGGGACGGCTGTTTTCGGCGGCATGATCGTCTCCACGCTCTTGAGCCTCGTCATTGTTCCCGTGTTCTACGTCATAATCGAGAACCTGAGGGAGCGCGGACCGCAGAAGCCGGCTTAAATCAAAGTCAATCCTTCTGATCCTCATTGCGAGGCTCCGAAGGAGCCGCGGCAATCTCATTTTTATCCCGAACCCTGCATGATACTTGGTGCTTTCCTACTTCAGCACCTCCCCGGTCTTCTCGCTCCATAGCAGGAGATCAAGCTCGTCCATGGGGATGCCTATATCGTCCGCAAATTGCCTGAGGCTGTTTTCTATAGAGATATACCTGTCCCTAGTGCCGGGCGGCTTCGGGCTCTCGATTACCCCGTGCTCGAATAAGGTATTGAGTATATGCTTGTCGAGAATCGCGTAACCCTGATATCCGATATTCCTCAGGAAGTGGCTCGACTCCTTGTAACCGATCCCCTTAATATCCCTGTTCCTCGCGAAAAAGTCCCTCCTCTCTAGCGGGTCCGGGAACGACTCGATCAGGTCCCTCAGCCTGAGTCCATGTTCGCGCCTCAAATACTCCCTCGTATGAATTATGTAATCCGGTCTGCAGTTGGGGAACCTGTGTATACCTTTTAGTGTGCTCCTGAATTTCCTGAGGCTCCCGACGAGTAGAATCTCCCTCAACGCCTCGACAGATCTGAGCCCCATCCTGGCGCTCGCCCCCGCCGTGCAGATACAGAACACGAGTTCCTCGAATATCCTTCCGTCGTCCCCATGCCTGTAGACCTCGCGGAATTCAGCGAGCCTCGCCCGGATGATCTCCCTCTTTAGGTTATAGGACGTCCTGAGCTTTTCACGAAGTTCTTTTTTCATTTACCGTTTGTCTGGGCAAGGTACGGATGCCGCTGCTGGTATGCCGGATGGTTCTACTTGTAGATAGTGAGGCTGACCCCGGGCGTCAGCTCCGCCGAGCTAAGGTTGTTCCATTTCTGAATGCTCGCCACCGATACGTTATGCCTGCTCGCGATCTCCCAGAGCGTATCGCCTTTCTTGACCCTGTAGCTGATTACGTCGCTGCTGATCGCCGTAGATTTCGCGGAGGCGTATGTGCCGTTCGGTATTACGAGCACCTGTCCCGACCTGATCGTGGAGCCGCTCAGATTGTTGGCGCTCATAAGGGAGGACATTCCTACGCCGTGCTTTGCCGCTATGCTGCCGAGCGTGTCGCCGGGCTGCACTCTGTACCTGCCCGTGCCGGAGCTCGCCGTCTCCGTACTATTGCTCGTGTGCGACGCGCTCGATGTCCCCGGTATCGTCAGCACCTGTCCGTATTTGATAACGGAGCCGTTCAGATTGTTGGCGCTCTGTATGGATGCGACCGATACACCGAACTTCTGTGATATGCTGCCCAGACTGTCCCCGCGCGCGACCGTGTATCTGCTCCCGGTGCTGCTATTGCGCTTTGTCTCCGCGACCTCGGCGCTCGCACCGGCCACCGCCGAAGAGGTTCCCGGTATTGTTAGCGTCTCTCCCCGTTTTACTACAGTGCCGCTCATGTTATTCGCGCTCTGTATGGATGCGGCCGATACTCCGTGCCTGGCCGCTATTTTTCCCAGCGTGTCTCCGGATTTGACTGTGTAGCGCGTTGACGCGCGCGATGCGGATGACTGCGTTGTCGCCCTGACAGGAGTGACGGAGCCCGCCGTCGTGTCCGCGTTGGATGCTTCCGAGCTCGCTACATATGTGCTTCCGCCTGCTATATATGGTATTTCCAGCTCCTGCCCCGACATTATCGTAGATCCCTGAATACGGTTGACCCGCTTTATGGTCGATATGCTGACGTTATATTTAGCCGCAATGCCGCCCAGCGTCTCGCCCGGCTGCACCCTGTGCTTGGCTACCCTGGCGGTGCTGACCGCCGCGACTTCCTCTTCGTAATAACGTCCCGTGGATCCGGGGATTGTGAGCACCTGTCCCGACCTTATCATTGAGCTTCTTAAGTTGTTAGCGTTCTTTATTGAAGAGATGCTTACCCTGTGCCTGGCTGCTATGGCCCCCAATGTATCGCCGCGCCTGACCCTGTACTTTACGGTGGCGGAACCGCTGTCGTTCGAAGCATAAGAACTCGAAGAACCCGATAGGCCCGGGATTCTGAGCACCTGTCCCGATCTTATCGTAGAGCTTCTCATGCCGTTTGCCCTTTTTATGCTGGACACGCTGACGCCGTAGCGTGAGGCTATCCTGCCGAGGGTCTCGCCGCGTTTTACCCTGTGCGTGCCTCCCACACTCCTCTGTGCGATCATCGGGTTTATATCCTTGAGCGCATAAAGCTCTTTGCTTCTCTGTGAAGTGACGGTTGCGTATCCCTGAGGGACGTTTATCTGGTAAGGTCCTCCGGGGGGTGTCGCGTTCAGCAGTATAGCCGGGTTAAGCTCGACGAGCGTGTAGTGGCTTACGCCTATCACTCTCGCAATGTCGTTGAGACTCTTCTGCGGGGGGACCATTACAGTCTCATAGAACGCGGCCTCGTGATAGTCGATTCCGACGAACCCGTATTTTTCGGGGTTCCGGGCGATTATCAGTGCGGCCATAAGCTTGGGCACGTAATTCTTTGTTTCCGTTGGCAGTGTGTATTCCGATATCTGCCAGAAATCGTTGATTTGATATTTATCTATGGCGGCCTGCACCCGGTCTTCCCCGCAGTTATAGCCGGCGGCGGCGAGCTCCCAGGACTGGAACATGGCGTACAGGTCGCTCAGGTAGTCGGCGGCGGCCACTGTGGACTTCTTCGGGTCCATTCTCTCGTCCACCCACGCGTCGACCCTGAGCCCGTACCGCGTAGCGGTTGGCTTTATGAACTGCCACGGCCCTACCGCGGCGGCATGGGACTCGGCCTTGACGTTGAACCCGCTTTCTATCATTGCGAGGTACACGAGGTCGGTGGGCATACCCCTCTGCGAAAGGATTTCCTTCATCAGGGGGATATATTTGCCCGAGCGCTCTAGCCAGATGCTGAAGGACCTCCGCCCCCGGTTCTGAAAATAGACCATGTAGTGGATGACCTTGTCGTTCAGAACGACCGGTATCTCCTTTTCCGTTTCGGGGGCCACATCGGGCAACTGATCGAATATGTTCTCTATATAATAGTAGGTTTTCCAGCCCTGCACCTGAGGATTGAGAATGAAGAAGCTCGACCTGACGTCTTCGACGGTCTCAACTCCCTCGTCCTCGTCGACTATTCTGATCTCGGAGTCGATTTCGGTATCCTCGAGACGGATTCCCGAAATGGCGGGGCCAGACGTGCTGCTGGTGGGGGACTTGGCTCCGCAGCCGATAAGAATAAGAAGCGCGGTGCCTGCTATAGGCAGTAAGTACTTATAAAACATTGGCTTTTTTTTATCATAATTTGGTATGAATGTCAATGGACTGAGATGCGAAGTTAAGTATTTTTCTTAAAAAAGCCATACATCGCGATATATAATAACAGGTTTGAGTTTGTTATCCAATATATCACGGCGCGCCCCCGGGTTCCGGGATCTCTTAGCGGTTAGCAAGTTGCATCGGCACGGTCTTCATACCATGCCTGAGAAATATTTTTTAAAATCTCCGGGCTTCATGTTCGCGGTTTTTGCGAGCGCCCTCAATTTTTTCTTGTCGGTAAGGTCGTCTTTCCTGAGCTTTATCATATATTTTTCGGCGACTTCGTATGATTCGGTCTCGATGTCGACATACCTGATCCTGGGCCGATTCAGGACCGGGTCGATGATTTCATGAAATTTGACGGGGACCATCTTGCCCCTCTGGGTAGTTATCAGCGCCCCCGAGCCCCCGTTGAGAAGGTATTTTACGGCGCTGTATCCCAGGTCGCGCGTATATTTTGCGTCAAACGGTATGGGGGGCGCCGACCTCAGTTCATACCCGATCGTTTTATCTACGATTCTCGCTTCGATCCCCTTTTCGGCAAGAGACTTCATCGTCTCCTGCTTAAGAAGCTGGCCGAGATCGACTTCTGACAGCCTTATGCGGCCGAACTCGTCCCTGCTCAGGTCATTCAGGTTCTTGAGCTCCTCCTCGTCGAGCTTCTCGGTGAGCCCCTCCGCGAGTATGGCCACACCGTCCTCTCTCCCGGAGGCGAGGCGTTTTATTATTGAGCCTTCGAGGATCGCCGTGATATTCCTGAGAGAAATTTTGCCTTTGCCGAACTGCTCTGGAATCAATGTGATAGTGGCTCCCGCCGCTTTGCCAATTCCGAGAGCGAGGTGCCCTGTTTTTCTCCCCATCGTTACGACAAGGAACCACCTGTTCGTTGTCTTCGCGTCCTCCATCAGGTAATGAACCAACTCCGTGCCAATGTGCCTGGCCGTCTCGAAGCCGAATGTCGGTATGTAGCCCGGAAGCGGTATGTTGTTGTCAATCGTCTTCGGGACGTGCGCCACCTTGAACCGGCCCCTGCCTGCTTTCTCTACCTCGCTTGCGAGGAACATAGTACCGTCCCCGCCAATTGTTATAAGGTACTTCACGCCGAGCGCCGCCAGGCCGCGGACCGTGTTTCTCATCCTTTCCGGGCTCGATGTGGGGTTAGCCCTCGATATGCCGATCACGGAGCCGCCCGTGTTGTGTATGCGCGACGTGTTCGCTATGGTCAGCTTCTCGATATGGTCCGTATCTCCCTCGGCGAGCCATCTGAACCCCTCTCTGATCCCAATCACATCAATGCCCCTGTTGACGGCTTCGATAGTCGATGCGCTGATTACGCCGTTTATACCCGGAGCGGGGCCGCCCCCTACGAGAATGGCGAGTGTGTTCCTTTTACGTGTATTCGTCCCGGGCATGGCGTTTTCCCTGTAGTGCGAGATGTAGGATTCGTCTATTTATATAATACGTACTAGTTGAGGGAAAAATAAACTGCCGTATTGATTTAATGAAGATACCTCCCTGCCGCCGCTTCCCGGGAATATGGCCTCCGGTCGAAGAAACGCGCAAGCATGAGGCCCGCGACGAAACCCCCGATGTGGGCCCAGAACGCGATTCCTCCCGTTTCTTTCGGAGCGTTTAGAGTGCCGAGCCCGCTCAGGAATTGAATCAGGAACCATACGAATATGAAAACCGCGGCGGGGATGTGTATGAATTGGATGAAGAAGAAAATCGGCACGAGGGTCAGGATTTTTGACTTGGGATAGAATGTCATATAGGCCCCGAGCACGCCCGATATCGCGCCGCTCGCCCCAACCATCGGTATAATTGAATGTATGTTCGTGACGAATTGGAAGAGCGCCGCGATGAGACCGCAGACGATATAAAAGACGAGGTACCTGAAATGCCCCATCCTGCCCTCGACGTTGTCCCCGAATATGTAGAGGAAGAGCATGTTGCCGATAAGGTGGAGCCACCCGCCGTGGAGGAACATGGAGGTCAGGAAAGGGCAGGCGCGGTCGGCGAGGCCAGTACCGGGCGAAGCCGAAAATACGTTTGCCGGTATGAGTCCGTAACGGTATATAAAATCGTCAGAATATCCGCCTAACGTAAACCCGTACAGAAAAATCAGGACATTGACCAAGATGAGTATAATATTCACAAATGGAAACCCTGGGGATTTGGTCGTGTCTCGGAGAGGGATCATCGATCTCTAGATTATACATAGAGGGTCTCTCCCTCACCACTTGTATTATGAAGCCGATAACATAAAATTGAGGGCGTGTTATTATTGAGCAGGTCGGAAACGCATGTTTCAGAAACTCAGAACAGACCTCGTTAAAAAACTCGCCGGCATAAAGCTCATACTGGTCAATGCGGACGGCTTTATTTCGGACGACGAACCGGTTCACGGGGCTCATGGGCCCAACGGCTTCCATATCCTGGCGCTCAAGGGCAATGACGTGGAATTCGTGGCGTTTTCGAAATCCAAAAACGAGCTGATTTCGGCGGCGGCGGAGCGTCTGGGAATAACCCTCCACCAGGGGATTTCTGAAAATTCCCGGTTCTATGCCGGGATAAAAGAAGATTACGCGGTTACTGACGATCAGGTTGCGTTCATATGCAGGGACCACGCGGACATCCCGGTAATGAAAAGGGTTATATTCACCGCAGTCACACAGGACGCCCCGCTCGAGGTCAAAGCCGAATCTTACTTCGCGGCCTATTCTGCGGGCAGCGGGGCGGTGAGCGAGATCGCGGCGCTGATTCTGGTGGCTAAAAAATATCCCGGCGGCTGGTCCGAGTAGCCGCAGTACGTTTCTCCTCATTCTTCAAATTCCATTCCGGCATTACTAATGTGATAAAATTAAGCTCCATGGACATCAAGGAGATCACTGATTCCGTAAAGACGAAAGCGTACGAGGTCGGCTTCGATCTGGTAGGGATATCTCCAGCCGGAATCTTCCCTGAAAGCCAGTTTTATAAAGAGTGGCTGACGAAGGGGTACGCTGGGGAGATGAAATATATGGAGAGAAACCCCGAACGGAGGGAGGACCCTCGCCAGGCGGTCCCGGGCGCAAAATCCGTGATCACGTGCGGTCTCAATTACAATACCGGTTTCCCATACTCGACCGAGGCGGGCGATAAGGGCAGGGGATGGATCGCGCGTTATGCGTGGGGGGAGGACTACCACGCGGTCATGGACGATAGGCTCAAGGCTCTCGAGGATTACATCTCCGGGGAAGCAGCTCCTGGAGCCCTCTGCCGACGCTACGTCGATACCGGGCCGGTCCTCGAAAGGGTCTACGCAAAGTACGGAGGCATAGGCTGGACCGGGAAGAACACATGTCTCATCAATCAGAGAATCGGCTCCTGGATTTTTCTGGGCGAGATTATCACCGGCATTGAGCTCGACTACGACAGCCCCGCCCCTGAGAGGTGCGGAACGTGCACCCGGTGCATAGAGGCCTGCCCGACAGGCGCTATCACGGAGCCCTATGTGCTCGATTCGAGGCTCTGTATCTCCTATCTGACTATAGAGCTGAAAGACGGCATACCGAAAAAATTAAGGGACAGGATCGACAATAATATTTTCGGCTGCGATATATGCCAGGACGTCTGTCCCTGGAACAGAAAAGCGGAGAAGTCCGCCGAGCCGGGCTTTCAGCCGAGGGAAGGTCTTTACAACCCCGAGCTCCGTTCGTTCTCAGGGCTCGGTCCCGAAGAGTTCGGCGCGCGGTTCAAGGGGAGCCCTGTCAGGCGGACCAAGAGAAAGGGGTTATTGCGTAACGTACTCGTCGCCATGGGCAATTCCGGGGATACGAGCCTCATTCCCGCGATCGAAGAATACCTGTCCGACGGGGAGCCCCTCATACGGGCCCACGCGGCCTGGGCGCTCTGGAAACTGAAAGGGGAGGGATCGAAGGATGCCCTGCTCGACCACGTCAAGCATGAAAGCGACACGATGGTGCTTGAGGAAATAGATTCGCTTCTCAGCGATATGCCGGACTGAAAAGCCCCTCAGTGGTTCAATGGGGGTTAAGCGGGTATCCTAGATGTCGGTATTCGGGATATGGAAACCGGATCACGCGGGAGAGCCTCATGGGAATAAGCCTCACGGAAGGGGTGTTGGAAGCAAATTCGAGATTCTATCAGGCGCTTCGCGACGGGGATACGGATTCGATGCGGGAAGTGTGGCTTAACGAGCCCAGGGCCAAGTGTGTTCATCCCGGCTGGCCGATGCTGTACGGATGGGATGCGATAAAAGAGAGCTGGAAGAATATATTTCAGGCGGGCCCTCCCGCGCATATCGAGATTACCGACATAAAGGCTTATGTCGCGGGTGAGATGGCGTGGGTAATCTGTATAGAGAAGATAAGCCAGGGGGCGGGAAACCAAACCCGGCTCGGTTACGCACAGTCGACTAACGTATTCGAGCTCTCGGGCTCTTCCTGGCGTCTCGTGGTCCACCATGCGTCCCCAGTACCTGTTCCCGCGGGTGAGGCCGCGTCAAATTATAATCTGCAATAAACAGTCCGCCCGGTATTAATAATTAAAGTTATAGAATACGTCGACCCCGGGGTTTTCCCCTCCGACGTCGCCGTTTATGGTGACGTTTTTAAAGACCGTGTATTCGAGCAG
>CADEFK010000001.1:79746-102698 GCA_902826595.1 uncultured bacterium | reverse complement strand
CAACGGCGTAAACGGCGAAAATTGATAACGAACCTAAAACGGCAGAGGGCACTCTTGCGATAATCTCGGAATCGCCGAAAACAGGAACCCAGCAGCTGAGAAGCATATAATAGAAGGGGGGGTTAGTCTCGGCAGGGTTATCGAATACCCACTTGACTATGTCCGTAATTCCGAGCTTGGAGACGGCGATAGAGACCGCTTCGTCATACCATACACTCTCTCCGCCGAGGTCATAGAACCTCGGTATGACGCCCACGATAAAAATCAATATTATCAGATAATTGTCTTTAAAGAATCCGAGAGCAGACACTTTGCTCATATGTCATGTCCCGTAGCCGTAATCTTTTATCAGATTTTCCCTGTCGGTCCACCTTTCACTAACCTTCACCCAGAGCTCGAGAAACACTTTTGACCCGAGCACTCTTTCGATATCCTCGCGCGCCTGTGTGCCAATGGTTTTCAGCATCTCCCCTTTCTTGCCTATGATAATCCCCTTATGGTTTATCCTCTCGACGTATATGAGCGCCGAAATCATGACTAGCTCCTTCTCGGGAACGTCTTTGAATTCTTCTATCACGACGGCGGTCTTATATGGAATTTCTTCCTTCGTAAGCTGGAAAATCTTCTCACGGATAAACTCGGCCGCCAGAAACCTTTCGGGCTGGTCCGTGACCATGTCTTCCGGGAAATACCTGGGGCCTTCGGGCAGGTATTTGACGATCGTGTCCAGCAGGTCGTCGATCCCGTCCGCATTTCTCGCCGATATAGGTATTACTTCGAGGAATTTTCCTTCAAATCTCCTCGATACATCTATAATTCCGAGTATGTCTTCCTTCTTTACAGTATCTATCTTGTTAATCACCAGTATTGCGGACTTCGGGAGGTTCTCGATAATGAACCGGTCTCCTCTCCCGAATGGGTCTTTGACTTCGATCATCATCATTATTACATCGGCCTCGTCGATCGCCGACATTGCCGTATGAACCATGGCCTTCCCGAGCTTCCCCCTGGCTTTATGTATTCCGGGGGTGTCGATGAACACGAGCTGCGCTCCCGGGAGCGTCTTAATGCCGAGAATCCGGTTCCTCGTCGTATTGGGCTTGTCCGAGACGGCTGCGATCTTCATGCCCGTAACCGCGTTGATAAGTGTGGACTTACCCACGTTAGGCCTTCCAACTACGGCTATGAAACCCGATCTGAACTCTATATCGTTTGTCATTGAACCGGTCACCCTCAGGATTGCATGGATTTTTATGCCTGTCTATTCACTCTTTTTCTGCTTGAGACGATATATGTAAAGGTAAGGGAAATCCTTCCTCTCCAGCACATCGTAACTCTCTCCGATCCTTTTTTCGACGGTTTCCTTTGTGTGTCCCACATCGTCGAGCCAGCGGTCGCACAACACGAGCCAGAACTCTTTGTCCCCCGTATCGGGTGCGGCATAAAACTCGTCCCCGAGAGAGACGATCGTCAAATCGTCCCGCCCGGAATAGTAGGCGGCCGGCTCCGTCTCGTACCAGGGATATAAGACTATAACATCCCCGGCCCCGGCATTAGATTCTATATAATTAACGCCTGCCCTCCAATCGGGCTTATCCACCCGTTCATAATATCCGAAAATGTTGAGGGATGAAAAAATCAGAACAATACCCGTTACCAGGAGTACGAATCTCCCGCCGCCTGTCATTACAGCGCCGCATGACGCGAGAATATAGAATGCGAGAGACCCGGCGATCGCGTATCGGTAGAAAAAAATCGGCGTCGAAACGAGCGATATCAGAAACGGCACGGCAACCGGAACGGACAGCCAAAGCAAGAGGAGAAAGACGCTCCCTCCATAAGACATACCGGCTTCCCCGGGGCTCTGCGCAGGCGGCTTGAAGATCCCGCCAAAATGCCGGAGGACGCCCGTGCCTACGGCACCTATCGCCGCCAGTACCGACAGCGCGGCGAACAATATGAGGAGATATATCGAACCCGAATATAGTTCGAAACAGTCGTACAGGACATGTAATGTGGGAGGGGAGAGCCAAAAATTGTTCTGAATCCCGATCGAATGACGGTATAAGATATATAATCCCGGAATACATATAATTCCCAGAATCATCTGGAGCGCAATCCACTTCTTGAAGTCAGGCGATCCCGTCTTTCGGTGCGTTAAAAATTGCCATGCGCAGAAGATGTTTTGAGAGAGGATGATGAAGAGACCGTAATAATGGGCGTAGATCAGGAGCGCACTCGATATGACATAGCCTATTGAATTAATGCGCTTTCTCTCCGCGGCGCTATTTAATAAGAAATAATAAGAGAGAAGCGCAAGAAAAGCCGTCAGGGCATAGACCCTCCCTTCCTGGGAAAACTTTATATGAAATACGGAAACGGCCAGTATGAACGCCGACAGCAGTGCGGCTTTTCTGCCGGCCAGGAGAGAGCCTACGATATATATAAGCGGAATGCTGAACGACCCGAATATTGCGGAAGGAACCCTTACGGCGAATTCCGAGTCACCGAACATGAGAACCCAGACGCGGAGAAATGCGTAGTATAGAGGCGGGTTGTTGTCACTGGAGTCGAGGCTCCACCTTATTTGTTCCAGAAAATCGAGCTTGGATGCCGCAACCGATACCGCTTCATCGAACCAAATGCTCTCGGCGCCGAGATTGTAGATTCTGAGACCGAGCCCCAGCAAAAATATCGATATCAGAAGATAATTGTTTCTAAGAAGGGCTAACACTCTGCTGTGGTACACTCGATAATTCATCTTAAGGGAGCCGGGTTCAAGACGCGTAACGCCCTGAGTTGCACCCTCCCGGGAATGGATGTACGTTCCTGAACGCCATAGACAGCATCCGACAATTGTAAACACTATTGCACCTCCATGCCAGCGATAGGATATCCGGCACTTTAGAACGGGCGGATCCGGGTAGTCATTCTTGCCAAATTCTTCGCAAAGGTTAAGATTTGAGGGTTTTAAGGTAGATTAGTCTTAAGAGGAGTGTTTTTCATGCTTGAGCATATGGGTGACTGGAAGAGAACGGACTATTGCGGGGTCCTGAGGGCCGGGGATATCGGCCGCAGCGTGGTGCTCATGGGCTGGGTCCAGTCGAACAGGGACCACGGCGGGGTCATATTCATCGATTTGAGAGACAGGGAAGGAATAATACAGATCGTGTTCAATCCGCAGACAAACAGGGAAATACACGAAAAGGCCTCGGCGCTCAGGGACGAATGGGTGATCGCAGTAACGGGAAGGATAACGAGCCGCTCCCCCGAAACGGTCAATCCGAATCTCCCGACAGGCGAGATCGAGGTGGTAGCGGACGGTCTCAGGATACTGAACACTTCGAAGCCGCTCCCGTTCCTGATAGAAAACGACGTCAGGGTTGACGAGCTGTTGAGATTAAAACACAGATACCTGGACCTGAGACGCCCTAATATGAGGGATAATATCGTGACGCGGCACAAAGCGGTCTCGGCTACGAGGAACTACCTCAACCGAAAGGGGTTCATTGAGGTGGAAACGCCTTACCTGACGAGGTCGACGCCCGAAGGGGCCAGGGACTTCCTCGTGCCGAGCAGGCTCAACCCGGGGAAATTCTACGCCCTGCCGCAATCTCCGCAGCTCCTCAAACAAACCCTCATGATCTCTGGTCTCGACAGATATTACCAGGTAGTGCGCTGTTTCCGAGATGAAGACCTGAGGGCCGACCGTCAGCCCGAATTCACGCAGATAGACCTCGAAATGTCGTACGCGGACGAGAACGATATCATGTCGGTCGTGGAAGGCATACTCAAAGCTATATTTGAAGAAGCCAAAGGAGTGGATATACCTGTACCGTTTAAGAGGATGAAGCACGAAGAGGCGATGCTCAGGTACGGGTCCGACAAGCCGGATACGAGGTTTGGGCTCGAGCTCGATGAGATGACCGAAACATTCAGAGACTCAGGGTTCCAGGTATTCAGCGGGGCCGTCAAGAAAGGCGGGATCGTGAAAGCGCTAAAGCTCCCCGGGAAAGCCGGCGAGCTCTCGAGGAAAGAGATAGACGATCTCGGAGAGACCGCTAAATCACTCGGGGCTAAGGGCCTCGCCTGGATCCGCGTCTCGGGCGACGAGTGGCAGTCCCCGATTGTCAAATTCATGAGCGATAAGGAAAAAGATGATTTGCAGAAGAAATTAGGGCTCGCGGACGGCGACATCGTGTTCTTCGCGGCCGACACGGCCTATATTGTAAACATGGTCCTTTCCCACCTGAGGCTCGAGCTCGGTGAAAGACTCGGCATGATAGACCAGGGGAGGTTTGATTTCCTGTGGGTAGAGGATTTTCCGCTCCTCGATTACGACCACACGGAGAAACGCTACGTCGCCATGCATCACCCGTTCACGTCTCCGAAGGAGGAAGACCTCCACCTGCTCGATACGGAGAAGGGCAAGGTGAGGTCAAGGGCGTACGACGTCGTGCTGAACGGCGTAGAGATCGGCGGGGGCAGCATCAGAATATTCCAGAAAGACATACAGGAGAAACTCTTCCATACGATTGGCCTTACCGCGGAGCAGGCCAGGGAGAAATTCGGGTTCCTCCTCGAAGCACTCGAATTCGGAGCACCGCCCCACGGGGGGATCGCGCTCGGCCTCGACAGGATAGTCATGCTCATAGCCGGAGCCAGCTCCATAAGGGACGTCATCGCATTCCCCAAGACCCAGAAAGGGTTATGCCCTCTCACCGAAGCTCCATCCGAGGTTGAGCAGAGCCAGCTCCTCGAGCTGGGATTGAAGCTCGATGTAAAAGAAAAGGACAAGTGATATGTAGAAATGGCTACCTGCCGGCGATGTCATCGTTATTCTTAGGCAGTATCTTGAAATAATTCTTTGACACTGAATATACCGGTTCCCTGTTCGTGACTTTTACAAAGTAGCTCCCTTCGTCCTTTCTTTTCCCGAATAGGACGCCCTCTTCCCAATCATTGCCGTAAAACACTACTTCCGCGGTCGGCTCCTCCAAGCCGTACTTCTCCAGGCCTTCCGGCGCGTCGTTTTCAAAATCGTCTGCTTTGAGCCCGGAGAACGTATCAAGGAGCTCCCTTACCTTCTTGTGATCGGCGATCCTGACATCCTCGCCCGCGCCAACGAACCACTTGCCGTCTTTCATGGCGAGCTCGGTCGAGAACTCTCCGACTTTAACCGTAATCCGAATAACGCCGTCCATATCCGCCCCGAGCAGACTCCTGTCCCTGAAATCTCCCGGGGTTTTATTGACGAACCCCCAGAGAAATTGGTCTTTGACAATGAGCACCCTCCCCTCGCCCAGGTCGTATATATATATCCCCTCCCCTACCGGACTTTTGTCGCCGATTATCACGGGGTACTCGGCGTCGCCCGCACGAAACGAGAACTCGGTCTCGGAGTCGACCACGCCGTATTCGTCGAGTTTGTCCGAGTCCCGGGCGACCGGTTTACCGGCCTCCATATCCGTGATGTCCTGAAGGAGCCCGTCTATTGCTTTTTCATCCGCATTAAACTTCTTCGAGCCGCTTTCGACCGTCCAGCTCCGGTCACCCTTCTTGAGCGTGAATTCGGATCCGGGCGATTTGAGACTGAACGATGTTATTTCCTCCTTCTTAATGCCGGGGAAGACCTTTTCCACATTTTCCTCGGGTTTTTCCCCCTTATCGAACAGAAGGACGGATGCGAGGAGTACCACGAAGATAATCAACGCGATTACGGTGCCTGCGAATCTTTTTAGATAGCTGATCATTTATTGACCCAATCTCGCGGCTTTCCGCGGGCTTGCGAATCGAGAAACATCGCGCTTGTTGCGAGAATATATCACAACCTTCTTCTCTTCCACCAGATACCTATACCCGAGAGGAAGATGACGGCGGGTATCAGCACGACCGTAAAAAAGAATATTATATTCGTCTGCTTCTTCGTTATAGTCAGTTTCCCCTCTTTCGCGGCTCTCGGACGTATCGAGATCAGGTTTTCATCGCCCGCGACCCAGTTGACGGTGTTGAGAAAGAGGTCCCTGTTTCCCGAGAAATCTATAAATATATTCGAAACGAAATCGACGCTGCCGAAGACCGCGATTCTCGAGCCATTCCCGTCCTCACTCACAGCCGCCACTCCCAGCGGGCCCTTCTCATCACCTTCCTCCTGCTGGGCAACCCCCTGATCGAAAAGCTCGAAGTTAGATTCGGACCAGCTGTACTCTCCAGTTTTGGCCAGCACCGCCGTGTCAATTCCGTCCTGCTCGACGACGTCGACGGTCCTCGAAAAAGGGAAGATGGTCGCGAACCTGAAACCCTCGGTAATATCGTGATGGGCGTATTGGGCGACTATCGGGGCGATATCCCCTCCCCCTTCCAGCTTGGAGCTGGGGTCGATGATAATGTCGTCCGATATGGAGAATCCGTAGTTCTTGAGGATTGAGACGAGCTCTCCCCCGCTCCGGGGCTCAATCAGGAATACGGCCTTTCCACCATTATCTATATAGTCTTTAATATCGGTTATTTCCTTCAGCGACAGCGCCTGCTTCGGTGCGGATACGATCAGGACACTGTCTTTCCGGGGCAGCGGATCCCCTCTCAGGAGCAGGAACTCCCTCACATCGTACCCCTCGTCGATCAGGGCGGCCCTGAGCACGCCCAGCCCCTCGGGTTCGAGCTCATCGTTAATGTCGCGCTCCCCGTGTCCAGTCAGGAAATAAACAGTCTTGTGGATGACACGGTTGAGCTTGAAGAGCGCGTTCGTGAGTTCTTCCTCCGCATTTTTGAGGATCCCCCCCGATATATGGTCCGCGAGTCTCAGTTTTATAGTTTGTTCGCCGTCGATGAGCACGATCGTACCGTACTCTTTTATATCGTATTTCTTCGCGATGCCGGGCTCCTTGTCCGGATTGACATACCTGACTTTTATATTTCCCGACCTCCTGGTGTATTCCTTTATCAGGTCTTGAAACTCGCTCCTGTCCATTCCCACGTCCTTGAAGAACGCAAGCATCTCCACATCGCCGTCTATGTTCTCGATTACGCCGATCGTATGCTCAGAGACCGTATAAAGCTTCCCCTCCGTCATATCTATCCTGACGTCGGATTTGAAAAAAATGTAGTTGAGAATGATGAGTATGCCGCAGACGCTCAATACGGAGATTAAAGCGTTCGTGCCGTATATTAGCTTCCTCCTCTTCATCTCCACCTCTCCGACTCGAGCGACGTGTAGGTAAGAAAGAGACCCAGGAAAATGAGCGACACATAATAAATGACGTCCTTAAGCTCGATTAAACCCTTGCTGAAGTCCTCGTAGTGGTTGATTACCGAAATATAGCCCAGTATGGAGCTCTCGGCGTCCGAAAGGGCACCCACGAGCCAGAGCAGCAACAGGACCCCGAAGCTTATTACGGCCGCTATAAGCTGGTTCTCGGTAAGAGAAGAAGCGAATATCCCTATCGAGAGGAACGAAGCGCCCAGCAGGAGCAAACCTATATAGCCCGAAAAAACGGCTCCTAAATCCGGGTTCCCGTGGACCATCAACACGAAAATATTAATAGACGAGAGTAGGAGCATGAGTATGAGGAGAATCAGGGAAGCGGTGAATTTCCCGAACACTATGGTGCGTATCCTGACCGGGGACGTGAAGAGCAGCTCCGCTGTATAGTTCTTCTTCTCGTCGGCTATCAGCCTCATCGTAATAAGCGGCACTATCAGCAGGAGGACTATGCTTATCGTCCCGAAATAAGGAAGCACGACCAGGTTGTTCAGATTGAGCTCGCCTGTTTGAAGCTGGTAGCTCGGATCGAACTGGAACTGGAGGAACCCCTGGAGGTACAGGAAGAAGAACCTCGCCGAGATCACCTGAAACACCACCAGGATGATGTATGCGAGCGGAGAGGCGAAATAAGACCTCAGTTCCCTTTTCACGATCGTATAAAACGCCTTCATCTAATTGCCTTCAGAGGAAATTGCCTTCATAAATATCTCTTCGAGAGTGCCGACAAGCGGCCTCAGCTCGAGCAGGCCGAGATCGTTTTCGACGACCATCCTTACGAGCTCCTCCCTTATCTCAACACCTTCCGAAGGCGTAACTACGAATTCGCCCGAGGGTCCCGGCTTCACGCCCGACACGCCCTTAACCGACATGATCTTTTCTTTTACGCCGTCCCCGTTCTGCTTCACTCTCAGCAGCAGGCTACTTGAATTCCTTAAACTCTCGGACAGGTAATCAAGCGATTCCTCGAGTACCATCTTCCCTTCGTTGATAATCACGACCTTGCTGCAGATCATGGTCACCTCGGGCAGTATGTGAGTGCTCAGTATCACCGTACGCTCGCCCGATAGGCTCTTTATGAGGTCCCTTATCTCTATTATCTGGAGCGGGTCTAGGCCAATAGTAGGCTCGTCCAGAATCAGGACCGAAGGGTTGTTCACGAGCGCCTGCGCTATTCCGACACGCTGTCTGTACCCTTTGGAAAGGTGGCCTATGATACGCTTCCTGACATCCGAGAGGCCGCACTTGTCGAGCACATAGAATATCCTGCTCTTTTTTTCCTTCCTCTTCACCTGTTTTATGTCAGCCACGAAATCCAGGTATTCGGCAACGGTCATATCGAGGTAGAGAGGAGGGTTTTCAGGGAGATAGCCTATCATTTTTTTAGCCTGGAGCGGGTTATCGAATATATCCACGCCCTCTATATGCACCGTGCCTTTGGTGGGGGGCATGTAACCCGTGATAATGCGCATAGTCGTGGTTTTTCCGGCCCCGTTCGGGCCGAGAAAACCGAGAACGTCCCCTCTGTCGAGCCTGAACGATAAGTTTTCTACCGCGACCAGGCTTCCGTAACGCTTTGTAAGATTATGTACATATACCATTTCAGCACCATCCCCGGGCCGCCATGTATCCGACACGGAGGGTCGATCTCCGGGAATAGAATAACCGCCGGGAAATCCTATTCCAAACTATATGCCAAGAACACTCGAAAAACCGGATATCCCGGTCCTGTTTCGTACAATTGAATTTTTAGATTGACTAAATATATTAACTATGCTAAAAAGCTGATATACTATAAGAAGCTAGGGGAAAGTAACAGGAATTACTTGATAATATCGGTCAAACTTTATAGATAAAAAGCTGTTTTGCGACTGCTTTAAAGATAGGAATAAAGGTGATAGGACCTGCTCAGCCGTGTGTAGAAATTAAAAAGCCGAAAAGCATTCTTCAGCTAAATAACCTAACAGGGAGTATTGTTTATGAGCAATGAAGAATTAAGCCGGGATGAGAAGCTCGTACGCGCCGTTCAGGAGAAGTACCACAACATGCTCGAGCAGGGCGTGGACCCCTATGAATGGGCCTATGCCTGGAGGTCGGAAATTAACCGCGGAGGGTTTAAAGCGGTCGACTTTTTGATGCGCGAGATAGTGGATACGGGTAAATGCGTCGGCTGTGCCGCATGCGTCACCATATGTCCCACTGACGTATTCGATTACAAAGACGAGCGCCCCGTTGATACGAGAAACGACGCGTGCGTCTTCTGCGAGCTATGCGCGGACGTATGCCCCGTCCTCCGCCCCCTGGACAAAGACCTGAATGCGCTTCTCGGATTCAAAAAACCCGTCCTGGATGAAGGCTTCGGTCCCTACAACTACGCAGTTATCGCAAGGTCGAAAGACCAGGAAGTCCTGAAGCGGGGACAGGACGGAGGCGTCACAAGCGCGCTGCTTGTCCATGCGCTCGATAAAGGGACGATAAAGGGAGCGGTATTGGGCGACGTGCTGCCCGAGAACCCGCAGGTAGGGGTGCAGAAACTCGCGACCACGCCTGAGGAAATACTTGCCTGCAGCGGCTCGCGCTATACGTATTCACCGAACACGGTCGCCCTCATCGAGGCGATGAGAAAAGACATACGCCCGATCGCGGTAGTGGGAGTACCCTGCCAGGTCGACGGGATCAGACAGCAGCAGTACAGCAGCATACGTCTTGAAGTGGCGAAATGGTATCAAAAGAACGTAACGCTTGTTATAGGGCTCTTCTGTTCGGAGAGCTTTACTCATGAACACATCAAATACATAGCCGAGACGCTTAACGTCGAGCCTAAAGACATTGTGAACGTGAACGTAAAGGGGAAGGTAATAATCAACCTCAGGGACGGCCGTGAAATTATAATGAAGCTTAAGGATTTCCATCAGTTCGCACGTCCCGCATGCCTTTACTGCCTCGACTACTCGGCCGAACACGCCGATATAGGGGTCGGGGGTATAGGACTCGACGGGTGGACACTCGTCGCCGTGAGGACGGAGGCCGGGCACAAGGCGTTTCAGGCGGCGGTCGACGACGGGCTCTTCGAGATCGTGCCGGTCGAGACGGAACCGCGGGCCAAGGAGCTTTTGATAAAGCTCTGTGATATAAAGAGAAACAAGCCCCTGCCCGCCCTGATGCCCACGCTCCAGGAGCGGATCAAAATGGGTAACACTAATCCTAAGACTCTATACAAAGACTACAACCCCACTAACGGAGGAAAAGCGTCTAAATGAGTTCCAACAACGGCCGGCCTATTCTAGAGGATGTCAACGTTATCGTAGCCGGGCAGGGAGGGGACGGCTCGCTTACTGTTATTACGATGCTGGCCGAGCTGCTCCGTACGAACGGTCTTAACGTTTACACCGAGAGGGACGTTTTATCGAGGATAAGGGGCGGACACGCAGCCGCAACGATGAGGGCGTTTACGGGCGACAGGTACTGCATCGGGAGCAACATTAACCTTCTGGTAGCTCTTGATGAGGAAGCTGTTGAAAAAAACGCACGCCAGCTGGATTCAAAAAGCATAGTGGTTTATGACGATTCGGGAGGCCCTGTTCCTTCGGTGCTCCCTGAGGGGACCAAGGTCTATTCCGCCCCATTTAACAGGATCGCCATGCGTACGATGAGGAGGGAGCTCTATAAGAACAGTATCGCGTTCGGGGTCGTGGGGAGACTCCTCGGCCTCGAGGACGAGACGCTGCGTGAGACATTCATAAAGCACTTCCAGAGGATGGGACAGGTGATACTCGAATACAACCTCGAGGCGCTCGGCTTGGGATTCCATCTCGCCGACGAGATGGGGATACATAAAGACGAAGGATTATACAAGATCAAGAAAACCGCACCCGAAAAACGCTTATTAATCACCGGAAACGAATCGGTCGCCTTCGGTTTCATGGTCGCGGGCGGCAGGTTCTTCTGCGGTTATCCGATCACGCCTTCCTCGGAGGTTCTGGAGACTCTTCAGAAGTGGCTCCCGCGGTGCGGGGGCGTTGCTAGGCAGACCGAGGATGAGCTCGCCGGCATAAACATGGCTATTGGCGCGGCGCTCACGGGGGCGAGGGCGATGGTCGCGACCTCGGGACCCGGATTTTCACTCATGCAGGAAGGCGTGGGCCACTGCGGGTCGGGGGAGATACCGCTCGTGATTGTCGACTGCCAGCGTTCGGGACCGAGCACCGGCATGCCGACCAAGCCCGAGCAGAGCGACCTCAACCTGATGGTATTCGGGGGACACGGAGACTTCCCGCGCATAGTGCTTACGCCGGGGCACCCTGATGATTGTTTTTACCTCACGGCCGAAGCCACAAACCTGGCTGATAAATACCAGTGCCCGGTCTTCCTTGCCATGGACCAGGCGCTGTCTCAAAATATCGCGACCGTCGAACCCTTTGACCTCGACGGGGTGAGCGCCGTGCCCGGCAAGCGCGTCGAAGCGGAGGACATCGAAAAGCTGGGGGTCTACAAGAGATACGAATTCACTGAAGATAATATTTCGGCGTTTGCCGCACCCGGAACGCCCGGAGGACTATCCCTGGTTACGGGGAACGAGCATAACGAATGGGGGCTGGTCTCCACGGACCCGGTCAACCGGGTGAAAATGATGAACAAGAGGATGGGCAAGATCGAGGTCGCGAAGAAGGAATTGCCGAGGGGGCGTCATTTCGGGGACTCCGGCGCGAAGATAGGATTCATAGGTATAGGGTCTTTATTCGGTGTCATACTGGAAGCCATGGAAGATTTAAAAAAAGAAGGCATAAAAACACAGTATCTGCAACCGAGGACGATATGGCCGGTACTCGAAGACATACCCGCCTTTATCGATAAATGCAGCAGGGTATACGTGGTCGAGCTAAACGCACAGGCCCAGCTGGCGCATATACTCATCCATCAGGGAGCGGACCCGGGGAAAATAATAAACATACTGCGGTACGACGGTATCCCGTACAGACCTGCCGAGCTTGTAAAACGAGTGCTTGAGGCGGAAAGCGGCAGTAAAATCAAGAAGGGGAAAAAGGAGGCAAAGCTTCAATGACCATGCAAACCCACATAAAGACGTTCGCGCCCGCAAGACCGATATGGTGCGCCGGGTGCGGAGATTTCGCCGTTCAGGGCGTCCTCGAAAAATCACTTCGCAAGATGGATATCCCCCCCCATAAGCTTATGCTCCTCGCCGGCATAGGGTGCTCGGGAACGATACAGAACAATCTGCCCTGCTACGGTTATCATGCGCTTCACGGAAGGGTCCTGCCCGCTGCCATCGGGGCGAAGCTGGCCAATCCGGACCTTACGGTTATAGCGGCGGGAGGGGACGGCGACGGATACGCCATAGGAGCCGGCCATCTGGTGCATACGTTTAAAAGCAATCCCAGCATCATATACATAGTCATGAACAACAGCAATTACGGCCTGACGAAGGGACAGGCCTCGCCCACGAGTCCCATGGGGTACCGCGACAACGCGGAATCCGGCCTGGATTCGATACTCATGGGACTGAGCTTCCCTGCAGCCACATTCCTCGCACGCGGTTTCAGCGGAAACCCGGAGCAGCTAGAGAGGCTTATGGAGTCCGCCCTTGAGCACACCGAATCGAAAAAGGGATTCGCTTTCCTCGAGATTCTTTCGCCATGCGTGACCTATTACGATACTCACAGGGAATGGCGAGCACGGGTTTACAACATCGACGAAGAGGTAGGATACGATCCGGCTGACCGCGGCATGGCGTTTCAGAGGTCTGTACAGCTGAAGGATCAGGGGCGGATACCAATAGGGCACATATTCAAGGGGGAGCACGCTTCGCTAGAATCGCTTATACTGAACAAAACCGAGCTTCCGCCCGCACAGCATAAGATAGGAAGCGACGGACACAGGGAGCAGTACGACAAGTTCATCGATTCCTACATGGGTTAACGGGCCTGCCACCCCGGCGCGTTTCGCATCCGGAGCTAAAGTCCCGAAAAGCAAAGATTATACATGCTGCCGCACGGATTTATATCTTCTTGCCCCGTGCCTAACCCAAAGACAAAAGAAATACCATGTAATGACAAATAATTAGACGCTCCGAGATTGCACAATAATATAGCTGTGCTAATATAGTATCGATTAATTGATACTTTAATACCAACCCGATCAGAAAACTGAAGAATCTAATCAAAAGGGCAAGAATAAATGGATATTTCACATATTTTTCACGGGCCTAACTCAGGTTATGTACTTGAACTGTATGAGCGTTACTTGAGGGATCCGGGCTCGGTCGATTCCTCCACTAGAGCGATATTCGACAAGATACATCCCGAGATTTATGAAGAAAAACCCGCCGAGATAACACAGCATGATATGGATAAAATCGTCGCTACGGCGAACCTCGCACAGGCGATCAGGGCATTCGGCCATCTGGACGCGGATATAGACCCCCTGGGCAGCCCCCCGCCTGGAGACCCTTCACTGGAGCTCGCGACTCACGGCCTAAGCCCGGAAGACCTCGCGGGGCTCCCATCGAGCCTGATCGGCAGGCCTATCTCGGACAAGACCGACAACGCATACGACGCAATCGGGGAACTCCGTAAAATCTATTCATCCAAGATCGGTTACGACTATTATCACATAAACTCGCTCGAGGAGAGAAAATGGCTGAGGGAAGCGGCGGAAACCGGAAGATTCAGACCGCCCGTAGACCCGATCAACGAGAAGCTGCTGCTCGATAACCTTACCAAAGTCGAGGTGCTGGAAAAGTTCCTCCATCGGATTTTCCCCGGCAAGTTCCGCTTCTCGATCGAAGGCGTGGACATGCTCGTCCCTATTCTGAACGAGATCGTCGGCATAGCGGCCGAGATCGGCATAAGCCACATCTTCATGGGCATGGCTCACAGGGGCCGCCTCAACGTCATGCACCACGTCATGACCAAGAGCTACAGGGGCTCGCTGATTAAATTCAAAGACCCTATTCTCGAAAGGGATTTCAGGGACTACATGGGCTGGACGGGCGATGTGAAATACCACGAAGGGGCGCGCCACGCGATAAAAAACGGAAGAGAGATAGAAATGCAGATCACCCTGTCGCCGAATCCGAGTCACCTGGAGTCGGTGAACCCGGTAGTAGAGGGAATGGCGCGGGCAGCGGGAACATCCGTCAACGGCAGCGGAGAGCCGAAGTTCGATCCGGAAGTGTCTCTTCCGATTATCGTGCACGGGGACGCTGCCTTTCCCGGTCAGGGCATAGTAGCCGAGACGCTCAACATGTGCAGGCTCCCGGGCTATACCACCGGCGGCACGATACACATAATAACGAACAACCAGCTCGGATATACGGCGCTTCCGAACGAAAGCCGGAGCACGCTCTATGCGAGCGACCTCGCAAAGGGCTTCGAGATACCCATCGTCCACGTGAACGCGGACGACCCCGAAGCGTGCATAGAATGCGCCCGGCTCGCTTTCGCATACCTGAACAAGTTCGGGAAGGACTTCCTGATAGACCTCGTAGGATACAGGCGGCATGGACACAACGAGGCCGACGAGCCCGCATTCACGCAGCCGGAAATGTACAAGGTCATAGACGACCACCCTACCGTCAGGGAGATCTGGGCGGAGGCGCTCGCAGAGCGGAATATAATAAAAAAAGACGAAGCCGACGAGATCGTAAACAAATACAACGAGATGCTCCACAGCGATTTCGAATCCCTCACCCCGCAGGACATACCCGAAGAGGCTCTCTCCGTGATGCCCCCGGCAGGGGCTGCCCAGAAAACCATCACTTCGGTGCCCGCGGAAGCGCTCAGGGAAATGAACGCCTCCCTGCTGAAAGTACCCGGGGGTTTTACCATAAATCCGAAGCTCAAGCGCGGAAGGGAGCGCAGGGAAATCGCGCTCGAGAATATCGACGAAAAGACGGTCGATTGGGCCATGGCGGAAGAACTGGCGTTCGCCTCCATATTGGCGGACGGCACGTCGATACGATTCACCGGGCAGGACGCCGAGCGCGGGACGTTCAGCCACAGGCACGCGGTGCTCCACGACTTCAATACGGGACAAACCTACACGCCGCTGCAGCACATACCGCAGTCAAAAGCGGCTTTCGAGATATTGAACAGCCCTCTTACCGAAAACGCGTGCATAGGGTTCGAATACGGATACAACTTACAGGCTCCCGACAGGCTGGTCATATGGGAAGCTCAATACGGGGATTTCATCAACGGCGCCCAGACGATAATAGACGAATACGTCGTCTCGGCAAGAGCCAAGTGGGGACAGACCCCTTCGCTTGTCCTGCTGCTTCCTCACGCATACGAGGGGCAGGGCCCCGACCACTCGAGCGGACGCATGGGAAGATTTCTCGATTCGGCGGCTGAAGTTAACATGCGTATCGCCAACTGCACGACCTCCGCGCAGTATTTCCATCTGCTGAGGAGACAGGCCGGGGTTCTGGAAATAGACCCGCTGCCGTTGATCGTAATGACGCCCAAGAGCCTTTTACGTAACCCGCTTATTTTCTCATCTCTGCGGGACCTCTCGGATGGCACGTGGCAGCCTGTGATAGATGACGAAATGAGCGACAGACAGGCGAAGTCCGTGAAGAGGCTCATTCTATGCAGCGGAAAAGTCTACATCGACCTTATCGCGAGCGAACTCAGGAAGCAGCATTCGAAGGACATCGCGATCGCAAGGCTCGAGCAGCTGTACCCGGTCCCTACGTCCCTCATCCAGAAAGTGCTCGGCAGGTATCCGAATCTCAAGGATGTCGTATGGCTCCAGGAAGAGCCCGAGAACATGGGGGCCTGGATGTTCATTTATCCATTCTTGAGGAAATTCATCAAGGGAAGCGTCCCGCTGCATTTCATAGGACGGCGCAGGAATTCGAGTCCCGCCGAAGGGACCGCTTCCATGCACAAAGTAAACCAGGAAGCGCTCATAAAGCAGGCATTCATGATCGGAAAGCAGCTTCCCAACATCGACGAATTGGGAATTACGTGGGTAAAAAACGTCTAAATACCGGAGAAATAATATGCCTATAAACGTCACCGTACCCGAATTGGGAGAATCCATCGTGGAAGCGACTATCGTGAGATGGTTCAAATCCGAAGGCGACCCCGTGAAAATAGGGGAGCCGCTAGTCGAGCTCGAAACCGAAAAAGCGAACTTCGAGGTCGCGTCCGAGAAGGAAGGGACGCTGATCAGCATACTTAAAAGGGACGGAGAGGATGTCGAGGTCGGGGAAGTGCTCGGCGTGATCGAGGAAGGGAAAGCCGGTGCGGCACCCGGGCCCAAAGAAGCCCCGAAGCCGGCAGCGGAAGCAAAAGAAGAAGCCGTAAAGAGGCCCGATCCTGCCGCCGAGAGGGTAACCCCTGTGGCGAGGCGGATCGCGGAAGAAAAGCAGGCCGATCTCGGCAAAGTGGAGGGCACGGGACCGAGCGGCCGGATAACAAAGGAAGACGTCGAGATTTACATTGAGAAACAGGCGGAAGAGGCCGCTCAGGCAAAGGTATCACGGTCCGAGCCCGCAAGGGGCAAATCTCCCGCTCTGGTCGAGGCGAAAGAAGCGACGGTCCTTCGCATTGCGAGGGATGCGAGGGAGGAGCGCATCAAGATGTCCCGGAGGAGACGTACTATCGCCCGGCGGATGCTTGAAGCGACACAGTCTACGGCCATGCTCACGACCTTCAACGAGATCGACATGGGCGCTGTCATGGAGCTCCGCAGGCGAAGGAAAGAGTCGTTCAAGGAGAAGTTCGGTGTCAGTCTCGGACTGAATTCCTTCTTCGTCAAAGCCGCCATCGGGGCTCTCAAGGAATTCCCGCAGGTAAACGCCGAGATCGACGGCGACGACATGATTATCAAGCATTATTACGATATAGGGGTGGCTATAGGGGCGACAGAAGGGCTCGTAGTCCCGGTACTGAGAAACGCGGACAGCATGTCGTTCGCGGCCATCGAAAAGGGGATCAAGGACTTCGCGCAGAGGGCTGAGGACAATACGCTCACGCTTGAAGAGATAATGGGCGGCACTTTTACAATCACTAACGGCGGTGTCTTCGGCTCGCTAATGAGCACCCCCATACTGAACCCCCCGCAGTCGGGGATCCTCGGGCTTCACAAGATCGAGGACAGGGCGGTCGCCGTAAGCGGCTCGGTGGCAATAAGGCCGATGATGTACGTAGCGCTCAGCTATGACCACAGGATCGTGGACGGTCGCGAAGCCGTACAGTTCCTGGTGAGGATCAAGGAACTGATAGAGGATCCGGAATCTTTATTGCTCGAGGGCTAGACTCAGGCAGCGGCTAATTTTTCTCTCTCGAGGTATTTTCTTTCCAGTACCACTCTCCCCACTTATCCACCGGGATGCCGACAAGATCGAGGAACCAGATTTTTATATCCCCCGCAAGAACACTATATATACCCCCTCTCAGGAAACGGCGGGGCGAGGTCTTGATATTTTTCTTAATCAGCTCGAGCTTTCCTATTTTTTTTATGGCTTTGCAAAAATATGCGGTCTCGAGCAGACGGAGCTCCGGAACCCCGCCGACCGCTTTGAACGCGCCCGCCCTGACGAATACCCCCTGGTCCCCGTAGTATCTCTGTCTCACCCTGTATCTGACCCGGTTTATCGCCTCGACGACACGAAGTCCGAATTCCCCGCCGTCGAGAGAAAATTCGAAGGCGCCCCCGACGGTCCCGGGATCTTCGAGCGCATCCATTATGCTCTCGTCGTAACCCACGGGCAGTGAGGTATCGGCGTCGAGGAAGAGAAAGACGCCGCCCGAGGCGGAAGCCGCACCCTGATTTAATGCTGATGCGCGACCCGGGAGGGGATTAACGCACCTGACGAGCTTTAAACCGAGATCGAGTGCTAAATCCTGAGTGCCGTCGCCCGAGCCCGAGTCCGCAATAATGATCTCATGCGGTTCCGCAATTACCGCATTTTCCCTCACAGAGCGGATCGTGGATGGAAGCGAGTCTTCTTCATTCAGTGTCGGAATAATCACGCTCAGGTTCATCTGTAAAAGCCCTCTTGCGATACGGATTACGTCGTGTCGCCAAAAACCGCCCTAAGAACAAATATGTGTTACCGAGAGGTGAAGAATCTTTATTAACGAAGACTGAGCCGGGGAGGACGATGAGATAATTTCAAGATATACCGCCGAGCTCGAAAACCGCCCCGTAGCGTTTCAAAACTTCTTTCATTAATCCGGGATAATTCTCGAGGCGGGGGTCTTCCGTCACGATACGGAATGCGTCTTCCCTGGCCTCCCCAAGTATCCTCGCGTCCCTCATGAGGTCGGCGAACCTGAACTGCGGCAGGCCCGACTGCTTCGTTCCCAGAAAATCCCCCGGACCCCTGATCGTGAGGTCGGCCTCGGCTATCCTGAAGCCGTCCGTAGTCTCCTCCATTATCGAGAGCCTCTTCTCCGCATCCTCGGACCTCTTGAAGCTCGAAATCAGAATGCAGAACGAATCATGCCCCCCCCTTCCCACCCTGCCCCTCAGCTGATGGAGCTGTGTAAGACCGAACCTCTCGGCGTTTTCCACGACCATGACGGTCGCATTGGGGACATCGACGCCCACCTCAATCACTGTAGTCGCGGCGAGTATATCTATATGTCGGGATATGAACCTCTTCATCACGGACTCTTTCTCCTCGGTTTTCATTCTCCCGTGAAGGAGCCCTACCCTGAATTCGGGGAATATGTCGTTCTTAAGTTCCTCGGCCATCCGGGTTGCGTACTTGAGGTCCTTGAAATCCGGGTTCTCCGATTCCTCTATCATCGGGTATACGATATACGCCTGCCTGCCTTTCCCGAGCTCCTTTCTGACGGCCTCGTATGCCCGTTCGCGGGAGCCCTTCTGGTCGTAATAGACCCTGGTCCTGATTTCCTTCCTGCCGGGCGGGAGCTCGTCGAGCACCGAGACGTCGAGGTCGCCGTAGACCGTAAGGGCGAGGGTCCTGGGTATAGGCGTTGCGGTCATAACGAGAACGTCCGGGTTCGTGCCCTTTCCCATAAGCCTCGCCCTCTGCATCACGCCGAACCTGTGCTGCTCGTCTATGACAACGAACCCCAGGTTCCTGAAGTCCACCTTCTCCTGAAGGAGGGCATGCGTACCGACGGCTATCTGCGCCTCTCCCGAAGCGATCGCCTTGTAATACGTATTCTTCTCTCCCCTCCCGAGCCCGCTCTTGAGAAATACGACACGCAGACCCATACCTTTTACGTAATTAAGGACGGACGACAGATGCTGTTCCGCAAGAATTTCCGTAGGCGCCATCAGTACCGCCTGATAACCGCTCTCGACCGCTTTCAGCATGGAAAGGAGGGAGACGACGGTCTTGCCGCTTCCCACGTCCCCTTGAAGCAGCCTGTTCATGGGTCTTCCCGAACGCATGTCCCGCTCGATCTCCGCGAGCACCCGCTCCTGAGCGGACGTGAGCTCAAACGGCAGAGCCGCTATCAACCTCCCGGTCAGTTCTCCGGTCGGCGAGAGGGATATGCCGTCGAGTCCGGCTATGTCGCGCTTCTTGAGCGCGAGACCGAGCTCCAGCAGTAAGAACTCAGTGTAGGAGAGGGTTTTGTGCGGAGGCGACCCGTAGACGGAGTCTTTGTCCGATAGCTCTATCATATTTTCGTCATTCATCGGAAAGTGTGCTCTCGATACGGCCGAGCCTGTATCTGCGAGACCTCTCTGTTTTCTCAAAGATGAAGGGATAACAGACGGAAGGGCATCCGCATACCCGTCCACGACGGACTTCATGATCTTCCTTATGCGCCTCTGCTTCAACCCCTCTGTTAGAGGATATATGGGGACGATGCGGTTAAAGTGCACGTTGCCCTCGTCGAGCTCTTCCCCTTCTTCTATGATCTCTATGTCCTCGGGTCTCGGGTGGACTATCTGTAAGGCGTCCCTGTACCCTACGCTCACGTCTCCCGTCAATATCACAGAAGCCCCTTGTTTATAGGCATTCCTCAGGTATTTCTCGTTGAACTGGAACCATACCAGGGTCAGTGTCCCGGTGCCGTCTGAAACCGTCATCTGATAGAGGCTTCTCCGTTTTGTACGGACCTTTCCCGCGAGAATTATCTTACCGATTACGGTCTCCCTGCGACCCGGCCTGATTTTCGATATGCTCTTTATCGTCCTCCTGTCCTCATACGTCCTCGGAAAGTAGTAGAGCGCATCCTCCACGGTCTCTATTTCCTTTTTCTTTAGAATCTCCGCGATCCTGGGGCCGACCCCTTTTATATATTGAATCGGAACCTGATCCGGCTCCCTTGCGTCATAAGCCGGGCCCTCGTCTTTATCCCGGGCCGGAGCACCTTCTTTTTCCCGACCTTTCCCCGGCGATGCGGCCGCATCACCGGCAAGTTCGGCCGAGTTATCCTGTCTGTGAGCGTTTTTAAGCCCGCCGATTATCGCGAGCGACTTCCTGATAATATCTTTCCTCTCCCCCTGCGCGAGGCCGTCGTATGAGGAGAAGAAATCACGAAGGGTTTCGAGATCCCTCAACTGCAAGGCCGAGAGCGGGAGGGAGAGCGCCTTCAGCGTGAGATCGCCGACAAGCTGGTCGAGGGCCTTCACCTTATCCAGATTCGAAAAGTTATTTCTCGATGCAAACCTGAGCGGTTTCTCGAGCGCGTCGAGTATCTCGTTTATGTCATTCGACATTAACAAAATTTTACAGGTACTTATAGAGTGAATTCAAGTTCGGATCGAATATGCGGATCTCCCGGAAAACATCTTGTCAAGGCGCGTAGGCGGTAATTGCCCCTCGCAGACGAGACATGCAGACACAGAAAGAGAGTAACAAGCCCAGGTTCCTCCCGCTCGAGTAACACCAGGTCCCGCGTCCCGTTACCCTTACAGAACAGGCAGCGGAGTGACATTTACCGGGTGAATTTCGTACACCTCAAACAGTGTAATTTCACACACTATAACGGATTTTCAGCCGGAGGAATAAAATCGATTCGTATAAACAGTCCACATCACAAATAAAACACAAGGATGAGTAATATGGCACAGATATTGCTCCAATAATCATAACGAGAAGCAGGCAGAGGCACGACTTAATTCGCTATGTTGTGATAGCCGCTCCTAAGCCGCAACAAAATGCAAGAGAGGAAGGCGACGATGAAATATGACGAAATCAATGCAGCTGAAATGGAGACTCAAAGCTACCCTGAACATTTCGAACAAATGGCGGAAGACGAGAATTTCACGGAGGACGATCTGTTCTCAGACGAAGGACCGGAGGAAGATTACAACGGAGCCGCGGCAGGGCTGCCGGAGAGGACGGATATATACGATAGACAGGACGATCAGTTCAGAATTTTGAACGATTACTTCAGGGACATCTCGAAAGAACCCCTGCTCTCCATCAAGGAAGAGGTAGGGATACCGGCGAAGATAAAGAAATGCGAACATAAGATTAAACAAATCAGTTCTTATCTGGAAGCTTCGCACGCTGTTGACGGAAACGGAAGAAAAGCCAACGGTCATAGTAACCACAAAATGAACAGGAACAGGCTCAATGCTTCCCTCAAAGCCTACTCTCATCAAGCGGAGAAGCTGAAGAAGAGGTTCGCGAGCGCCAACCTCAGATTGGTGATAAGCATTGCCAAGCGGTACGTGAACCACGGCCTTCCCTTTCTCGACCTCATCCAGGAGGGGAACATAGGCCTCATGAAGGCGATAGAAAGATACGACCATTCGAGAGGGTTCAGGTTTTCCACCTACGCCTCCTGGTGGATCTACCAGGCGATAACGAGATCGATCCTCGTTCACAGGGGAGCGGTGCGTGTCCCGGTGTACCTGCTGGAAGTTACGAGCCGGGTATACCGCACGAAATCGATACTTTTAAAAGAATCCGGCAAGAATCCGACCTCTGCAGAGATTTCGGAGCGGTCCGGGGTGCCGCTCAAGTACGTGAGCCGTATATTGAAGATCACAAACGAATCTGTGAGCCTCGACACCCCTGTGGACGGAGAGAGGAGGACGCTTTACGACTTTATCGAGGACGAGGAGTCCGCTTCACCCGATCACATGGTCGTGGATTACGAGTTAAAAGAGGTTATACGGAACTCCCTATCGCTTCTGAGCGTAAAAGAGGAGGAGGTGCTGCGGATGCGCTTCGGGATAGACAGGAGCGACGTCGTGACGCTCGACGATATAGGCAGGAAGTTTAAGCTCACAAGAGAGAGGATAAGACAGATCGAAAAGAAAGCCCTGCGGAAGCTTTCCGTTTCAAGGATGAAGGAAGCACTCAAGAATTTCCGCGCTTGATTTCATGTATAAAGCGACTACGGACAACAAAGAAATGTGTAATAATGCACAATTTATTGTGGTTTTTGACGCAGCCGGGCCGCATTTGACAGCGTATTCGGCAATAACCAAAGATCAACTTGCCGTGATAATTAGATTTTCCACGATGTTGTATTAATGGTACGGTTATTGCATTATAATTAGTAAAGCTGGCCGGGGAAATCCGGCCGGTAAAAAAAACTCAGGAGGGTTTGAAGACATGAGAGTGATTGCTCTTTTGTTTGCGATGTTGTTAGTAACGGGACTTTCCTTCGGTGGAAATTCCTTTTTCGGCAGTGCGTCCTCGGTAGCGCAGGACGAGCCGGCGGGCGAAATGCCGGGCGGCGAAATGACGGACGAAGCGACCGACGGTTCGGGAGCT
>CADEFK010000001.1:1431-79646 GCA_902826595.1 uncultured bacterium | reverse complement strand
TGCCGACTGTAGACTTAATCGAATGACGAAGCTCCTGAACGGCAGAGTCATTGCTTTCTTCGCTTTTGACATCGGTTTTGAGGTGGCGCTTGAACAGCTCAGAGAATTGCCTTCATCAGCGCCTGTGAAGCCGCTTTCGCCAAAAAAACAGACCCCCACTTTTTTACAGTATTCGAAGCCCCCTCTCGTCGTGCATTTGGGAGAGATAAAACCCATTCTTTCTGAAGCAGGGCGGGCGCAGGTCACGGTCTTTGATTTCGGCGCCGCCAGCATAGCTTATCAATGGCCGCTGCCCTCCGGCCAGCAAGCCCTGTCGTTAGCAGATTTACAACAGCTCAGCCGAACGCTTTACGGCCTTAATCTGGAAGCTCAGGCGAAGGAACAGATTCAAGTATTCATGGAAGAAATCCGCTCTGCAATCGTCCGGCCGGAATTGTCGCCTCTGGTAGAAGATTATTATTTGTTCGTCATAGAGGAATTTGACCAACCCTGGTCCGCCGCCGATTTACTGGCGGGGCACGGTTCAGCCATCGCACAGGTGCTGCGGTTTGAGACTCAGCCGCTCAGTTCAGAGCAGCAAGGCGAGGCGCTGAACCAAAGGCTCTCATACTACGAGAACGATCTGGTCATCGTGGACTGGAACGCGGCGCTCGTCTATGATCGTGATTATCGCGATACCGTCAATGTTCTGGAATTACTGAACGTGGAGTTATTGGAAGCACGTTATATCGACGAGCAGCTGGATAGGCGCATCGGCGATTATCAAGGGCTCCCGCTCAAGCGCAGTGATTGGTCGGTGCCGTTGCGCGCGCCAAACCGGAAAGCGATTCAGGCACTGGCCGAACTGCGGCTCGAATCGCTGGTGCTAACCGAAAGGGTTGATAACGCCCTCAAGCTGATTGGGGATCTCTATCTGGCCCGAGTCCATGCAATCGGCGCTCGAAGACTCTATCTGCAAGATTGGGAGAGCGCCATTTCGAGCAAACTCGACATTATCGCCAGCCTGTATCAGCTTCTAACCGACAGGGTGCGGGCAACCCAAAGCCAGACTCTGGAACTGATTATTATTATATTGATCCTGGCGGAAATCCTTATGGCAGTTTTCTTTTACTAAAAGGTTGGAACCATTGAAATTCCTGGTCGAGGTGGCCGGACTTGAACCGGCAGGCCTTACCTCTGGCACAAAAGTTCATGTTTCGAAATATGCAAGCTGGTTATTGCCGCGCGCATTATAATTGCTGGTCAACCGATTGATCATTCCGCCTCTTTCTATATTCACCGGGCCGTATGCCGTAATGCCTTTTGAACGCCGTACTGAATGCCGCTTCAGATGTAAAACCCACGGATTGAGCGATATTATTGAGAGGTTTTTGGGTTGTGGCCAGAAAATGGCCGGCTTTCTGCATCCGAACGAAGCTCAAGTACTGGTGCGGGGTCATGCCTACTAATTCCGAAAACCTATTAAAGAATGCAGAACGCGACATCCCGACTATACGACCTAATTTCTCGGCTTTCCAGTAGGAATCGGGACTGTTGTGAATCTCACTCAATGCACGGCTGATCTGTGCGTCGCGAAGTGCGGCGATAAAAGGAATAGACGATTTCGAAGCATTGATGTAGGCGCGTATCACTTGAATAAAGATGATCTCCGACAATCGGTCAATGATTGCGAATGCGCCAGGCTGCTCTACCGCGGCCTCATGCGCGATGAATCCCAGAGCACTGTCGAGCCACTTCGTATTAAAGCTTTCGTTGCCCGGTACATGCAGTATCGCCGGCAGGTTATCGAGAAGCGGATGAAAAATCTCGTTTTCGAATTTAAACTGACCGCAAACAAGACAACACCCGAACCCCCCTCCCCCATAAACTAGCGGGCCGGAACCGGAATATCCGACTTCGGACAGAACTTCGCTGAGAGGACGGGACGGGGTGTCGATATCGTCGAGAAGATCATGTGCGGCCCCGTGGGGTATGACGGCTATGTCCCCGTTAGCCATATGCAGGCTGTCCTGCCGGCTCTCTACGCGCAACATGCAATGACCCCTTATAACAATGTGAAACCTTGCGGCATTTCGTTCAGCCGGTACGGAAACGCCCCATGGAGACGTCAGCTCCGTCCGGAAATAAAGGCTCCCCTTGATACGCAGGGTATTGAGAATATCTGTAAGCACATCCATTATTCAGTCCAATTCAAGTACGATTTAGTATTAATCAGATACTTTACAGCATTGTTAGTTCTACGTCCCCTGCTACTCTATCATCAGTTAGTGCTAACGGCAAGCCGTAAAAAAAATACTCAGGAGGTAATCAATGTCCAGTTTTCAACAAAAACCGATTTTATCCGCTCCGAACACCGGAGACAAATATAGTTTTCCCGGATCTGTTTTTTATCATCGCGCCAAAAGCGCCGAGACCAATGGCGTATTTTCCGTAGTCGAGCTGGTCACGGAGCCCGGAAAGGGAGTATCAGTTCACGTCCATAAGCACGAAGACGAATTGGTTTACGTGCTGGAGGGCGAGCTCGAGGTTACGCTGGGCGATCAAAAGATGAAAGCCGGTGCGGGGATTATGGCACTCCTGCCCCGCGGTATACCGCACGGTTTTACCAATATAGGGAATAGTCCCAGCCGGGTCCTGGATGTGATACTGCCCGGCGCCTTCGATAACTACTTTGTGGAAGTTGCCGCCCTCTATAGCGCGGGCTGGCCTACCGAGAAGGAAAACGATGCGCTCTCAGCTAAATACGGTATTAAATATTTATAAGCGTTTCAGGAGTGAACCTCTTTCGCCAAAAAATCTATACAAAGGAGACAATCATGAACAGATTTAAATCAATAGCACTGACGATTTTTGTTGCGACAGTAAGCTTATGGGCCGCCAATTCACATGCTGATGATGTCGAAATAAGCACTACAGGTGTGCTGGGATACGACCTCGTATCGTATCATACTGACGGCAAGCCGGTAAGGGGAAACGGGAATAATGTGGTCGTTGTCGATGGGGTTAGTTATTTATTCGCCAATGAGACGAACAAGAACGCGTTCGAGAAGAACCCCGAGAAATATCTTCCCGCATACGGCGGGTTTTGCGCGTATGGAGTCGCCGTCAACAAGAAGTTCATAGGGGACCCGGAGGTCTGGAAGATGGTAGACGGAACACTCTATCTGAATCTGAACAGAGATATACAGACAAAGTGGAATGAAGATGTTCCTGGCAACATCGTAAAGGCGAATCAGAACTGGGAGCAGATCAAAGACAAGTCGCCCGATCAGCTCTGATCGCAGGGGATGTAGAATGGAATGTTTAGAACGTAAGCGGGGGAGAAGGGGTTTCACCACCCCCATCCCCCATTCAGTTATTCAGTATCGGTATATTCGCAATGAATCTGGTCGGGGTGGCCGGACTTGAACCGGCGGCCTCTGCGTCCCGAACGCAACGCTCTAGCCAATCTGAGCTACACCCCGTCCGGAGGTATAAATTTACAATATTCTGAAATTGTTGCAAGGTTTTTCGAGAATAAAAATTATGCGTTTCCGGACGCGGTCTTCTCCGTCGCTTCCGAATGTCAGAGATGTTTCCTCCACGGTTCTCGCTGCTGCCCTTCACAATTAGGATAATAATATCGTTTAGTCGTTAACCCGCAGAATCCGTTATATTATTCTCAGAGCTTGCTTATCCGTTAGAGTTACGCGGGAGGGCCATAACATGGAACTGAAAGAGCTTGGGAATACAGGGGTCATGATCCCGGAGATCGGGCTCGGTACATGGAGATACAGGGGCGGCGTGGAGCCGCTGCAGAAGGGTATAGAGCTCGGAGCTACTTTAATAGACACCGCCGAGGGATACGGCACGGAGGAGATAGTCGGCAAAGCGGTTAAGGGGATGAGGGACAGGGTATTCATCGCCACCAAGGTATCGGGCAGGCGCCTCGGCTACGACGACGTGCTGCGGGCCGCGGAGGGGAGCCTCTCCGAGCTCGGCACAGATTATATCGACCTCTACCAGGTCCACTGGCCCAACTCGTCATATCCGATGAAGGAAACCATGCGCGCGATGGAGGCCCTCGTCGAGAGGGGAATCGCAAGATTCATTGGGGTTAGCAATTTCGGCAACGACGAACTGAGAGAGGCCAGTGCGGCATTGAGACACGTCCCGATAGTTTCGAATCAGGTCCTCTACAACCTGAACGAGAGGGGGATCGAAAAGGATTTACTCCCATATTGTCTTGCAAATGGTATTACTGTTCTCGCATACACGCCGCTTGACGACGGCAACCTCGCATCGAAGCCGCGCTTCATGTCGTCAAAAAGGATCAGGGTGTTGGAAGAGATATCCCGCGAGACGGGTAAAACGACGGCGCAGGTCGCGCTTAACTGGTGCACTTCCCGCGAGAACGTCATAGCAATTCCGAAATCGGACAGCGTCGAAAGGACGGTAGAGAACTGCGGCGCATCGGGGTGGAGGCTGCCGGATTCGGACATAGCCCGCCTCGACAGTGCGTTCTAATGAAGGAGAGTATCCCGGCTAATGACAAGCGCCGGCAACATAAATTGAATCTCAATATAATGTTAAAACCGGATCGTATTGCCGGCCGTATCTGGTTAATGAGAATGAAAACGAGCTTACTGATAATCTTAATAGCGGTGATATCGGCATTGATCAACATGAGCGTCATCATGAGCGCGCATGACGCGGCAGCCGTTGGCGATCCGTCTGAATCACCCGAGGCAGAGTCCTTCGATCACACGTACGCGCTTTACGGCTCGCTCCTCCGGAAATACGTCCGTGACGCCCGTGTCGATTACAAGGGGTTCATATCGTCCAAGGCTGAGCTTGAAAAATTCCTTGACTCGCTGGGCAGAGTCCGGGAGGAAGAGTATCAGGCGTGGACCGAACCGGAGAAGCTCGCATTCTGGATAAATGCGTACAACGCGTTCACGATCGACGCGATACTTGAGAATTACCCGATTAGCAGGCGCTTCAGCCTGATCGGCTTGTTCGTGCCGTCGAACAGCATACTACAGATAAAGGGCGTGTGGGACGGGCTCAAGTGGAAAGCCGCAGGAAAAACGTTAACCCTCGGGGAGATCGAGCATGAGATACTGAGGAAGGAATTCGACGAACCCAGGATACATGCCGCGATAAACTGCGCGTCCATAGGGTGTCCCGACCTGAGGGGAGTGGCATATACCCGCGACAAACTCGAGGAGCAGTTGTCCCAAGCCTCGGCCGGCTTCATTAATAACGGCGTAAAGGGGCTCGAAATCGACGAGCACGACGGTAGGGTCCGGTTCTCCAAAATTTTCAAGTGGTTCGGAGAGGATTTCGTTGATAAATACGGCGGACAGTATGAGTTTGAGGGCCGGAGCGAAAAGGAGAACGCCATTCTGAATTTCGCTTTAATCTATCTGGCTGACGACAATAAAAAGGACTTTCTAAAACGAAACGACTTCGATATGGGGTGGCTCGGTTATGACTGGCATCTCAACGGGCAATAGTCAAGCTGGAATTATTTCACCGATAAACACTTAAGCACGAGATACTCCACCCAGGAGGAGCTGGGGGAAGGTGGAACCGAATCTTCAACTCAGGGTGAGCTTCAAACCGTTCTGCATTATGATATATTTCATCCCTGTATCAATTATTTCTCAATGAGCAAAATGACTACGGAGGAACAATGGCTATAAATGATTCGACTGCGAAAATGAACTGGGACCTGACGAGCTATTTCCCTGAATTCAACGGGCAGGACATGAAGGAGTTCAAGGAGAGACTGAAAACGGACATAGAGACCGTGAAGAAAAAAGCCTCCGCTCTCGCACCGCTCGACGATACTAATGGCAGCGAATGGGTGGACGTCTTCCTCAAAAACGAGGACCTCATAGCGCGCTACACCCACATCGATTCCTATGTCGGATGTCTGTCCGCGGCCGACGGGCTCAACGAGGACTATCTCAGGGAAGAGGCCGAGATGTCTGCGCTGGGGGCCGAATTCTCGAAGCTTAAAGTGGAGCTCATGAGGGGCGTGAGGGACGCCTCCGGAGAGAATTTCGAGCCGCTCAGGGAGAGTGAAGAATTAAAGAGCTCAAAATACTATCTAGGCAGGCTGAGGGAAGACGCACAAAAGAAGATGAACCCCGAGCGCGAAGTGCTCGCGGCCGACCTGGGAGTGGACGGCATCAGCGCATGGGGACGGCTTTACGATACGATATCCGGGAAGCTCGAGTTCGAGATGACGTATCCGGACGGCACGGTTAAGACGCTGCCCATCTCGCAGAGAAGGTCGCTTATGGAAAAACCCGAGAGGGCCGTCAGGAAAGCCGCGTTCGAAGGGGGCAACAGGGCGTGGCAGAGCATAGAGGATACGGCGGCGGCGGCGCTTAACGCAATTGCGGGTACACGCCTGACGCTCAATAAATACAGGGGGATAGACCATTTCCTCGATGTGGCGCTATTTCAATCCTCGATAAGCGGGAAGACCCTCGATGCGATGTTCGAAGCGATATACTCTGAGCTAGAGCTGCCGCGGACCATACTCCGGTTAAAGGCCGAGACGATGAATCGTGACAAGATCGCATGGTACGACCTCGGAGCGCCGCTCGACTTGAAAGCGGGACAGAAGCTGAGCTGGAGCCGTGCAAAGAAAATGGTCAAGAACTCATTCGCCGCGTCGTATCCCAGGCTCGGAAAATTCATGGACACCGTCTACAGAAAAGAGTGGATAGACTGGGAGCCTCGTGAGGGGAAACGTCCCGGGGGTTTCTGCACGGGCTCGCTCACAACGAAAGAGTCTAGGATATTCATGACATACAACGAGACGCTCGGGGACGTGCTGACCCTTGCGCACGAGGCCGGACACGCTTTTCACAGCCACGTCATGAGCGATATCCGTCCTTATTCTCATTTCTATCCCATGACCCTTGCGGAGTCGGCGTCCACGTTCGGGGAGATGATACTGACCGAAGGCGTCCTCGAAGACCCGTCCATAAGTGATGCGCAGAAAGCCCTCACTCTCGACATGGAAATAAACCACGGGGCGATATATCTCATGGACATACCCGTCCGCTATGAATTCGAGAAGGCATTCTACGAGGAAAGGCAAAAGGGCGAAGTTAGCGTCAGCAGGCTTAAAGAGCTAATGGTTCAGACCCAGCGGAGGATATTCGGCGACTTGCTCGAAGAGGGAGGCGAGGACCCCTATTTCTGGGCGTCGAAGCTCCATTTCTACATAACGGGGATAACGTTTTACAACTTCCCGTATACGTTCGGGTACCTGCTCAGCCGGGGTCTTTTTTCAATGTTCAAAAGAGAGGGGAAGGAGTTCCTCCCGAAATACGAAGCGTTCCTCAGGCTCTCGGGCTCGGACACCGCCGAGAACGTCGCAAGGAGGAGCATCGGCAGGGACCTCGAATCGCCCGATTTCTGGGCAGAATCCATCAACTCGCTGAATGAGCCGCTTTCGCGCTTGAAGGGGCTTCTTAAGAATCTGAAGTATTAATAAAACAGGATACCGGACTAGAACCCGCCTATCGGAACATTCGCGGAGCGGAGCGAAAGGTCGAGGATCAGGGAAACCATGATGATAAGCATGTATATGATCGAAGTACCGAAGGCCTTTCCGTAATCCGTATTCTTTACCGCGCTCCGTATCATCACATATTCAAAATACAGGCCAGAAATTATAGCGAAGACCGCGTAGTAGTCGGAGCAGTAATGCAGAATCCAGAGCGAAAGAGACAGGGGCAGAAGCGCGATAGAATAGAGGAGTATCATGACGTTCGTAAACTTCGAGCCCAGGGCCACGGGCATGACAGGCACGCCCGCTCTCTTGTAATCGAGCTTGTATTTCTGGGCGAGGGCCCAGAAATGAGGGGGCTGCCAGAGCATCATGAACACGAAAAGTATAATCCCGTCGACGCCGATATGGGAGTTCACTGCGGTGTATCCGACGAGCACGGGCAGCGCCCCGGGGAGGCCGCCGAGGATTGTACCGTAGGGGGAGCTCCTCTTGAGGTAGAGTGTATAAAGGAGCGTATAGCTCAGAATAGCCGCAATGATGAGCGCGCCGTTCACCGCGTTCAGATAATAAAACGAAATAAACAGCGATACGGCTATGAAGACCAGGGATATGAGCGTGGCGGTCTTCTCGCCGACCACCTCGAGCGCATCCACGCGCTTGCTGAGCCTGCTCATTAGCGTATCGATCTGCTTGTCGAGGACGTTATTGAGTATGGCAGAGCCGGCCGCGCTCAAGAGCAGCGCGACTACTGTCAGAAGGGTCAAGCCGAGAGGCGGTATACCGCGGTTGGCGAGAACCATGCCTGCAACGCCTGTGAACGCAACACTTAATATGATTCCGGGTTTCGAGAGCAGTATTGTCGAAACAACTATCTTAGAGGGCGCCCTGCCCACGTGCCCGATCGTATTCATATATTCCCCAAGCACAGTTTATCTATTGCTTTTCTCCATGCCCGTGAACCAAGTATAAAGCAGCAGAGTGAGTATTAACAGGGCAATAGCTAAATGGAGGGCCGTAACTGCGAAGCTGAGCTTCGTAAGAACCACCCCGACCCCGAGGGCGATCTGGAGAGCTATGAGGCAGAGGAGTATCCAGAGTTCCTTTCGAAACAGCCGGAGTCCTTTGGACATGTATGAAGACAGAAGCAGTATGAAGACTGTAAGCGTTATTACATAAGCCAGAAGCCTGTGAACGTAGTGGTTGAGTATAATTCCCGATAACTCCGGCGGAATCCAGTAACCCAAGCAGGTCGGGAAATCCGGGCAGGCGAGACCCGATCCTGAATGCCTCACATAAGCACCCAGCACTGCCTGAGCGAATACAAGTATTCCCAGGAAGAAGAATACGCCCTTATAGCCGCCGATGCTGAAACGCGGTTTCCGCTTATTTCCGTCATAGAATGATATATAGAGTGTGAGTGCAAAAATTACGATCGCGTTTGCAAAATGGTATGTCGTAAGGTCTACGGGAAGCTCTAGGAGCACGACGATGCCGCCGAGAACGATCTGCGCCAAAAGAAGGAGCAGAGTGATTACGGGGACCAGTTTTACGCAGCCTGTATAGTCCCGGAACCTCCGGTAAGATAAGACGACGAGGAAAAGCGAGGTCACGCCCCCTATGACCCGGTGCGTGAACTCCATATAGATATCCCACCTGAAGGGGGGGAGGACCGTCCCGTGACAGAGCGGCCAATCCGGACATGCAAGTCCCGCTTGAAGACCGGCTACCAGATTACCCCAGATTAAGAGAAGAAAAAGAAGAAAAAGGGTAATTTTAGCAATCATGAATTATTGATTCTACGGGACTATAGTCCTCGTGAACGTGTCCGTAATCGTCATGCCGATGAGTAACGCCAGCAGGCTCAGCGGGAATAGCGCGAATACCCACGTGATCGAGTCCTCGAACTTCAGGTGCATGAAATAAAGGGCCACTATGGACGCTTTTACCGAGGCGACCACGAGAGCTATGACGATGTTGAGCATCCCGAAATTTATATACGACACATATACCGTGACGACCGTCATGACCATGAGCGCCGCCCATACGATAATATATGTCTTGTTGCCCGTTATATGGCGTTCTTCCGTATGTGAATGCGTAGACATCTTTCATTTCCTCCGTTCAGCCTATGAGATACAGTAATGGGAAAAGATATATCCATATCAAGTCCACGAGGTGCCAGTAAAGCCCCCCGACTTCGACGGGAGTATTGTACTTGGCCGTGAACTTCCCTTTGAGCGTAAGGACGAATAAAACCCCGAGTATCGCAAGCCCTATGAAGACGTGCAGCATGTGAAGCCCCGTCATAAGAAAATAAAGAGAGAAGAAGATGCTCGTGTCCGGGTATATGTGGTGATGGAACTTGGCGCTGTACTCGAAATATTTAACGACGCCGAACCCGAGGCCGCACAGTATCGTTATAAGGATCAGGATAGCAGTTGCTTTCTGTTTCCCGCGCTGAATAGCCGAAACGCCCATGGCCATGGTCAAACTGCTGAATATCAGTATGCACGTGTTAACAGCGCCCATCTTCTTATTCAGCTCCACGTGCTGCTCGAAAAACATCTCGGGATACTTGGCGCGGAAAATAGCGTATGCCGCAAACAGCCCCCCGAAGAGCAGTATTTCAGTCCCGAGGAACAGCCACATGCCGAGCTTGGAAGAGCTGTACTCGACAGCCGGGTCCATGTGGTGTCCGTGTGAATGTTCTAGGCTAGCATCTCCCATGTGGGCCTCCGATTATTTCTTTTTTCCGTAACCGTACGTCCAGTCGGTCACGTGCGGTATTTCCTCAAAATTCTCAAGCGGCGGGGGTGAAGGCACCTGCCACTCGAGGGAAAGCGACCCGTAGGGGTTCTGGGGGGCTTTCTCTCCGTTTATAAGACCCGCAATGAGGTTTATGGTCATTATGAATATGCCTAACCCGAGTATCCAGGAGCCGTATGTGGAAAGCGCCATGAGCGACTCGAACTCGGCTGGGTATGTGGCGTATCTCCTCGGCATCCCCTGAATCCCCATGAAGAACTGCGGGAAGAATGTGACGTTGAAGCCAATGAATATCAAGAACCATGCGATCTTTGCGACGGTTTCGTTAAACATTCTGCCGAACCACTTCGGATACCAAAAATGGAGAGCACCGAAGAAACCCATGACCGTCCCGCCGATCATCACGTAGTGCATATGGGCCACCACGAAATACGTATCGTGAAGGTGGATGTCCGCTGCGAGGGCGCCCAGGAAGAGGCCCGTGAGACCGCCGATCGTGAAAAGGAATACGAACGCGAGGGCGTACAACATCGCCGAGTGCAGGTGTATCGAACCCTTATAGAGCGTCGCCGTCCAGTTAAATACCTTGATCGCCGTCGGGATCGCGACCAGGAAAGTAAGGAACGAGAATATAGTCGCGGCGAGGTCTGAAATTCCGCTCGTGAACATATGGTGAGCCCAGACGAGGAAGCTGATGAACGCGATGCCGAGACTCGAATACGCAATAGCCTTATATCCAAATATCGGCTTTCTCGCGAAAACCGGGATTATTTCGGATATTACACCCATGGCCGGAATGATCATTATATAGACCGCCGGGTGAGAATAGAACCAGAAAAAGTTCTGAAACAGCACGGGGTCGCCCCCCTTAGCCGGGTCGAAAAAGCCTACTCCCAGGGTCCTTTCGGTAATAAGGAGGAGCAGTGTGATACCCACGACCGGAGTAGCCAGAAGCTGCAGTACGGCGGTAGCGTAAGAAGCCCAGATAAAGAGCGGGAGCCTGTGCCATGTCATGCCGGGGGCCCTCATCTTGTGAATCGTGACTATGAAGTTAAGCCCGGTGAGGATCGACGAGAACCCTAGGACGAAAACGCCAAAGGTTATCAGCACCACGTCGGTATCCGTCGTCGCGCTGTAGGGCGTATAGAACGTCCACCCCGTATCGGCCGGCTTGGCGAGCGCGATAAGCACTATGACGGTGCCCAGCAGGTAAATCCAGTAACTTCCGAGGTTGAGCTTCGGGAACGCGACGTCCGGGGCCCCTATCATAAGGGGTATCAGGAAGTTGCCGAAGCTCGCGGCGAGGCCGGGGACGATAAAGAAGAAGACCATTATAGAGCCGTGGAGAGTGAATAGCACGTTATACGTATGCGGCTGAACAAAATCCGATGCAGGGGTCAGCAGCTCATATCTGAGGAGGAGGGCGAACACGCCCGCAACGAGGAAGAAAAACGAGATCGATATCAGATACATTATCCCAATACGCTTGTGGTCGGTGCTAAGAATCCATGACAATATTCCCTTCTTCTCGAGAAAGGGAACATATACATTATGGGCAATTGTATGATTTGCCATAAATCAGCCTCCTTAAACTACGAACAGCTATTTTAATGTCTTTATATACGCGACTAAAGCCGTAACTTCTTCATCGCTCAGTATGCCTTTGAATGACGGCATAACCGGCTGAAAGCCTTTTACCACGTGCGCCTGAGGCTCGATTATCGACTGCTTTATATAGTTCTCATCGACGTTAACCGATGAACCATCCTGCATTACCGCCGCATGACCGAAAATGCCTTTGAATGAAGGTCCCACGAGTACGGAGCCGTCCACGCTGTGGCATGCGTTACACCCCTTCTCCTTGTAAATCTTCTCACCAAGCTCGGCGGGAGGGAGAGACGCCACGCCGGCGCCCTCGTCGGCCTTTACGCCCTTTTCCCAGATCTCGTATGCCTCAGGGCTTAGCACTATGACCTTCCCGAGCATCGCCGAATGTCCCGTACCGCAATACTCGGCGCAGAAGATATCGAATGTCCCGATTTTAGTGGGAGTAAACCAGAGCTGAGTGTATCTGCCGGGCACCAGGTCCTGCTTCACGCGGAACGCGGGGACGAAGAAGCTGTGGAGCACGTCAGGAGCCTCCATAACGAGCCTGACGGGCCTGTTGTGCTGCACGTAAAGTTCGTTTATCGTCTTCTTGCCGTTGTAATAATCGAACGTCCAGAGCCACTGTTTTCCCTCCACGGTAACTTCGAGCGCGTCCTCAGGCGGTGTTCTCATATCCTTGAAAACCACATAACCATATACGAAAAGGATAATGAGAAGTATGGAGGGGATGACGGTCCAGATTATCTCGAGGGGCTCGTTTCCCGTGATATAAGGTGTTTCCTCATCCTCTCTCTTTCTTCTGTATTTAATAGCGAAGTATACGAGCACAACCGTAATGAGTATGAAGAATACAAGCGACAGTAGAGTGATCAGTATCAATAATCCGTCGACCTTGCTTGCGAGATTCGATGCCACTTCGGGAATCCAAGTCATGTGTCTCTTCTAAACCTCCATTCTCCTATTCGGGTCCCTTCTTCTCTCTTCTCCAAAAGTATGTCAGCACACCGCATATCGATAGCAGCGTAACGACACCGCCCGCTTTGACAACGTTCAAAGCCTTGAGCGCATATTTTTTACCGACCGGATCGAATTCGTAGCAGAAAAGAAGAAGCTTGTTCAACATTTCGGACGAGCCTATTCTCCCCTTGGACGCTTCGAGCAATGACATCTTGAAATCATTGGGCTCGTATTGTATGCCGGGGAGGTATCTCGAAATCTTCCCTTCCGGAGTGAGAACAATCAGTGCCGACGCGTGCGCGAAATCGTCTCCGTCCACTTTATACCTGAAGCCCACGGCTTCCGTCAGCCTTCGTATATTCTCGGAATCCGACGTGAGAAACACCCAATTTTCAGTTCCCGGATCCCCGCGTTTAACCATCTCACGGTACTTTGAAGCCTTCGCGCCCGCCAGCTCCGGCGTGTCCGTTGGGTCAAAGCTTACAGTGAGAACCTCGAAATCCTTTCCGATCTCAAGCGACTTCTGCTCGTTCATTACTTGAACAAGTCCGTCCGTTGCATAATTGCACAGCTTCGGACAACCGAAATAGACGAGGTTCAATAATACAGGCCTAGCCGGATTGAAAAAGTTCTTTAACTCTACATCCTCATTGTTTTCAGTCTTGAACCTGATGTCTCCGGGCACGGTTTGTCCGGTCTTTTCGTCAATACCGATTTCCTTCACATCCCGCGTATCGGATATACCAAATACATGGTTTGCCGAAAATAACAACAGGAGCACCGGTATTGTTAACAGCAGTCTGATGTTACGCATATTTCATGCCTGCTCCACGTCACGCCCGAACAAATATACCGTCACACTAAACCGTTTATTCCCGAAACCGCGCGCGTTCTTTGTCATCATTTGGGGTAAACACAGGATATTTTATTGAAATAAAAGCAGGTTATAGATTCTCAATTTCTCGAACCCTAATAACCTTAAATCGTGGAAGATTTTATCCTATTATCATATCCTGTCAAGTTAAGGGCAGGGAGGGGTCAAGGGGGAATACTTTGAAATAAAAAATAATGATTCTACAATAGTCTGCATGATCTCTATAAACGATATTAAAGGTGTCAGCGTCGGACATGCTTCCGATTTCAGCGGCGTGACCGGATGCACGGTAATCCTCTTCGACAACCCCGCCATAGGCGCGATAGATCTAAGAGGGGGCGGCACGAGCACGAGACAGATAGACTCGCTCCTGTCCCACAATACATTCGGCAAGGTTCATGCAATCCTGCTCACAGGGGGGAGCGCCTACGGGCTCGACGCATCGGGCGGCGTCATGAGATTTCTCGAGGAAAGGAATAAAGGGCTTAGCGTAGGGTACGGCATGGTCGTTCCGTCCGTGCCGACCGCGGTGATATTCGACCTCGGGATAGGGAACGGGAGGATAAGGCCTGACGCCCGCATGGGCTACGAAGCGTGCCTCAACGCCGGGTCCCCGGGTGTCGAGGAAGGGAGCATCGGCGCCGGGACCGGGGCGACCGTAGGGAAGCTCCTGGGACTGGACCATGCGACCAAGGGCGGGATAGGGGCTTCAGGCTACAAATTCGAAAACGGCGTCATCGTCGCCGTGCTCGTTGTCGTGAACGCCTTCGGAGACGTGTTGTCACAGAAAAACGGGGAAATTATCGCGGGCGTCAGGTCTACGCCTCACGGAAACGAATTCGCCGGCACGGTGAACCTTCTGAAGCAGGGAATTACTTTTAGGGAGGATAAATCCCAGAACACCACGCTCGCCGTAGTGGCGACCAACGCACGGTTCTCCAAATCCGAGCTCGGCAGGATAGCCAACATCGCCCAGACCGGGCTCGCGAGGGTAATTTCACCCGTTCATACGATCGCAGACGGGGACGTGGTTATAGCGGTATCGTGCGGCGAGGCAGCGGGGGACGCAAACCTGATCGGCGTCGTATCCGCGGAACTGACATCGAACGCGATCCTCCGCGCGCTCCGTCACGCAAAAAGCATGGGGGGGATCCCGAGCGCGTCAGATCTGAAGGCAGAGGAGATTACTTGAGTTCGACAGCCTGACCCTGGATGGGGAATTTCCTCATCCTGATGCCGAGCACGATGCCGATACCTATGAGCGCAGTCAGTGTCGAGGACCCTCCGTAGCTAAGGAGCATGAGCGGCACCCCGGTGATCGGGAGGAGACCGATGACCATACCCACGTTGACGACTATGTGCCAGAAGTACATGGCCGCAATGCCGAAGCACGTGAGCACCGAGAACTTGTCTCTCGATCGGCTTGCTGTGTCGAGAATCCAGAGAATAATCATAAAATATAGAAGGAGCGCCATGAACCCCCCCATGAAACCCCACTCCTCGGCAAGCACCGAGAAGGCGAAATCGGTCTGCTGGGCGGGAATGAACCTGAGCTGTGTCTGGGAGCCCGACATGAAGCCCTTGCCCATGAACCTGCCGGAGCCGACCGCGATCTGGGACTGAATCGCATTGTAGCCGGAATCTAGGGGGTCCTTCGAGGGCTCGAGGAACGTTTTGATCCTGTCCTTCTGATAAGGTTTTAGCAAGAAATGCCACGCCGGATATGAAAATCCTAAAACTACCGCGAGAATAAGAAAAATCAGCTTTTTCTCGACACCCATAAAGAGAATCATGCTTCCCGATATGAGTATCATCGTGAGCGCCGTGCCCAGGTCAGGCTGGAGCATAACCAGACCGAGCGGCAGCACGGTCAGGAGCATGGGTTTTATGAGGTCCAGAAAACCGTACGGCACCCCTTCGTAATCGTTGTCGTAGAATCTCGCTATGGCGAGTATAATCGGTATCTTGGCGAGCTCGGAGGGCTGTATGGTGGCGAATGAGCCTATCGTGATCCAGCTCTTCGACCCCGAAACCTCCTTGCCGAAAACAAGGACGAGCACGAGTAACAGCAGAGAGAAGCCGTAAATATACAGGGCGTACTGTTTTATCAGCTTATTGTTTACGAAAGAGATGAAGAGCATGGCGAAGATGCCGATGCATACCCACATCGCCTGTTTCTTAAAATATCCCAGCCCTATCTGGTAAGACGCGCTGTAGAGGTTCATCAGCGAGAGAGCCGTAAATGCAAGCGTCATCAGGAACAGAGACCACCCGAAGCTCTGGAGCAGTCTCCTGTCAAACATTATCATTTGCTTTTCTCTCTTTCTTTAAATGGAAATAGGTTTCTATAATCTTTTTCGCCAGCGGGGCGGCCACGGCGCCGCCTTTCCCTCCGTGCTCGATCAGCACGGTGACGGCGATCTCCGGGGCTTCAGAAGGGGCAAAGGATGTGAACCAGGCGTGGTCTTTGTGCGCTTTGTCGCTGCTCTGAAAATCGAGCGATACTACCTGCGCCGTGCCGGTTTTCCCGGCAACCGATATATTCTCGATCCCGGCGCCGCGGCCCGTGCCTCCGGGACCGTTTACGACCCCGGTCATTGCATCCCTGATCAGGGCCAGCGCATCCTTACCGACCGGCAGCTCTCCCCGGGGGGGCAGAATATTCATCCTCGTTTGTCCGCTGAAAGCCACCTCCTTAATGACGAGATTCGGGGTCAGGAGCGTACCGTCGTTCGCTATCGCGGCCGTCATCATCGCGATCTGGAGCGGAGTTACGCTGACGTAGCCCTGCCCTATCGCGGAAACAATCGTTTCTCCTTTATACCAAGGCTTCTTAAACTTCTCGAGCTTCCATTCCCTGCTCGGTGCGACACCCGCCCGCTCTTCGATCCCAATTCCCGTCGGCGATCCGAATCCGAAGAAATTCATGTAGCTGGACATACGGTCTATCCCGAGCTTTTCCGCGAGCCTGTAGAAGTAAACGTCACAGGACTGCACTATAGCTTCCCTCATGTTCATCCAGCCGTGCCCTCCCCTCTTCCAGCACCTGTAGACATGGGAGCCCAATCTGTAGTATCCCGGACAATGGACGAGCGTATCGGGATGCATTACCCCTTCTTTCATAGCAGCCGCGCTCGGAACCATCTTGAAGACGGATCCAGGGGCATACAGACCCTGAGTCGCGCGGCTTACGAGAGGGAAGTCCTTATCGTTTATCAGCTTTGACCAAGTTTTAGAGTCTATACCTTTGACGAAATCCGCCGGATCGAAAGAAGGCTTGCTCGCGAGAGCGAGCACTTCGCCGTTCCTGACGTTAACAGCGATAATCGCGCCGAACTCTTCGCCGAGTACGTCTTCAGCGGCCTTCTGAAGATCGATGTCTATAGACATCACGACGTCGTTACCGGGGACGCTCTGCCTGTTTACCAGGTCTTTCTGGAAGAGGTTCGAATTCACCTCTCTGCCGAGCGCATCGGTAACTTTTTGCAAAAAACCGTCCTGACCGCGGAGCGATCCTTCCCATGTCTTCTCTACGCCCGTCTTGCCCACGAGGCCGTTGCTGTTGAGCTCGGGGGTCGCCAGGAGATCCGCCTCGCTCACCTTCCCTATATACCCTAGGAACGATGCGCCCAGCACACCGTGGGGGTACTGTCTTAAATTATTGACCTCTATTGTCAGTCCGGGGAGGGAGCTCCTGCGCGCTTCTATGTAAGCCAGCTGATCGCGGTCGATATCCTGCGCCAGCAGTACGGGTTTAAAGCGGTTCTTTTTTGACGCCAGTTTTATTTTCTGCTCGATCTTTTGTGGGTCCTCGCTGAGCACCCTCGATAGATTGACGCTCAAGGCGGAGACGTCGGACGCGTCCTTGGGCAGGACGTACACATCGAAGGAAGGCCTGTTTACGACGAGCTCGCGGCCGTACCTGTCAAGTATCCTGCCCCTCGAAGCCGGCACCCTTTCTATTCTTATCCTGTTGTCCCGCGAAAATGCCTCGAACTCGTCCCCCTTCAAGACCTGGAGGAACCAGAGTCTCGACACGAGACCGAGAAACGCGATTCCGAGAATCACAGTTACGATTACGAGCCTATTTCTGAAATCTTGCATATATCCTGCCCGCCGCCCAGAAAAGCGGCACGCCGACTGCCGAATTTACCAGTCCCTGAAGTATGATATCGCTGAAAGAAAGCTGAAAGCCCGCGTCACTCTTTATTCTAATTATAGTAAGGATAAATGTCCACGTAAAAACAGTCGTCACGAAGATGACAAGCCCCAGGACCAGTGATTTCTTGAGATATACGTGATTGGAGCTGGTGCGCACGAGCATGTAGGCGCTAAGTCGGGAGATAGTGAAAGTCCCGGGCAGGTTTCCCGAAAGGACGTCCATCATATATCCGTTCCCGGCCGCCAGGAGGAAGCTCCCCCTCGTTTCCGAATAAACGGCCAGAAAAACTATGAAGATCAGATTCAGGTCCGGAAAGAGATACCCGGCGTTCCTCGGAGACAGGAGAGTAGACTGCACCGTAATTAAGAGGATCGAGACTATAAGGAGCGATATGAACGTAATGGTCTTATTCATTCAGAACCATGTTGTTCACGGATTTTTGTATTATTACGACCTCTTCGAGCGAGTTCAGATCGACGTGGGGCGAAACCCCCGCGCTGATAAAGCTCCCGTTGGGGCTTATGTCGGTAACCGTTCCGATGATGACCCCTTTGGGGAAAAAACCGTCCTTGCCCGATGAAATGACCTTGTCCCCGACGCTGACATCCGATTTGTTCTCGATGTATTCCATGACGCACCCGCTGCCCGTCCCTTTGACGATGCCCCTCGCCCGGGTCCTGTGAATGTAAGCATCGACAGCGCTCACCGGGTCGGTGATAAGGAGGACCTCCGAGCTCCTCTCCCCCACAAGCAATATCCTTCCGACTATGCCGTCGTAAGATGCGACGGGCATGCCTTCGGTTATACCGTCCGCGCCGCCCTTGTCGACAATCACTACCTGTGAGCGGAGAATGGAAGGACTCGCTCCTATGACGTTCACGGACACGACCGGGTATAGGGACACGTCCTTAAAATCAAGAAGCTTTTTAAGCCTCGCGTTCTGCGCCTTGATCTCCGCTGACCCGAACTTTTCCTGTCTGAGCGTGTTCAGCTCCTCCCTGAGCCTCTTGTTCTCTTCGTTCACATGAACGAGGTGGATATAATCCCGCCAGGTACCTACGACTCCATCGGTAACAGTGGATACCAGCTTTTGCGGATAATACGTGAGTGTAAGGACAAATTTGGATACCGGGTTCTTACTGTTCCTTTCCCTGAGATCGAGTGAAAAGAGCTGTATCGCTATAAAGAAAAGAACGAGGACGATTAGTATGGTGCGGCGCTTGAAGAAACCCATGTCTATATCATATCAGCAAAAGAACCATGACGCATAGAAACCGCGGCTGATTTTCAGGAGTAACCTATACTGACCTCTCTCAAGAGATCGAGCTCCTCGAGCGCTTTCCCGGAGCCGTAAACGACGCAGGTCAGCGGGTCCTCCGCCCGTGTTACCGGGAGGCCCGTTTCTTCCTTGATGAGCTGGTCCAGGTTACCGAGGAGAGCGCCTCCTCCAGTGAGCATAATACCGCTGTCAACTATGTCCGCGGCGAGCTCGGGAGGGGTCCTCTCGAGGGTTTGTTTGATCGCCTCTATAATCAGGCTTACGGGCTCTGTGAGGGCTTCCTTAACCTCTTCGGACGTTATCTCGATCGTGCGCGGAATCCCGGCCCGCAGATCACGCCCCTTGACGTTCATGGAGCCTATGTCGCCGTTCCCCAACACCTTGCCGAGCTTCTTCTTCACGTCCTCCGCGGTCCTCTCTCCGATAAGCATGTTGTAGTTCCTTTTCACGTACTGGAGTATCGCCTCGTCGAGCTTGTCGCCGCCGACCTTAATCGATTTGCTGACCACTATTCCGGCAAGGGAGATCACCGCAACACCCGTGGTACCTCCGCCTATGTCCACAACCATGTTCCCCGTAGGCTCGGTCACGGGCATCCCGGCGCCGATCGCCGCCGACATGGTCTCCTCGATGAGATACACTTCCCTAGCCCCCGCCGCCTCGGCTGACTCTCTTACAGCCCTTTTCTCCACCTCCGTGATGCCTATGGGGACGGAAACGATAATCCTGGGTCTGACGAAACTTTTCCTGTTGTTATGGGTCTTCCGGATGAAATATTCAAGCATTTTCTGAGCTACGTCGAAGTCCGCTATTACGCCGTCCTTGAGCGGCCTTATCGCCTTGATCGAGCCCGGCGTCCTGCCGACCATGTCCTTGGCTTCTTTGCCGACAGCTAGTATTTTCTTGATACCCCTGGAATCCTCCTGCACCGCTACGACCGAAGGCTCGTTCGCGACAATGCCCTTCCCCCTCACATAGACAAGCGTATTGGCCGTTCCCAAATCGACGGCGAGGTCATTCGAGAACCAGCCCAGAACTGTATCGAATATCATTTCCGAGACCCTCCTACCCAAATTATAGAACAGAAATTAATAAAATGTTATTAGTGATTTATAAAAGATACCCAACCCTGTTTCTTAACTGGCTCTTGGCCAGACAAAATACACCTTACTCATACTATAATAGAGGGGGAAATAAAATCAAGGATTACGGGCGGTAATTTTGAACCAAAGGCGATTATTCCGTTTTTTGAAAGGCTTGACCGCCCGGGAACGGCAGCGAAGCGACTTCGGCATGTTCGATGGACCCGTCCTGGAATATTATCTCAACCCCTGTGCCAGGCTCGATAAATTCCCTTCTCACGTACCCGAGGGCTATCGGCTTTCCGAGGGCGGGCGAGAAGGCGCCGCTAGTAACGCGCCCTATCTTCTTCCCTCCCGATATCACATCCGCGCCTCTTTCGGGAACCCTTCCGCCTGCCGGGATCAGACCCGAGAGATGCCGGTTGACATGGCCCCTCCACTTTATCCTGGCTATCACTTCCTGACCGACGTAACACCCCTTCTCGAAATTGAGCGCGTCCCAGATACCGGCCTCGATGGGTATAGTCTCTTCATCCATGTCCATACCGTAAACGGGAATGCCGGCTTCGATTCTGAGCACTTCGAGCGCGGCCCTGCCTACAGGTTTTATCCCGTGCTCTTTACCCTTTTCCATCAAGAGCCACCAGACGTCAGTGAGCCCCTCTGTGCCAGCGTAGATATCATAGCCCTCTCCGCCGGCCCGGTTAACTTTAACGACAGTCACCTCGCGGCCTGCTGCGGATGTTAGGACATGATCGAGACCGTTCACCGGCAAAGTTTCCCTTGCGATAATTTCTCCCAGCAAACCGGGCGCGAGCGGGCCGTGAACGGAAATCAATCCCATGCTTTCAGTCAGATCATCTATTCCCGCTTTATATGACAGCCTGAACTTTTTCAGGAGCTCGCCGACTTTCGCATTCAGACCGGGCTCGAGATCCAGCAGCACCGAATCCTTTTCCCGGTAGACCCGCATATCCGAAACCATCCTGCCCTTCACCGTGAGAATCACGGCGTACATCCCCTTACCCTCTTCGAGCTTTATTACGTCGTTCGTGAGCATGCCCTGAAGAAATTTCAGATGATCTTTGCCGCCGAGACGGAGCTTCCCGCGGTCTGACAGATCCGCTATGCCGACCCGTTCCCGTAAGGACTCGTATTCAGCCGGCATATCGCCGTAGCTCTCGGGCACGAGCCATTCTCCGGACTCTCGGAACACAGCACCCAGCGACTCGTGTAAATCATGCAGAGGCAGTTTCTTTATAATCATGAGATTCCTTAAGCTCCGGGAACCAACCCGCAGCATCATTATTCTACCAGATGCGCCGGGCCCTTCGGCGAAATACCGATTTGAATCTTTCCCTTGCCCCCGGCTATCTAAAATTAAACGGTATTTTTGCGGGGCGGGGTAACTTGAAATACCGCTTCCCGGGTGTAGTATAAAGCGGAGTTTACGGAAGAGGCATATGCTTCAGGAGCGGAAATGACCGATAAAAAGGACTTGAAACGAAGACACAATGTCGTGATCATGGGTTCGGGACCGGCCGGATTAACCGCGGCACTATACACGGCCAGGGCCAATCTCGAGCCGGTGGTGTTCGAGGGGATGGAGGCGGGCGGCCAGCTGACGCTCACGACCGAGGTGGAGAATTTCCCCGGGTTCCCACAGGGGATACTCGGGCCCGAGCTGATGGATTCGATGAGGAAGCAGGCAGAGAAGTTCGGGGCGAAGTGCGTGATGAAAGCGATAACCGCCGTCGATTTCTCGAAGCTGCCCTTTAAAATCACCGCCGGGGATACGGTCATCGAAGCCGATTCATTCATCATCGCTTCGGGGGCGTCCGCCAAGATGCTGGGCATAGAGTCGGAAAGACTATTGCTGGGACGCGGGGTTTCGACCTGCGCCACCTGTGACGGCTTTTTCTTCAAGGACAAGGAATTGATAGTCGTAGGGGGCGGGGACAGCGCTCTCGAAGAAGCCACGTTCCTTACGAAGTTCGCATCCAGGGTGAGCATCGTCCACAGGAGAGCGGAGCTCCGCGCATCAAAGATTCTCCGGGACAGGGCGCAGAAAAACCCCAAGGTAGAATTCATCTGGAACGCGGAAGTGGAGGAGATACTGGGAGACCAGGAAAGTGGTGTGAGAGGGGTGAGGCTCAGGGACACGAAGACGGGCGAAGTTACGGAAATGGCGGTCCAGGGCGTATTCATCGCCATAGGTCACAACCCGAACACGAAGCTCTTCAAAGGCATGCTCGAGATGGACGCGCTCGGATACCTTATAACGAAAACCGGGAGCACCGAGACGAGCATACCCGGCGTATTCGCCGCGGGCGACGTGAGAGACAGCAAATACAGGCAGGCTATCACGGCGGCGGGGTCGGGGTGCATGGCGGCGATCGACGCCGAGAGGTATCTCGAAGAGCACTCCGTGCACGCGTGAGACCCCGTCCGGCGATAAGCGCCTCATACCAACACATCCACAACCGGATGGCCACTTCCGGGCGCCGCGGCAACAGCGTATATTGATACGAGGAGCCGGATACGGCGGGGTGTCACTATGAGCTTGCTCTTCGGAGCTGACCGGGAGGAAAAACGCGCGCGTTCTCTGGATGCGAGATGGCTTATCGCATTGAGCGGTCTGACGCTTGCGGGCCTCTTTCTCATTCTGTCTTTTCTCTCTAATTATTTCTCCCCCGAGACCCCTCTCATGGACAGGCCCGTGATCCTGTTCGTCCTGCTGCTTACCCTCTCGGGCGTTCTTTACATATTTACAGTTTTCAAGGCGCTCAAGTCGTTTAACGCCGGCGCGATGCTGGGCTTCGTTTTCTTTATAGGCCTCACGCTCAGGCTTGTGATGTTTTTCTCGACCCCGATCCTCGAAGATGATTATTTCAGATACCTGTGGGACGGGGCGGTAACGGCGAACGGAATAAACCCGTATAGATATTCGCCTGAACAGGTCATTCAAAACCGCGACGTACCCGAAAAGCTGAGCGGGCTCGCAGGGGAATCGGGCGACATAATTCACCGTATCAATCATCCCCACATACGCACTATTTATCCTCCCGTCACCCAGGCCCTTTTTGCGCTCTCCTACATCATCAAGCCCTGGAGCCTGCTGCCGTGGAGAACGATCCTTCTGGTTTTCGACGCCGCGGCGCTCGCCCTCATCCTTTATTCACTCAACCTACTACGGCTGCCGCTCGTCTACGCGGCGATCTACTGGTGGAACCCGCTTCTCGTCAAGGAAATATACAACTCGGGCCACATGGACGCACTCGTCTTTCCCTTCGCGATCGGCGGCGTTCTCCTCGCTTCAAGGGCAAGATACACGGCTTCTATCATGAGCCTCGCGGCGGGCATAGGCCTAAAGCTGTGGCCCGCATTCCTGATACCGCTAGTCCTGCGCCCGATTCTATCCAGCCCATGGAGGATACTGCGGGCGGCCATTACGTTACTGCTCGTCCTCTGTGTTCTCTTCCTGCCGCTATATCTTTCCGGGCCCGACCAGTCCTCGGGCCTGATCGCTTACGGCAGGAGCTGGGAGAACAACGATTCGATTTTCCGGATATTAATTTTTATCTCGGATTTCTCCCTCGGTATTCTTGGATTCCAAACCTATCACAAATACGCCCTGGCGCGTGTGATCGCGGCCTCTCTCATTGTCTTATGGATCGCGTATATATCTTACAGGAAACCCGCCGGGGCTGACTTCTTCAAAAAAGGCCTCTACATAATCGCGTTCGTTTTCCTCGTAGGCCCGACCGAGTTCCCGTGGTATTACACGTGGCTCCTACCATTTCTGGCAGTTCAGCCGAGATTCTCTCTTCTCGCCTTGACAGCCTTACTCCCGCTCTATTATTTGAGGTATTATTTCGAGCCCCGTGGGGGGCTGGACATATTCACAAATGTAATCGTCTGGATTGAATTCGCGCCGGTCTGGGTATTGCTCTTTTTAGAATGGAAGAGGGGAAAAAGGGAATCTATCGGGAGCGGGATTTTGTAAGAAGGTCACGCAGCCGGGGAACGGCCTTTTCCGCGGTCTGTCTGCCTGTTTCGATTATTGACCCGCCCCTGTGGAAATCGAAGACCTTGATGTCGGAGAGCGGGGGATCGATGACGAGATCAGGCTGGTCGTCCCTGAAATGATATTCCGTAAGCTTTCTTTGAGCGACGATAGAGCTCCTCTGTATGATATCGACGAGGGACATGGCGGTCTCGCCCTCCCGGTCGTTGGCCGCGGTCAAACCCTCCATGTAGAACTTCCCGGCAAGGGAGCGGATATAGTCGACGAAAGCGGGCCTCGCCTTCGCGTCGCCGATGACCGGGGACAGATTGCTCAGGAGGTCTACCGCTACGACTACGTCCGCACCCAGGCCCCTGAGGGCGCTCACAGGGACAGGCTCGAGTACCCCGCCGTCGACGAGTACCCTGCCCCCGTCCACAACGGGCTTGAAGAGGCCCGGAATGGACATGCTCGCGTGTATCGCCTGACACAGATTCCCGCTTGTGAATGTGACGACTTCGGCTTTATTCAGGTCCACAGCGACAACGGCGAACGGCTTACCCAAATCCTCGATATTCTCCACGTGAACAATATCGTCGAGGAGTCGCTCTATATAATTCCCGCTGAAAAGACCTTTACGCGGCCATGTAGGGCCTAACAGAAAGGGAAGATCCTTCATCCCGTACCGTCTCGAGATCCGCTCGAGCTCCGGGAGCTTACCCGCGACATATACGGCGCCTACGAGCGCCCCTATGCTCGTGCCCGCAACCATGTCGAACTCGATGCCCGCATGCCCGAGCGCCTCGAGGACGCCTATATGGGCGAACCCTTTCGCCCCTCCCCCGCCGAGCGCGATACCTGTCTTCATGCCTTTTTCCATGAGAATTTTATCTTATGCGGTTCGTCCGAAAAACTTCTCCGACACTAACACGAGTCATGCCTTCTGGGAACTCCAGAGCGCCTGGTCGATATCCCAGAGGATGTCGTCGAGGGTTTCGAGCCCGACGGATATCCTGACCATCTCGGGGTTTACGCCCGCCAATGTCTGCTCGTCTTCGCTCAGCTGGCGGTGAGTGGTCGACGCCGGATGAATAACGAGAGTTTTCGCGTCGCCGACATTGGCGAGATGGCTCAGGAACTCGACGCCCTCTATGAACCTGATCCCGGCTTCCCTGCCTCCCTTTATTCCAAACGTGAAGATGGATCCCGCCCCTCTGGGGAGGTACTTCCGTGCTAGCCCGTTATACGGGCTGTCCGGCAGCCCCGGATAATTTACCCACATTACGGCGTTATGACCTTTAAGGAATTCCGCCACGGCGAGAGCGTTCGAGCAGTGTCTTTCCATTCTGAGGTTGAGGGTTTCCAGGCCCTGAAGGAAGAGAAACGCGTTAAAGGGGCTCAGCGCCGGGCCGTACGCCCTCAGCACCTCGCACCTGGCCTTCATCGTAAATCCGAAGTCCCCGAAGGTCTCGTAGAACCTCACCCCGTGATACGACTTCGACGGCTCCGTCATCCCCGGAAATTTTCCGTTGTCCCAGGGGAACCTGCCCGACTCCACGAGCACGCCGCCTATGGACGTGCCGTGCCCGCAGATGAACTTCGTCGCGGAATGGACGACAATGTCGGCTCCGTGATCGAACGGCCTGCAGAGATATGGTGTCGCAAAAGTATTGTCTACAACGAGCGGCACCCCCGCCTCGCGCCCGATTTCCGATACGGCTTCGATGTCGAACACGTTCCCTAACGGGTTACTTATGGTCTCCGCGAAAAGGGCCTTCGTTTTCTTCGTTATGGCCTTCCTGAAATTCCCGGGCTGGTCGGGGTTGACGAATTTCACGTCGATACCGAGGTCCCTGAAATTTACGTCGAACTGCGTATACGTGCCTCCGTAGAGCGTGCTCGAGGATACAATCTCGTCCCCCGGTTTTAGTATAGTAAGCAACGCGACCATCTGAGCCGCCATGCCCGAGGCGACGCCAACCGCAGCCCTCCCCCCCTCGAGCGCGGCCATCCTCTCCTCGAACACCGCGTTGGTGGGATTCATTATGCGGCTGTAGATATTTCCGAAAGTCTGGAGGTTAAAGAGGCTCGCCGCATGGTCGGAGCTGTCAAACACGTAGGCGGCCGTCTGATAAATCGGCACGGCCCGCGAGCCCGTAGCCGCGTCCGGGAGCTGTCCCGCATGAATACAGAGCGTTTCAAACCCGAATTTTCTGTCAGCCATCTTTACCCCTCCTGAGGTTACGGCACCTGCTTCGATCTTCTGGACGAAATTATCCCGCGGTTCACCCCGATAAAATTAATGTCCCCGAAGAGCCGCCCGTGCTCTATCTTCATGCACCTGTTCATGACGACCTCGAGCCCCGCGTCTCTCGCGCGCTTCGCAGCCTCTTCGTTTATTATCCCAAGCTGCATCCATAGGACCTTAGCCCCTATCTTTACCGCGTCTTCGACTAGGGGGGGGACGTCCTCCGCCTTCCTGAATATATCGACGACATCCACCTTCTCTGGAATATCGAGGAGACTCGCGTAACATTTCTCGCCCAGGATCTCTTTATGCCCCGGGTTCACGGGAATTATCCTGTAGCCGTGCTCCTGGAGATATTTGGCAGCGAAGTAGCTCGGACGGTGCCATTTATCAGAAAGCCCGACGACGGCAATAGTCTTATAATCGTTCAGTATGCGGCGGAGTGTCTTTATGTCTTCCATAACCGTCTCCTCTTCAAGACTAATTTACACCAGATGGCAGATCGATTACAAGAATCCCGGTTAAGGGCGGATTAAGGTCAGGAGGGTTGTTGACGCCTATTCCGTGATTCCATATTCTTGAGAAAAGAATGGAAACCGTCAATAAAGGATATCGGCTCAAAAAACTGACGATCCCTCCCGGGGAATAAACGCGGTTTACTTGCAGCGAGCCGGCTCGACAACTTGATTTACAGACTCATAGAGGAAAGGAGGGCGGAGGGGTGCGTTATAAATTCCTTGATCATATATTCAGAGCGGTGTGTAACGACACTCGGTGGAACGGGAAAATCGGACGGATGCAGAGAATAAAAAAATAGCGAGGGAAATCGATAATATCGGGATGAGTTTATTGAGTTTCGCCCTCTCGTTCAATTTCTCCCCTTGCGAATTCCCTATCTCTCAACTACTTTGACGCTGTCCCGGCTCTCGACCTTATACATGATGCTGTCGGAACGCCCCGAGGAATCCACCACTACGAGGCGGTGTGCGCCGGCCGTTAGAGGTATGAACGTTTTCTTGTAAGGCCTAGTGGTGGCAACGAGCTTCCCGTCCTGATACCAGTAGAGCTCACTAACCTCCTCGCTTACGCCGGCTATAAGCTCGACCCTCTGATATTCGGCGGGCATGCCCTTGAGCACGCGGTAGGGGGTCGCCTTGTCGGGCGATAATATTTGGGGCGGGCGCTCGGAAGAAACGTCGTTACAGTATGCGCTAAGGGGAGGGATGGCATCCCTCTTTTTGCCCTCGGCCATCCACCAGGCGACGAGCTCGGGGGGATAGGTCGTGATGATGCGCGATTCGTGAGGGCGCTCCCCGATGCAATCGCCAAGAAGCAAATCTCCGGTCTCCGAATCTACAAATATCTTCTTAGAGTAGTTGTCCCTCGGTATTCTGGATACACCCTTTATATACGAGATCCTGTCCCTCTCCCCGCAGTATGGCGTCGGGAGCATGTGGCTCTCCCTGCAGACTTCGATGGTGCCGAGCCTGAGCCCTTCGGGACTGCTTATCCTCGAGCCGTCCCCCTCCACGCCCCTGAAGACATCGAATAGAATCGGCGCCGCGTGCTCCGAGCCCGAAATGCCTTTCTGTCCCCTGCCGTCCGGATTGCCAACCCAGACGCCTACAGTGTACTTGCTGGAAAACCCGAGGGACCACGCGTCACGGTGTCCGTACGACGTGCCCGTCTTCCAGGCCACCTCGGGGACGTCTTCTGTGAGCGCCCAGGTGTTGGCCGGCATATCGGGGCGTTTGAGGCCTGTAAGTATTTCCGTAATAAGGTAAGATGCCTCGGGAGAGAATAATTCGGCAGGAGGAGACTCATGGGCTCCTTCTTCAGCGACGACTACGGGCCCGTGACCGCCCCCGACCGCGAGCGTCGCGTAGAGGTTCGTCAGGTCCAGGAGCCTCACCTCTCCCGCCCCCAATATCAGAGGAAGACCGTATTTGCCAGACGGTCTGTCGAGGGTCGAGAGGCCGGCCCCTAGAAGGAGATCGTGGAAATCCTTGAGGCCCACCTGGGACAGCATTCTCACGGCCGGGGCGTTCAGTGAAAGTATCAGCGCGTTCTCGAGAGTTATCTTGCCCCTGTATTTACTGTCGTAATTCTCCGCCACATATCCCGAGAAGTCGGTCGGCACGTCGAGCACGTAGGTGCCTGGCACCGCGATGCCCTCATCGAGGGCCATCGCATACAGAAACGGTTTGAGCGCGGATCCCGGGGATCGTCTGGCCAGCGTGTAGTTGACCTGCCCCGAGTGCTCTTTATCGAAGTAATCCGCCGACCCCACCATGGCCCGCAATTTCCTCGTTTCGTTCTCTACAACGACTATCGCCAGGTTGTCTATGCCGTCGCTTCTCAAAAGCCCGATATGACGCCTGGCAACCTCCTCCGCTATCTTTTGTATCGACGGGTCGAGCGCAGACCTGAGGCTGCCGCCTTTCGAAACGTTTCTATAGACGAATTCCGAGAAGTGCGGCGCTGAGAACGGCTGGGGTTTCCTTGTCCGAGGCACCGGCTCTTTCCGGCCCTCAGCCGCCTCGCCGGGCGAGATAACCCCCCTCACAGCAAGCTGACCCAGGACCTTGTTCCTTTCTCTCTCCGAGTCCTTCGGGTTCCGGACCGGGTCGAAAGCCGCGGGAGAGCGCGGCAGCGCCGTGAGCAGCGCAACCTCGCCCGGTGTGAGCGCGCGCGGGTTTTTCCCGAAGTAAAAATATGACGCCGCCCCAACCCCTTCTATATTGCCGCCGTACGGGGCCAGGTTGAGGTAGATTTCAAGGAGCTCGTCATCATTGAATATGCGTTTTAATTGAAGTGCGCGGAAGGCCTCTAAGGCTTTGGAAAAGATATTCCTCGGCTTGGGGTCGGACATACGGGCGATCTGCATGGGGATGGTCGATGCGCCCGATACGACCCTTCCTTCTTTTAAATTGCTGTAAAGGGCCCTGATAAGAGCCAAAGGGTTTACGCCCGGATGACTGCGGAACCACCTGTCCTCCGAGGCAATCACGGCTTCTACAAGCCTCGGGGAAACCTCCGCGAGCTTCACGGGGAAGCGCCATCGCTTGTCCGCGGGCAGAAAGAACCTTAGCGGCCTGCCGTCCTTGTCCGTGATCACGGCGGTCGGCTCCCTTCGCAGGGTTTCCACAGGAAACGGCATAATGAAATCGAGCGCGAAAAAAAGGAGCAGCGCCGAGAGAACGGATGCGGACGACGACAGAACAACTATCGCTGCAATTTTTTTTAATCGCCCGGCATCTCTCTGCATATCTTCACATCTCCGTATGGTAATCCGACGTGCCCGCTATACGCGCAGCTACTGTCTCATCTTGACCACAAACGGGTTCTCGAGCTTTCCCGTGTACCTGACATTCGGCGAATACATCGCCTCGGCCTGGATGGGCGGGACCGTGAACGTTCCGGGATTGACGACTCGCAAGAGAGCGTAGTAGTTGTACCATTTGGCGTCCGGCAGGTCCGTGAAAATGAGTATCCGGTCGTCCCTTATGTCGAGGTATGCAGGCTCTACGCTGTCCCCGGTCGCCCACGAGAGCGTCTCCGTCGTTTTGAGCCTCGGGTTTTCCACCTCGAACCCGGAAGGCAGCAGATTCTCTATGACCACGTTCTGGAGACTTCCGGACGCGCTCTGTATCTTTGTCCTGACCACGACCAGGTCGCCCTGCACAATGTTATTCGGATCGAGCGGAGCGCCGTCCCTCGTGAGGAATTCCCTTTCCACGAGGAGCCCGTCCTGTACGGGCTTGAACCCTTTTCTGGTCGGGAAACCGCTCGTAACTAAGGTATAGAATGCGCTCCCTTCCTTAAACCCGTCGTTCATCTTGATGCTAACTGGTTTGTCTCCCGTAATGTCAGTGATACTCAAGATCGCTTCGCTGCTGAACGTCGCTTTTTCCTCGCCGCCCACATACACCTTCCCTGTGTATGGCGGGGTCTCACTCTGTCTCTTTACGAACTGGCCTATTGCCAGGAGAGCGAAAGAGCTCTCCTGTGTCGTCCACCACGCGTTCAGCTGTGCGTCCCTCGACAACCGTTCGACGAGAGCGGGGACCCTCGGGTCCTCGGGGTTGACGTCGAGTATCGCGAGAAGAAGTATGGCGCGATTCCTGATAGTGGAATTGAAATTCCCGCCCGTCTGCCTCGCGACCTCTTCCACGTCGTTTAAGCCCTTGAGCAGCTCTTCGAGCGCGGCCGCGTTCCCCGCCGCGGCGTATGCGCCGCCCAGGAGCGCCTTCGATTCTACTGTGAGCTCGCCCATGTGTCGGTCCCTGATGAAATCCATGGTGCTCATATCGGGCTTGCCGTCTCGGCTCAAGACGTATAACGCGTAGACAGCCCTCTCGAGCTCCCCTGTGCTGTAATCGGGCTTTGCCCTGGCTACGTTCTTGAGATATTCGATCATTCCCGAATAGAGGGAGTCGTCGACGAAATATCCTGCCTTGCGGGCTTCGACGAGGAAATGCGCGGCGTATATGCTCACCCACGGCTCGGGCTCGACACCGCCGGGCCAGAGCGAAAAGCCCCCCCCAGCCACCTGCATCGTGCCTATCTGCCTTATCCCTTCCTGCACCATAGCGGCAGGGTCGGCTTTCTTAAAGACATCCGGGTCGATCTCCTTCACTATGTCGGACAGGTATATGAGCGGGAATACCCGGGAGGTGACCTGCTCGAGACAGCCGTACGGGTACTGAAGCAGGTATTCGAGCTTCCCGGAGAACTGTATAAGAGGGAGCTTGCTTATATAGAGTTCCCTGTTTACAGTCCCGGCGCGGTAAGATTCTGCATTGTCGATTGCGAGCTCCGTATCGGCATTTTTTATGCTGCCGATGTTCTCCGACCTGTTCATGGGGAGGTCGGGGAGAACCGGAACATCCATTTCGGAACTAGTCGATTCGTCGTTACCCGACGCGGTGATATTTAGACTTATCGCCCCTGTTTCGTCAGCCGTATCCACGACGAAGTAAAGTGTCTTCTCTCCCCCGTCAGGAATCTCGGCTTCTATTTTTGCCTCCTTTGCATTTTCCGTCGGCTTCTCCGCATCGGTACCGCTTTTCATTTGAGCGACGGAGCCCGGCCCGGTTATAGCCGTATTTACGGTGAATACGCCGTCCTTCTTCGTATCGTTCCTGACGGAGACCGGAATGACGACGCTTTCGTTCAGCGAAAAGAACCTCGGCGCTGTCGGGAGCAGGACTATAGGGGATTTCACGCGGGTGAATTTCTCGGACGATCCGAATTCCTCGCCCCTTACGGCTACCGCCATAATGCGTACAGCCCCTTGAAACTGCGGCGTATCGAATTTGAACACGGCCTTCCCCTGGGCGTCCGTTTTCAGCACGCCCGACCAGAAGGCTACCGGCTCTACCCTCCTTATGCCCTGGGTGCTGAGGAACTGCATCTCCTTCCTCGCTCCGAACCCGCCTCCCGGAGGGGACAAGCCGAGTGACACGTCCGGTAAAAGGAGAGAGAACGTGTCGTAAGCTGCCACTTCGAGCGCGAGCTTCCTGTAAAAGTACGTGAACGGGTCGGCGGTTTTCTGGTCTATCAGCTGCAGTATCCCCTCGTCCACCACCGCAATCGTTACTGTCGCGCCCGGAAGTGTATTGACCCCTATCTCCAAGGGAGTGAGGGGCCTGATTTCCTCGGGCGCCGTGATTTTGACGTCTATCTTGTTCGCCGTGCGGTCCACGTTTATGGGAATGGCTCCGAACGCCCTGCCCGCCGAGCCGGGCTCGAGCTCCTTTACGCCCCTGACAAGCGTGGCCGTGACGTACGAATTTGGCCTGTATTTCTCACTGACCGGGACTTCTATTGTCGCGGTGTTGCCGTCGAGTGTATGCGTCTCGGTGTAGTACACACCTTCCCGCTCGACTGTAATGAGCAGTTTCCCCGAGAACGGCGCGCGCACCTGAAGCCTCGCCTTTTCGCCGGGCATGTACTCAGTCTTCTCGAGCCCGAGGTCTATGCGCGCCGGGTTCTCGACCGCCCAGGGCGAAAAGCCCCATCCGCTCGCGTAGAATTGAACTTGCGTTGAGGCCCCTCCCTTCGGGTCGGTCAGGACCACCCTGTAGCTCCCGAATTCGGGGGCAGTAAAAACGAAGCTGCCTTTGGACGCCCCGCTGTCGATTGTCATGGAATTCAACAGCACGGAATCGCGCTTTGATTCGTAATTGTAATTCCCCGTAGACGTCCTCCTCAGCACCGTGTTCCACACGTCCTTATAGAACTCGGCCTTCAACCCCCCGGTTTTTACCTCTTCCGTGCCTTCGCCTTTCGGAGCGAGAGCGACGTATTCGAACTCTATTTCCTTGCCGGGCTCAGCATATTCGTCAGGGGTCTTCCGCTTGAGCCCCAGGTAATAGGGATACGGATCGACATTGACACGCCTGAGCGAGTTTACACCGCGGCCCCCGGTTTCCTGGACGCGCGCCGATATCTGCGCCTGAAGGGACGAGGCAGGCCTGAGACCTTCGGGTATCTTCACGGTGAATTTTTTTGCGCCCTCCGCGTCGAGATAGCTTTCCGCGCGGAAGATCTCCTTGGAATCGTATTTCCTGTCCGGGTTGGTAAAGACATACCCGTCATAACCCTCCGGAAGGAACGGATTCTCCACAAGGTCTACGAGCGTCTGGACGGAGAGTCCCGAAGCGGGGGGACCGAAGAGATAGGAGCTCCTTACGTCGTAGTCGAGCTCTTTTCCCAGAGGGACGTTGTCCTCTTCAGTCTCGACCTTAACTTTTATGCGGTCCGGGATGAACTCTTCCACCTGAAAGAGGTACTGCCCTACGAGCTCCTCGCCGACGAGCACCTCGATCGTATTGTTCCCCGTCGGGGCGAACTCCGGTATCGGTATTGAAAACGATACGAGCCCCGCTTCGTTTAAAGTTTCCTTTATCGTCTTTACCTCCCGCCCCCTTGCGTCTTTCTGCTTGAGCACGATCGGCATCGGGGAAGGCGTATTGAGGTTGGAGTCCCTCACTATCGCGACACCCTCCACGGTCTCGCCGGGGCGGTATATATCCCTCTCTCCGTACACGTAGGCGGTGTATCCCTGCGCTGAAGGCACTGCCCCCCCTACGTCGAGTCCCGACGTGTCAATTCCCATGTTGTCGAGAATTAAAAAGCTGAAATCGGCCCCATTCTGAACGGTCACCATGTATGGTTTGTTATCCATGAATTTCTGCGTGAGGCCTGCCGCCCTGAATATGCCCTTGCTGTCCGTCGCCCCCCTCGCGATAAGCTGGTTCTGGCTGCTGATCACCCTGACATCCGCTCCCGCAACGGGCGCGAGATTCGAAAACGACGAGGTCCAAACAAGGAAATCGTCCTTACCCTTCTTGGCTACGATTCCTATGTCGGTGATGAGCACCCACTTTTGCACCCCCTGGTACTCCCCCGATGGCAGGACGCCGACCTGATAGAGACCTGGTTCGTCCGCAGGTATGTACTTCTTGAGATCGAGGACTGTCGATACTTCCTGGTTCTTCTTGTTGGCTATTTTATAATCGAGCTCTTCGGAGACGCGGCCGCCCATGAAATCCCCTACTGTGCCCTGGTAAAATTCGTCCCTCCAGACCGAGTATCCGTAGGATTGGAAGAGGAAGAAGATGTTGTTCAGATACACGCGGTCTACCGTCAGCTCGACGCTTTCCATATTTATCGATTTCAGCACCACGGCATGGGTGCCCTTTGAGTCGAGAAACATCCCCGGGCTCTCAAATTCGAGCTTCGGGGCCAGATCCGAGAACTGGATCTCCTTCTTGTAGTCCTCCCTCAGCACGGCGTCGTCGAGGGCGGGCAGCCCCTTGGCTATAGCGAGCTGGTATTTGGTCCCGGGCACGAAATCCCCGGTCAGTATAAGATCGTTCTGTACCCTTTTCACGGTATATTTCACCTTGGGGTCGACCGAAATGTAATCTGCCGCTATGTCGGGACTCACCGAGGAAGAGAAACCCAGCTCGAGCGATGACCTGGGGTATTCGGACTTGGGCTCGACACTCCTCACCGCCAGCTTGTCTTTCGATCCGAGCATTATCTTCTCGACATAATCGTCCCCGAGCGCCACGTTGCCTTCGGCGGGCGTGAGGTCGCCCACTATGATGAGCCTGAGCTCCCTTTCCTGAGCCATCTTTTCTATCGGATCGCTACTCCACTTGATAGTCGTGTTCCAGTAGTCGGTGATCAGCTTGACCGGAATAAGCTTTTCCTCTCCGCCTTTCTCCGCGGGGAGCTCGACCAGGCTGATTTTTCTGGCCACCACCGTAGGGTCGACCGTGTAGTTGAAATCGAGCGTGCCGACGAGCGTCACCGTATTCTTCTTGTCAGGTACGGGGTCTTCCTCGACCGTGGCCTGCTCGATCTTGAACTTGTCCGTGCGTATCTCGAATACGGTCTTTCCCCCGAGCGACTGGCCCGGCTTCAGAAAATTGCCGGGCTTGAGAGTTATCGTATAGTCCGTGGCCATATTGAACCTGTATGACGCCTGAAAGCTCAGCACGTTGGGCGTCTTCCAGGTCCAGGAGCCGTTCACCGGGGGATTGATGACGGCCGGATCCCGTCCCAGTATCTCCCCCTCCTCGCTCTTCCCAATGGGCTTGTTGAATATGATGTCGACAAAAGTGTTGTCCTGTGTATCGAATTTGACCTCGACGACCGAGACTCCGCCGCTAACCTCGGTCAATACCTTCTTCGCCCCCGTGAGCGGGAGGTTGTTCTTGGCCAGAAGGAGCCCCATTACGAGGACTATCAGGACAAGTAGCGCTATAGCTATGTTTTTCGGGTCACTGAAACGGGACTTATTTTCGGAAGAATTTGTCATATTATCATCCTCTCTTCTTAACTGGGATTCCGGATATTACCAATTATAAATCCCTTCCGGGCAAATTAAGATAAGAGATTATAAAACAACGGGAAAAAAACTAAATAGCGGGGGAGCCGAAAGACACAGGATTACATCGCCCGCCGGTATGGCGAACGGTATCCGTATTGATAAAACACCCGACTCATACATACTTATCATCAGCCGCAATAAGCAGACGACATGAAACTAAAAGGCAAGACGGCCATAATCACTGGGGGCGGGACGGGGATCGGAAAGGCGACAGCCCGGCTTTTCGCCCGGGAGGGGGCTAACGTCGTCATCACTGGGAGAACGGAAGAAACGCTATTAGAAACGGCCGATGAGATAAGCGGCGCCGGGGCGGAGATAAGTTGCCGGGTGAGCGACGTCTCAAGCGAGTCTGACTGCATAAAGACCGTAGAAAGCACGCTCGGCAAGTACGGACGCATAGACATCCTTTTCAATAACGCCGGGGTTTGCTACAAATCCAACACGCACGAGACGGATACCGATATGTGGGACGAGACTTTCGATGTGAATGTTAAAGGCGTTTATCTAATGTCCAAGCATACGGTCCCCCACATGATCAGGCAGGGCGACGGCTCGATCGTGAATAACTCGTCGATACTGGGTCTCAAGGCGTCCCCCGCGGGATTCGCCGCATACAGCGCTTCAAAGGGCGCCGTGAACCAGCTCACGAGGAGCATGGCTCTAGAGTACGCGGATAAAGGGATCAGGGTAAACGCCGTCTGCCCCGGGACCATATACACACCCATGATGGACGAGCTGTTCGAGGAGTGGGGAAACAGGGATCTCGGTGAAAAGCGCTATATATCGGTACACCCCATAGGCCGACTGGCTCAACCCGAGGAAATAGCATACGCGGTATTGTATCTCTGCGACGATAGGATCAAATTCATAACGGGGACCATGCTCTCGGTGGACGGAGGGATGAGCGCGAAATAACATATTACTAAAATTAGTCCTTTATAATCGTAAGCAGGGCAGGGAGAATACCGATTATCACATAGAGTATTTCGACACATACCTGCGGCTTATCGACGAAGGCAAGGCAGCCAACCACCTCATCATCTCGAAAAAACCCTGATTCCTCCGATACACCCGTCCGGATAACATGCTTTACCTCTAAAACCGGACATACGCAGACCCGCCACGCTGGCAATCGTACGGTCAACACCTACTTAAGCATTAAGACTAAAGTATGAAGATCGCCCTCGCAATCAATCTTTTAAAATATCAGAAATTAAACCTTGATGGGATATGTCTTAATAGAATATGATTTGTGGAGAGGATAGTGAATGAATAATACATACGGGTTCGCAGATCTGGCGTTATATTCAACTATATTCGCGGGTTTGATAATAGTACTTTTTTCCTAGCTTAACTACATCTTGCCTTTTGCTTCTCTTAAACCCTCCCGCTTCCTTCACAGGATTTGGGAGGGTTTTTCGTATGGCACATGTGAGGCGCGATGCGTCCCGGCTACAATTCACCGCCCGCGCTCCCATTCCGATCTCAGCAGGCCGTAAACGACATGATCCACATAATGGTCGTAGAGCCACTCGGCCTGTCGTATCAATCCCTCTTCCGTGAACCCAAGCCTTACAGGAACGGCCCTGCTCCGTATGTTCTCGCTCGCGCACCTGATTTCGACACGGTTCATGCCGAGGTTGCCGCAGGCATAGTCCAAAAGACACCGGCAGGAGGCGGTCATAATACCCTTGCCCTGACAATCCTCAGCAAGCCAGTAACCGATACTCGTCGAATGATTCAGCCAATCGACCTTGTGAAAGCCTATCAGCCCGGCCAGATCGCCGTCGTACCTGATGCATAGCTGCAGGCTGTTGTTCTCTACATATTGTTTTCTGCTGTATTGAATGAAATCAACAGTATTCTGAAGGTATTTGTTGCTGTCGAGCCAGGGGAGCCACTTACGCAGATATGCCCTGTTCCTGTCAGTCAGGGCGAATAGCTCCCCGGCGTGCCCTTCCTCGAGAAGCTCGAGATCCAGATTGGTTTCCACCCTGAGTTTGAATTGATCTTCCATAAGAAGACTACTGTTCGCGACTTTTTTCGCCCATAACCGCTTCGATCTCTTTCAGGAGCCCTACGGGATCGTCCGTCCCGATCCGGTATTTCTCTCCGCTTTTCATACGGAGTTCCACCGCCAGCAGGCCGGATACGTTATAGAGCCAGCCGTCGGGTGTCTTCCTGATCCCCCATCCGTAATACCAGGGGTTCCTGACAATCCCCGCCGCTTCGATCCCGGTTACGGGGAATTTCTTTCGTATTAACCCTATCCCGAAACGCAGGGACACCTCCCGGCTGTCGACTTTGACCGTCAACGCGGCAAATAAGACCAGGCAGACAGCGAGCACCGCAAAGACCGCGACGAGGAGCGTATTGAAACCATGGAGATAGAAGAAGTTCAGCAATAAGTATAGCCCGGTCCCTATAATAACAATCATCAGGTACCCGATTTGCGTGTGCTTGTAGACCTTGCTCAATTCCCGGACCGACCTCTTTATAGATTAGACTCAGACCGCACGACGAGGTGCCTGAAACGGATTTAGTGTTTCCGCCGCAGGGAAGCCCGACAGCTTTCTATAAACGTACGCCATTGCGACCATGGTTACGGGTATGGTGACGATTAGACCCACAAAGAAACATATGACGCCCGCCATGTTGATCAACGACAACAATATCAGGAACACGAAGAGCTCCCACTTGATGCCTCCGGTTATAGCGGAGCTCATTTGAAACGCTTCGCTTATGCCCGTATCCTTGTCGGCAAGGAAATAGACGGCATATTGGTACTTGACCATAAAGAACAGGCCCGGGACTATGAGCAATATCAAGCCCGCCGCGACGAGGAGACTGTAGAGTATATACCCGGCGGCGAACTTTAAGAACTGGGAAGGGGTAAACGATATTACCTGCTCTATAGCCCTCTGGTCATTATCACAGAACTTGAGCGCAATTTTGATCCCGACGATGTTTATCGCAATCGTCAGGAGGATGTACCCGAGGTTGAAAATGAGGGACAGCACGGGCAGGCGTTTTTCAAATAGTCCGGCAAACCCGCTGAAGAAAAAACCCGCAAGCATCGAAACGACGAGGTATATAAGAAAAACAGGCAAGTTCGCCCTCATCGTCCGCCATCCGAACTCGACGGCCTCTCTTTTCGAGAATCTCTTTTCAGGCATTTACGCCTCCTTACGCCTATAGTGCGCCGCTTGTCTTCCTATCCGTGCAAATTCGTTTTCATCGCCGAGAAGAATATTCGCCTGAACGGATAGAACACCGGATCGGACGGATAGATCTCCCGGAGCCTCTCCCTGTATCTATCCAGGAACCGGCCGTGCAGCTCCTCGGGCAGACGATCGAAATAAGGCCTCAGCATAGTACCTGAAAGCCAGTCGGTAACGGCATCGGTATCCCTCATCACGTGCGGGAAGACCTTCTCGAATACATTAATGTTCATTCCCCCGGCTTGAAACAGGAGCTCCGCATAAGCGTTTATAGACAGTACGGGGGATTTCCGCGACCATCCTTTGAGCGCATCCGCGAACGGGGGTTCCTTAGCGACCTCTGGCACCAGCATCTGAGTTTCGTGGGGGTGGTTGGAAGGGAGCTGAACCGCAATCTGTCCCCCGGGACTTACCAGGGCAAACAGCGACGGGATCAGCATGGCGTGGTCCTCGACCCATTGTATGGCGGCATTTGAGAAAACCAGGTCCCATTCCCCGGATACATCCTCTATCGTCCTCAACTCGAACCTTAGTCTCTCCTTCTCTTTTGACTTGGCATGCTCGAGCATCTCTGGAGAGGAATCGATTCCGAGCACGTCGCTGCCGGGCAGGCGGTCCGCAAGCATGGACGTCAGCTCGCCCGTGCCGCAACCTAGATCTATGACCGAGAGCCCTTCCCTGACTGCTATCAGCCCTATGAGGTCTTCGAAAGGTGCGAACCTCTCGGACCGAAATTTATGATAGAGCTCCGGGTTCCAGGACATCTTCTAATCACACCGCCGATTCATTCCGTTAAATTTACTTCCAGTAAACGACAAATTCCATAATGTAGAAATGTCGCATAATATTCTATCATGCCCGTAAACTACTTAAACAGATATAATAGTCCGCAGTAACCATGACTACTTTAATATTAATCGCGATAGGGGGAGCGGTCGGAGCGCTGCTCAGATTTACGGTAACGAGCTACATTTATTACCGCGTCGACGGGACATTCCCCTGGGGGACCTTCGTCGTGAACATTTCCGGATGCCTGGTGATCGGAGTCCTCTGGCAGATGGTCGAGAACCTTTCTCTTCCCCATCATTTCAGGTCGTTCCTGTTCATTGGGGTACTGGGCGCCTATACGACGTTCTCTGCGTACGGACTCGAGACATTTAATCTGCTGAGAGAAAATGAACTCGGGTACGTGCTGCTGAATGTCCTCGGGAGCAATATAATAGGCATCGCCATGCTGGTTCTGGGATATACGGCCACGAGATACCTGTTCGCAATAATGAAGTAGGACGCCGTTATTGCCGTTGCCCCGAAGAAACCGCAAGGAAGTGCACCGTGTCCGTGCAGAATACCGGTACAATTAATGCTCGGAATGGGCCCGCAGGACAGGATTTTATTTGCGGCAGGCAAGGAGTTCTTCCTCCGGAGCTTGAAGACTTGATGCAACGCATTTAAAATACTTGAGAATGAGTGACATAAGGCCAATTTCATGAAGATAGCGGTCGGCAGCGACGAGAAAACATATCTGACTGACTTTGTAATAGAGGAGCTCAGGAAAAAGGGTGTCGAAGTCGAGCTCCACGGGCCGCTCAAAGGCGAGAAGCTCGGGTGGGCGGATGTAGCCCAGAGTGTATCGGAAAGGGTCAGGGAGGGGGCCTGCGATCAGGGTATACTCCTCTGCTGGACAGGGACCGGGGTCAGTATCGCTGCAAACAAAGTGCCCGGAATAAGAGCCGCCCTCTGCACGGACGCAAGGACAGCGGAAGGGGCAAGGAAATGGAACGACGCCAACGTTCTCGCCATGAGCTTGAGGGCCACTTCCACGGTCGTTGCCGGAGAGATACTGGATGCCTGGTTCTCCTCGGGCCCCGATGAGAATGAAAGAAATAACATCGATAAAGTAAGCGGGATCGAAAAAAAATATTGCCGGCGGCCTGCACCGGTATTACGCGATTAAATCCGGAGGAAGAAATGAAGAGTGGCGGTTACAATGTCGCAATTGTAGGAGCGACGGGAGCAGTAGGACAGGAAATGATGAGCATTCTGAAGGAAAGGAATTTCCCCGTCGGGGAGCTAAGGCTCCTTGCGTCCGAGAGGTCGGAGGGGAAGGAAATCGAATACAACGGCGGCGCCGTAAAAATAAAAAAGCTCGACGAGAACTCATTCGGCGGCATTGATATAGCGCTCTTTTCCGCAGGAGGGTCGAGGAGCAAGGAATTCGCCCCTGCCGCCGTGGACGCTGGGGCAGTCGTCATCGACAACAGCTCCGCGTTCCGCATGGAAGCAGACATACCGCTCGTAGTGCCGGAAATAAATCCCCGCGCGGTCGCCGGATACAAGAAAAGAGGCATTATTGCGAACCCCAACTGCACAACAGCGGTTACAATCATGGCGCTCAAGCCCCTTCACGACCTGGGCAGAATAAAGAGGGTCGTCGCGTCGAGCTACCAGGCCGTCTCGGGCGCAGGGGCCCAGGCCATAGAAGAGCTCCGCAGCCAGACGCTGGCATGGGCCGATTCCCGGGAAATTACAGCCCGGACGTTCCCGCACCAGATCGCGTTCAACCTCCTCCCGCACATCGACAGCTTCCTCGAGAACGGGTATACGAAGGAGGAGATGAAGCTCCATAACGAGACCCGTAAGATCCTCGAGGACGACACAATAGCCGTAACCGCTACGACCGTCAGGGTGCCCGTATTCAGGGCGCACTCGGTTTCCGTCAACATCGAGACGGAGAAGAGGATAACGGTCGGGGAAGCGAGAGAGGCGCTCCGTAAGTTCCCGGGGGTCAAGGTGGTCGACGAGCCGCAGAACCTCAAATACCCGATGCCGATCGATGCCGCCGGCAGGGACGAATGTCTTGTGGGGAGGATAAGGGAGGATTATACTGTACCGGCGGGGCTCAGTTTCTGGGTCGTGGGAGACCAGCTCAGAAAGGGGGCGGCATTAAACGCGATACAGATTGCGGAGCTTCTTATACGGGACTACATTTGATGGCGATCGTCAGCGCAGTGAAAAACATCATGGGGATGTTAGATGCGAAAAAATGTTCCGAGCTCCCTCAAGGGATAAGAAAAGGCGTCGAGAAGTACATAAAGGAAGAAGAGAGCATACTCGTTACTCTCCTAAACTGGAGGGTTATATATAAGGCTCCCAAATTCATCGACAGCAATACGTACTTTCATACCTGGTTCATTCTAACGAACCACAGGATAATAATCGCCAGGAACTCGTCGGAGTTCAAGAGGTTCAGGGACATACCGTTGTCAGGCATTTCGCAGATATTTTACGAGCTTGATTATTCAAAGCTCAGAATCACTATCACCTCTCCCGGCCATGAAGATATTATAGAATTCCCGAAACAAGCTTCACCCCACTGCGCGGGCCTCGAAGAATTAATAAACGAAGCGATCGGGAACGCGAGAGTTATGCTCGGGGATTCACCGGAAGGCGGATACATTCACTGCAGCGCATGCGGTGGCCGTATCCTCGGCGGAAGCCATTATTGTTCGGAATGCGGAGCGAAACTACACTATACTTAACAACAGCCGAACACCGGATAAAGCCCGGTTCCCAAAGTACCCGATCAGTCCAAGAGGCCGATTCCTTGATTTACACCGCAGCTACAATATAATGAAATGCAGCCAGCAGAAGGAGGCTTTTCAATGATTCACGGCTCACTAGTCGCAATTGTTACACCGTTTAAAAACGGCAAGATCGACGAAGACGCGTTCAAAAAGCTCATCGAATTTCAAATCGAGAACGGCACGCACGGTATCGTGCCCTGCGGTACGACGGGTGAATCCCCGACCCTTTCGCACGAAGAGCACGAATGCGTCATAGAGCTCACGGTCAAGGCAGTCAGGAAACGCGTGCCTGTTATAGCCGGGACGGGATCGAACAGCACGAAAGAAGCGATCAGGCTGACTCGCTTCGCGGAGCAGATAGGGGCGGACGCGGCCCTGCTCGTGGTACCTTATTACAACAAGCCTACGCAGGAAGGGCTTTATCTCCACTTCAAGCAGATAGCCACACAGGTCCGCATCCCGCTCATTCTCTACAACATACCGGGACGCTCGGGCGTCAATATGAACCCCGAGACGATCCTGAGACTCGCGCAGGATTGTAAGAATATAATCGGGGTGAAGGAGGCCTCGGGTTCGCTCATGCAGGCAAGCAAGATACTTTATCTGTGCGGAAGAGACTTTTTACTCTACTCGGGAGAGGACGCACTCAACTTTCCGCTGCTCGCAATAGGCGCGCGGGGTTTCATTACGGTAACAGCAAACGTCGCCCCGAGAGACGTGGCGGACCTCTACGAGCACTATATCAAGGGAGAGATCGACAAGGCAAGAGACCTGCATTACAGGCTCCTGCCGCTAAACGACGCGCTCTTTATCGAAACGAACCCTATCCCGGTCAAGGCCGCGCTCAGCATGATGGATAAAATCGCCTACGAATACAGGTACCCGCTCTGCCAAATGTCGGGAAATAATTACCTTGAGCTCAAGAAAGCGCTCACGGATTACGGGATCATTAATTGAAAAAATCATTTCTCAGACAGTGAGAATATCAAGTATCGCCGACATAACCTAAACAACGGGGATCGGGGTCAAACCAAGGAGGATATGAGCCCCCCGGATCACGAGATGGAAAAACGAATTTGGGCCGAGGGGAGAATACCCGCCGGGGTCGATGAGGCCGGGAGAGGGCCGCTCGCCGGACCCGTCGTTGCGGCGGCCGTGATCCTTCCGGAAACCTTTGCGATCGACGGTCTCGACGATTCGAAGAAATTAACGCACCCGCAAAGGGTGCGCATCCTGGAGATGATAATAATCCATGCGGTGGATCTTGCGGTCGGCGTAGTGGACCACGAGGCTATCGACAGCCTAAACATACTGAAGGCCTCCCTCCGGGCAATGGAGATCGCGGTCGGCAATCTCGTAAGGAAGCCCGACTTCCTCCTCATCGACGGCAACCAGAGGACGTCGCTCCACATCCCTCAGAAAACTGTAATCAAAGGGGACTCCAAGTGCTGCTCCATCGCGGCGGCTTCGATTGTGGCAAAGGTCAGAAGGGACGAGATTATGGACAAATACCACGAGATCTACCCTGAATACAATTTCAGGTCGCATAAGGGGTACCCCACGCCAGAGCACCTGGAAGCTATAAGGAAGCACGGCCCCTGCCCCATCCACAGAAAGAGCTTCAGGGGAGTGCTCGTGACCGAAGTAAAGTAAATCCCTGTGAAGCTTTTTTCTACTTTTCTTCCACGACTTTGACGGAATTAACGACTATGACTTCCTTGGGGACGTCCCCGTACATGCCGTTGTTGCCGGTCTCGACCGCGGCGATCTTATCCACCACGTCCATGCCGTCGATCACCTTGCCGAATACGGCGTACCCGTAATCCCTCACTCCGTTATCGAGGAAGCTGTTGTCGACGAGGTTGATAAAGAACTGAGACGTGGCGCTGTCCACGACCTGAGTCCTCGCCATCGCGAGCGTGCCCCTTTCGTTCTTGAGCCCGTTCTTGGCCTCGTTCTTGATCGGGGATTTCACGGCCTTCTGATTGAAGTCGGGCGTGAACCCTCCGCACTGAATCATGAAATTCGGTATAACACGATGAAAGATGGTCCCGTCGTAGAAACCGTCATTAGCGTATGAGAGAAAGTTCTCGACTGTTATCGGAGCCTTGTCTTTAAAAAGCTCGATCTTGATATCCCCTTTCGAGGTCGACATTATAACCATGGGATTGCCTCCTTCCGCTTCGCTTTTTTTCGTTTCAGTCTGTCCCTGCTCCGAACCCGCCTGCTTGCACCCCGCCATAAGAATCAGCGACGGAATCAGCAGAACGGCCAAAAACAGAACCGCCGCCGGGTTGGACTGAACGAATTTCCTGGCAGATAATAAATTTAAGAATCCTGTTTTCATATATGATGGTCCTCCTGCTTTTTCGGCAACTAAAATTATAGCATTTCAAACACCGTGTCAAACCCGGGAAATACGCGTGAAGAAATATTTGAATCCCCGGCGGCGTTCTGTTAAAGTGATTCTTCCGGAAATTTTCCAAAACGCGGGGGGAATAATAATGCCCAGAATAGAGTTCGGCGTAATGCTGCGCCAGCAGAAGATCGAATTCGCGGATATAAGGAAAACGGCGGAGCTGTGCGACGAGCTCGGATACCACTCCGTCTGGTTTTACGACCACATACTCGGCATGGGGGGCCTCGACCTCGACATCTTCGAATCGTGGACTCTAATGTCCGCCCTCTCAACCGCTACTTCGAACGTGAGGCTCGGCACGATGGTGCTCTGCAATTCGTTCAGGCCGCCCTCCCTGCTCGCAAAAATGGCGGCCACACTCGACGTGATCAGCGGGGGCAGGCTCGAGTTCGCGATAGGCGCCGGCTGGTCCGAGTCCGAATACAGGGCCTACGGATACGATTTCCCGGACGCCGTAACAAGAATAAAACAACTCTCAGAATCCGTAAAAATCATAAGAGCCCTATGGACTGAGGACAAGCCAAGCATCGACGGTAAGTACTACAGCATTAAAGACGCCTACTGTAACCCTAAACCCGTACAGAAGCCCCACCCTCCGGTCATCATAGGAGGAGCCGGAGAAAAGCATCTCCTGAGAGCCGTGGCGGAGCTTGCGGACGAATGGAACTGCCCGGCCAACCACTCCCTGTCATTCGATACCAAGATGGAGGCTCTCGTGGGCCACTGCAGAGAGGTCGGCAGGAACCCACGCGATATCAAGATATCCCAGCAGACGGTCTGCGTTCTAGCTAAAGACAAGGCAGAGCTTGCCGAAAAGCTCCCCAAGGCTCAGATGAGATACGGGTTTTTCGGGGACGTGGAAAAACTGGGCATAGTGGGTACGCCCGAGCAGTGCATAAGAAAAATAGAAGAAAACGAGAAGAAAGGGATTACGAAATATACCGTTTTTTTCTCGGACATAATGAACCACGCGACACTCAAATTCTTCGCGCGCGAGGTGTTATCGGCTTTTTGAGAAAAAGCCGGATCTCAGCCGGGCTTCACGGCGAAGTCCTCGACTTTCTTGGCGAACTCGCCCGCGAATTTGCGTATCATCTCCGAGAGCTCCTGGTTGCTCGTAGCCCTAGAGTAGGTATCGGCCATCTTCATCAGCGTGAAATAATAGTGCGCGTTCATCTCGCCCACCTGCATTTCGTTCGTCCAGAGATCGACGCTCATCGTATTCTTCTCGGACCGGTCCCACACCGATATCATGAGCGAATCACAGGGCACGTAGCCGTCGAGGCCGGAATCGCTCGCGCTCCAGTAAATCTCCTCTGGCGCGCCCTTATCGTCGAGCTTTATCAGAAACTTTATTTCCGCCTCTCTGGACATCAATTCCCCCAGCCTTCAGGTATTTAATCCACACCCCAGAAATCGGGCTTCCTCTTTTCCAGAAACGCTGTCGCTCCTTCGACCATCTCAGGCGCTTTCATGAAAAACCTCGCGAGCTCGAGCCCGTGCGTAATCTGCGGGTGGGCCATGTCGGATATGAAATTTATCTGCAGCTTCGCGATCCTGAGCGACTGCCGGCTCTTCTCCAGAAGGCTCCGGCACCAGGCGTCCACTTCCTCGTCGAGCTTATCCTGGGGCACTACTTTATTGACCCACCCCATGTTCATCGCTTCCTGTGCCGTGTATCTGTTGCAGAGGTAAACTATCTCCCTCGCCTTCTTGTCCCCGACCGAATGCTGGAGCTGCTGGAGGCCGTACCATATGGGCGCGCTGCCGACGAGGGGCCCTGCCTGCGCGAAAATCGACGTATCGGAGGCTATCGTCAGGTCGCAGAGCATGTTGAGCTCGTTCCCGCCGCCGACGCAGTAGCCGTCGACCCGCGCGATAATGGGCTTCCCGCAGCACCTCATTGCGGTCGCGAGCCTGTAATGAACGAGCATGTACTTCGCGTCGACCTTTTTCTTGGGATCGACTATCCAGGAGAGGTCCCCTCCGGCTGAAAACGCCTTGCCGCCCGCGCCGGTAAGGACGATTACCCCTATCTCATCATCGAGCCACGCGTCCTCGATGGCGATTGCAAGCTCCTCACGCACCTCGGTATTGAGGGCGTTACGCACCTCCGGGCGGTTGATCGTCACGCGCGCTACTCTGTCCTTTTTTTCGTATAGAACATTGGTCAATTTAAGGCCGGTTTTCTTTTTAGCGGGTTTGGACCCGTTATTCGTTTTTGCCGAGGCCGACGGTTTCTTGGCCATGCTGCACCCCTCACGTTATTCGGATTTGCTACTTATGATTTTTGCATCTTATAATGCGGTCTGTCAAATGGTTTGTTTCTGAAAAAAGGGCGGGATAAATCAGACTGGACACGATGCTATCCGATAACCAAACCCGCACGGGAGAGCCCGCGCCTTCCCCCCCCGCTACCAGGGGAGCTTGTTCATCAGGGGCGCGATCCGGGGTCCGAACAGGGCCACAGTCGCTATGAGCGATATAAACCCCGCAACGCCAAGACACAGAGCCGCGACGGCCACCTGGCATATCATATCCAATCGTCTTTCGTCCATTAGTGTCCTCCGGAACCGGATTTCCCGCCGAAAAACGGGTCACCGACGGGAATTGACGGAAACGCCCTCATAAATATCAGGAAAGTCATTACGAATGCGCCGAGGAAGCCCAGCGTTATAAGTATCTGTATCAGGCTTAATCCTACGGTATTGGACAGCGACGGAATAATTAGAACATACTTTTCCAGCCAGAACCCGGTCAGGGATACCGAAGCGATGAATACGACTATCGGCTTCACCACCTTGTTCGTCCTCGGGAGCAGCGAAACGAAGGGGAAAATGAAGCAGCAGGTCAGCACAGCCCATGCCAGTGACCTGAAAGGCTCATCCTGCAGCCTCTTGATTACGAACGCTGTTTCTTCCGGCATGTTCGCGTACCATATCGGGAGAAACTGCGAGAAGAACAGGTAGACCCAGAAGAGCGAAAAACCCTGAAGGAGCTTCCCGATGTCGTGATATTGATTGTCGTTCAGATAATCCTCGAGACCGAGCCTTCTCCTCATTAGTATCGAGAAAATTATAGTAGTCCCTATAGCCGCGACGAAGCTCCCCATGAAGTAAAACGGGCCGAACAGAGTGCTGAGCCAATGGGGGTCGAGCGACATCATGAAGTCCCAGGCGAAAGAGCTGAAAACAAGGGCGTATAAAATTATTACTGCAGGGGCGAACTTGCCTATCTTGACCCACACCCTCTTCCTCTCATCCTCTCCGGTCCATCCCGACGATATCCATCCTGCAATCCCGCTCAGCTTCTGGCTCACGCCGCCCAGGTCCTGCCTGAGGGAATAGTAGAGATAAAAGGAAGTCACGATCAGAAGCACGATGAACCCGATGACATCCCGGCCGAAAACGAACTTCATATTGAGCCATACGTCCTTCGGATGGTGATAATGTTCCGTGGCATACGGCAGCAGGTAATCGCGCCCGGCGAATACGACGAGGAGCAGAATGAGGGATATTGGCAGAAACGAGCCCAAACCCTCGCTCACGCGGAGAAGCGGCCTCGCCCACCTCGCATTCGTGATGCGGAGTATGCACGAAAACACAACCCCCGCCTGGGCTATACCGGTCCAGAATAGGAAATTGATCAGGAATACCTCCCAGGCGCCCCTGGGATCGGACCCTATGACCTGAGATACGAACGTCCCGAAACCGACTACGGCAATGACAAGAAAAATGTATATGCCCAGAATCGGTATGTTCGATCTTTTAGCGAGTATTTCGTCTCTTATATGCTGATCCATATTACTGAGCGGTCTCCTCTGCTGTATTCCCGTTCTGGGGTTTAACCGGTACGGTATTCGGATTTCCCTGGAGTTTCCTGACATAATTCACGACGTCCCACGCGCCATCGGAGGTTATGCTCTCGCGGTAGCTCGGCATCATCACCTTGCCGCCGTATCTTATATAGGCGTATATGTAGCCGTTGGTCCTGGCCACTACAGCAGAAGTCGTCAGGTTCATGGGGTAGAACCCCCTCTTAATTACTGGCCCGTCCCCCTTGCCCTCTTTGCCGTGACACACGAAGCAGTACGTATTATAGAGATGCTCCCCGTTCTTGAGCGATTCCGCCGTGGCCGGTACGGGGTTCGCAGTCATGCTCTCGTACTGCTCTCTCGGGAGGGGCTCGATCCGCAGACCCGTCGTCGTGACCGAGAGATCAGGGTAGGCTATAGGCTCCTCATAGGGCTGTATCGAGGGCTGAAGCCACATATCGAAATTCCAGGGGAATGCATGCGCCCCGGCGGCTCCCATGAAGCTCGATACCACTATTAACATCGCATAATATTTCATATTCTTAACCGACAATCCCGTAGTACCTCCTGAGACAGCCTGTCCAACTAAACGCCGTCGAATTTTACTTCTTCGGCCCCCTGGGAATTTAGTATATCTTCGACCTTCTTCACATTATCCTTGCCGCATGTAACCATTACGCCGAATTTATCATCCGTGAACCTCGGATCGTACATGTTCCTCGGGGCGTTCCTTCTGAGACGGGAATTTATGAGTAGTCCCAGAAGCGTGGAGAGCGAACCCATGAGAATCGTGAGCTCGAAGATGATTACGATGAAAGGCGGTATCGAAACTATCGGCTTGGCGCTCACCTGAATCGGCCAGTCCGAGGAGGTAAGAACGGTAAAACCGATGCCGCACGCGGTACCAAGCATGGCGCCGAACAATGTAAAGAACCGCACTATGCTCTCGGGCTCTCCAACCGCGTCTTCTATCTCGTGGTTAGGCACGGGGGAAAAAACACGGAGGTTCTTGAACCCCGCGTCCTTAAGCTTCCTGACCGCGTTGACGGTGAGGTCAACATAGGAAAATATTCCCAGAACTCCCTGATTATCCATGGTGTTTTGCCTCCTTCTTCGGTACAGGCAAAATTTCCTTCAGCTCGGCGATCGAAATAGCTGGCAGCGTTTTAATAAATATGAGGAAGAACATGAAGAACCAGGCGAAACTTCCAACGGTGATGCCCATCTCAACCCAGGACACTTTATATATTCCCCAGGCGCCCGGCTCGAACCCCTGAGAAAGCGAGATCACGATGATATTGAACCTCTCGAACCACATTCCTATGTTAATGAAGATCGATATAATGAATAGAGCCTTGATATTCCTCCTGACGCTCTTGAACCAGAGGGGGATCGGTATCAGTACGTTGCACACTACCATGATCCAGTAAAAGAGCGCATACTCGCCGGTCACCCTGTAATAAAACTGTCCCCATTCGGCAGGGCTACCACTGTACCATGCCATGAAGAATTCGACTCCGTACGCGTACCCGACTATAAGCGAAGTCAGTATTATCATCTTCGCCATGCCGTCGTAATTGTCGAGTGTGATGTAATCCTCGAGCGCGAAGATTTTTCTTATCGGAATGGTGAGGGTTATCACCATGCCGAGACCCGAGAATATCGCTCCGGCCACGAAATAAGGGGCGAAAATCGTAGTGTGCCAACCTGGGAGATTCGCCATGGCGAAGTCCCACGACACGACGCTGTGCACAGAAAGAACAAGCGGTGTGGCGAACGCCGCAAAGTAGAGATAGGCCCTCGAATAATGGAGCCACTCCCAGTTCGAACCCTTCCATCCGAGCGAGAGTATGGTGTATGCGATCTTCCGGGGGACCTCTTTCACCTTGTCCCTTATCGCGGCTATGTCGGGGATCATTCCAACAAAGAAAAACACTGAGCTCACGGTAAGATACGTGCTGACCGCGAATACGTCCCACAGGAGCGGTGATTTAAAATTCACCCACAGCTCCCGCTGGTTCGGATAGGGGAAGAGCCAGTAGAAAAACCACGGCCGCCCCAGGTGTATGATGGGAAAAAGCCCGGCGGTCAGAACGGCGAAAACAGTCATCGCTTCCGCGATCCTGTATATTGAAACCCTGAAACTGGCCCTGAATAGGTAAAGTATTGCCGAAATCAGCGTTCCCGAGTGGGCGATACCGACCCAAAAAACGAAGTCCGTAATGTATACGCCCCAGAAAACAGGGTGCCTGTATCCGGCCACACCCAGCCCGGTATATACCTGATACAGGAAGCAGAACATACCGAAGCCGACGAACCCCAGGACAGGGAGGAAGAGCGCAAGCCACTTGACGGTCGGCTTATCGAGCATCCGTATTACATCTTCGTTAACTTTCGCATAAGTTAATGAATTCTGTTCACTCATTATGCCTTATCCCATTTGACTTTTTTTAGATACGTGATGTTCGGCTGCGTGTTAAGCTGATTGAGCACTCTATATCCCCTCTCGTCGTGTGAAAGCTTCGATACCCTGGATTCAGGGTCTTTTAAATTCCCGAACTCGATCGCGCCCGAGGCGCATGACTGCTGACACGCTACCTGAAACTCCCCGTCGAGCACGTCCCTGCCCTTGTCCTTAGCCTGGTCCTTGGCGTAAATGATCCTCTGTACGCAGAACGTGCATTTCTCCATGACCCCTTTGTCCCTCACGGTGACGTCCGGGTTGTACTGCCAATTGAGGGGGTCGGGGATCTTGTAGGAGAACCAGTTGAATTTCCTTACGCTGTAAGTGCAGTTGTTGGAGCAGTACCTCGTTCCCACGCACCTGTTGTATATCATTCCGTTAAGCCCTTCCGGGTTGTGGTATGTAGCAAATACGGGGCATACGGGCTCGCAAGGCGCATTATTGCACTGCTGGCAGAGCATAGGGAGGAACCTCGTCTCGAACCCGGCCTTATTGTCCGATTTCTCGAAGAACCTGTCGATCCTGAGCCATGCCATATCACGTCTTTTCGCTACAAGCTCCTTGCCGACGAAGGGGATATTGTTCTCGGCGTAGCAGGCTGTGATACACGCGCCGCATCCCGTGCACTTCTGGAGGTCAATCGACATGCCCCAGTGATACCTGTCGTACTCGATAGGAGGATAGAAATCCGGCTCCTCGTGCTCTTCGTGATGGAGCCCGTGCTCAAGCTCCGTGAGAGTGACCATCTGCGCCACGTCCCTGTCATGCTGCGTTGTCGTGTACTGAGTTTGTACGAACTGCGCGTTCCTGCCGGTTCCGGAGGCCTTTACCTTCGTAGTGAGCCACGCGAAGCTTCCTGTTATTTTATCGGTGGACACAGGCAGAATAGAAAGGGGATTGACGCCCCTGTCTTTCGCATACCTGCCGTAACTCGTATGCCCTTGTCCGATCATCACGGCGAGGGTATCCGGCCTTATCCCCTCATATACGTAAGCCTGCGTTTCTATCGTTCCGTAGGGCGATTCTATCTTCACGAAATCCCCGAGCTTAACCCCGAGCCTTTTGGCCGTATCAGGGTGCATCTCGACCCAGGAGTCCCAGACGCCGGTTGTTATCGCGTCAGGCAGCTCCTGGAGCCAGGGCTTGTTCGCGCCTCTCCCGTCGTAGTATTTGTAGGACGGATAAGCCATGAAATAGAAATCCCCGTCTCCCGTGAACTCGGGTTCTCCGAAGCTTACGCCTGATATATTGCCCGACGCCGATACCTGCACGGGAGTAACGTCCCTGTAGATACCGCCGTTCTCGAGCGCGGTGTTCCAGAACATCTCGAAATCACCGCCCCCCGTGACGCTGGTCCAGACCCGCTTCCATGAATCCCTGAGATAATCGTAATAAGAAACCTGCGTATACCTGCCCTTCAGGCCTTCGAGCTGCGCAGTCACGGAAAGTATCACGTCCCCAGTGCTTCTGGTATTGAAGACCGGGGTCATCACAGGCTGTATCAGCCCGTGTACCCTTGCGTCGGGGATGAAATCACCCCAGGATTCGAGCGTAGTGCTGTCGGGAAGTATGAGGTTTGCCTTCTCAGTCGTCTCGTCCATGAAGCTAGAGAAGCTCACGACGTAAGGGACCTTGCCGAGCGCGTCTTCAAACCCGAGGGACCTCGGAAGTGTAAATACCGGATTTACATTATATATAAATAATAGGTCAACCTCGCCTTTGGACATCGAATCCACGAGGGATGAAATTTCCTTAAAGGTGCTTACCCCGGAAAGCGTAAGAGCGTTCCCGAAATCAATCGTCTGGCCGACGTTCCCGGCGACGTAATTAAGAATATTTATAGCGACCAGGGTTTCAGTGGCATTCGTCGACGTATTCGCGATGCCGCCTCCGATGGCCAGGCTCGGCTGCATGGAAGAGAATTCCCCGGCTATCTCCTTTATCGTATCGACCGGCACGTCAGTAACCGATGAAACCTTTTCCGGCGTATACGCGCCGAGCAGGCCGGCGAATCCGCCCCCTCCGTTAGCGGACATGCCCTCGCTCACTATGACGTTCGCTATTCCGAGTGCGAGGACCGCTTCAGTCCCGGGCTTTATTGAGACCCATTCGTCCGCGTTTACGCCCGTGAGCGACGCCCTCGGCTCCACGTGGACGAACTTCCCCATGGATTTGTCCTTATACCCGTGCATCTCGCTGAACTGCCTCGCGTAGAGGGTAGGGGACAGCCATGTCTCAATAAAATCAGCCCCGAACGACAGGAGGTACTTGGTTTTATCGATATTATATGTAGGTATCTTATCTATTCCGAATACTATACGGTTCGCTTCTTTCAGCGGCTCGTACGAGTAGGCTTCATAAGTGAGGTGTTTTCCCCCCAGAGCCGACATCCAGTCTCCAATCAGGTTCCCCAATGTCCCTTCATTGTGGTCGGACAGGAACACTATTCTTCCGTTCCCGCCCTTCTTCCTGACCTCTTCAATCTTTTCCGTGAGCATCTTCTGGGCATTGTCCCACCCTTGAGGCTCGAGCCTTCCGAGGTCGCTCCTGCTGAGCGGGGACCTTATGCGGTCGGGATTATAAAGCCCCTGAAGCATGGCCTGTCCCTCAGCACAGCTCCCGCCCATGTTTATCGGGTTTTTAGGATTACCCTCGACCTTGATCGCCCGCCCCTCGCGGTTCTTGACGATGATGCCGCAGCCAGCCGGACACTCGCGGCAGGTGCTCGCATACCAATTGGGGACCCCGGGGATTATCCCTTCGGGCGGTATGACGTAAGGGATGATCTGCTCGGCCGGATTGGAGCACCCGCCCGCTACCGCGGCCGTACCTCCGGCCACTCCTATGATCTTCAGGAAATCCCTTCTCTTTAATCCGCCCTTTTTATCTTGAGACATTTCCTCCTCCAATTAATAATGACACGAGAGACAGTCTTTCAAACGAGCCAATTCCTCGTGATCCTTGGCATTCTCCGTATGACATGTGATACAGAATCCCATGTTGAGCCTGGTTACCTGATAGACCTGATCCATGTTTGCAACGTCGCCGTGACAGGTAGCGCATTCGAAGCCGCGCTTTATGTGCCTCTTGTGATTGAAGTGGACATAGCCCGGCATCGTATTGACCTTGTTCCAGGGTATGGGCTCTTTCTTCGCCCAATACTCCCTGACCTTGGCTATCTCCTGCTGTAAATTAATGGTAGTGCCGCCGAAATCGTACTCGACGTCGCGCCCCGCTATATGGGTATGACAGCCCATGCATTTTTGGACCGACGGAATCCCGGGATTCGGGGATACGTCTACAAAACTGTGGCAGTACTGACAAGGTATCTGATCGTTTTCGGCGCCGGCGTGGATTTTATGGCTGAACCTGACCGGCTGAACAGGTCCTTTGTTGCTGCTTTCAGCGTTATCGAAAAAATACAAGCCCAGAAAAATAGCCAGCGACAGCAGGGGCACTGAAAGCAATGTAATCCATTTTCTCATCCTATTTACCTTAGCTCTGGAGTGTGTCCATTTGGAAAGTTACATCAAAGTACTCAAAAAACGCCTAGTATGTATATCATACCAAGGCAATCTGTCAAGTTCCGCCGCGCGCACTTAAAATGCGAATCCCTGCGGACACATATGAAGACAGGCAATACGGTAAAATTTTCGGTTTTTTAGCGGGAAAAAGCCGTGCCTATCACAGCAGGCTCAAAAATTCCTGAAGGTCGAATACTCCGCCCAGTGAGGGAGCGAAAGAAGGGCGGGCCAGCTCCATTATGCCGCCTATCAGACCCTCCTCGACGGACAGTGAGGGGTCATGCGGAAAGACCCCGGCGATAGGCGCTCCGGTCATCCGCGCGATAATCTCGGGGTTTGAGCGTTCGGCAAGCCCCGGAGATGCGGGAAAACGGTTGATTACAATCCCCGTCACCTCGAGGCCTCTCCTTCCCGCGGACTCGACCGTAAGGGCCGTGTGGTTCAATGTGCCTAGGCCGGGGCGTGTGACAATAAGCAGGGGTAGATCCAGCTCGGAAGCGAGGTCGGCCATCAGGTAACCCTCCCTTATCGGGACGAGGAGCCCTCCCGCGCCTTCGACAATGACGATGTCGAAGGTCGAACGGAGTCTTTGAAAAGCCGTCTTGATTTTTCCGATATCAATTTGTATTCCGGAAATTTTTGAAGCCGACAACGGAGAAAGCGGCTCCCGGAATCTATAAGGACATACATCATCGAGACCGTATTTAGTATCGAGAACCCGTTCTACAAATTCGATATCCGTGAGTCCCGGAAGCCCGGTGCCTGTCTGCACCGGTTTCATTACCGCCACCTTCCCGCCCGCCTGAGTCATGGTCCAGGCCAAAGCGGCGGTTATCACAGTTTTGCCAATGCCGGTATCGGTACCGGTAATGAAAACACCTTTAGCGAGGGAGGGCATATGCTTATTGAGCCGTTTCGGGGCAGACAGGACGGCATGACACCCAGATCAGAATATCCCCATGCTCTGCTGCGCATCATCGCTCATCTTGCTCGGGTCCCAGGGCGGATCCCAAACCAAATCTATTTCGACGCTTCGGACGCCGGGAATCTCCTCGACCAGTATCTTCGATTCACCCGCTATCTGCGTCGAAGCCGGACATCCGGGGGCCGTCATTGTCATGGTTATTCGTACGTTCCCCTCCGCAATATCAATGCCGTATATCAGGCCGAGATTCACAATATCGATGGGTATCTCGGGATCGTAGACATTGCCCAGGACTTCCAGAATTTTACTCTCGGTGACCTCAGCCTGCGCCTGATCGGGCGAAGCCTCTTTCCCGGCGTCTCCGTCGGGGGGAGTTAGGTTTTCACGCTCATGCACGGTCACATCACGAAGGCCCGCGCTTTCGACAGATCCGGAATCCCCGCCAACTGCGGTTGAATTAATATTCCCCTTCTCCACACCATCGGAGGGGTGATCGCCGGAGTTCTTCCTTTCCGACGGGACCGCTTCCGCCCCATCCTTCTTAAAAAAACCCGCAAGCATTGTGCCAAGCCCCATAATCGAGCCTCCTTGACTAAATTGCCCTACTTTATAAGGATACATATTCAGGGAGTGATTTTAAAGGCATTAACGCAGGCGGAGAGTTTCCGCTGTCCTGACCGCGCGGACTTCGTCCCAGGCTCCGCAGACGATGAGGGCCAAACTTTTTCAGAATTCACAGTTCTTTCAAACTCAAATCGATTCTCTTACCGCTTTCAGCGCGGCTTCGTAATTCGGCTCTTGAGTTATTTCCCCGACGATTTCCGCGTGTCTGACTTTGTCGTTTTTGTCCACGACGAAAATCGACCTTGCCAGCAGTCTGTTTTCCTTTATGAGCACGCCGTATGCTTCTCCGAAGGACGCGTTCTGGTAATCGGATAAGGTCTTCACCCTGTCTATACCCTCGGCCGCGCAGTAACGCTTGAGCGCGAACGGAAGGTCCATGCTCAAAGTTACGATCTCGACACCGTCCCCGAGGCCGGCGGCCTCTTTGTTAAACCTCTTCGTCTGAACGTCGCAAACAGGCGTATCCACCGAAAGGACGACGTTGAATACCTTGACCTTGTCCTTCAGGTCGCTGAGCCCGACAGGCGCTCCGAGACCCGCTACCGCAGTAAAATCAGGCGCTTTGTCTCCGACTTTCACTTCATTCCCGAGCAGAGTCACCGGATTACCTTTCATCTTCACAACATTCGGTCTTTCGATCGACATTATATTGATACCTCCTGTGCTTCTACGATTTTCCGTCTTGTTTTTTCAACCGGATTTAGGCTATATAGATAATATTTTAATGTCAAATACAGTGCTGCAAGAGCTCGGCGGGAATAAAAATAATTTGCATCCTGTTGACTAAAAAATAAAAGTATGTACTCTTGCATAAATCTTATTTTTGGAGGAATTAATTTTGAAAGGTAAGGTTAAATGGTTCAACGAGTCCAAGGGTTTCGGATTCATCGAGCAGGACAACGGTAAAGACGTATTCGTTCATTACAGCGCCATCGAAGGTTCCGGGTTCAGAACCCTGGCCGAAGGTGATGAAGTTGAGTTCGAAGTAGTCGAAAGCCCCAAGGGACTTCAAGCCAGCAAGGTCAACAAGGTTTCCCAGTAGGTCTTACCCGCGCGGTATCCCGGGGAGCTCTCCTATTCACCAGATTAAAGAACCAGCGCTTCCCGGCACACGCATTCGGGATTGGTATTGAAGGCCGGGCCCGGGAAGGGTGTACCGGATTCCCGGTGATAGAGCGGCTTTTTTAGAAAGAGTCCGTCCCTGTCAGGGTTTCGTCTTCCCTTCCACTACCAGCCTGCCTCGGTACATCGCCATCTGGCATGTGAAATCGTATTCACCCGCTTTCTCGGGAATGAAGCTAAGGTCATGGGGTCTTCCGACCGGAAGATCGGCGCTTATATCGAGGCCGCTGAATATCACCTTTTCCGCGCACGGGCTCTGGTCCTTCCGTAGGAAACGCAGGGTAACGGGCTTTCCCGCCGGGACGTGGATTACGGAAGGCGTGTATACGCCGCCGTCGACTAGAATACTAACCGCATCACCATCCGTACGCGCCTCGCTCCCCCTTTTTGAAATCCAGAACCACCATACTATGAATGCGGCCACAAAAATCCCGAGTATGTTGACGGCGATATTCATGTTCTCTCCATGCTACGGTTTAAACCACCTGAGCCTGTTCGCGTTCGTTACCACAGTGACAGAGGAGAGGGCCATCGCGGCTCCGGCTATGACGGGATTGAGCAGCAGACCCATAAACGGGAACAATATCCCGGCTGCCACGGGTATAGCTAAAGTATTGTAAGCAAAAGCCCCGACCAGGTTCTCCTTAATGTTTTTCATCGTCGCTTTCGAGATAGAAACGGCGTCGGCCACTCCGTGTAGCGATCCCCGCATGAGTGTAATATCCGCGCTTTCTATGGCTACGTCGGTCCCGGTCCCGATAGCGAACCCGACATCCGCTCCCGCCAGGGCGGGCGCATCGTTAATACCGTCCCCTACCATGCCGACCCTCTCGCCCATTTCCCGGAGCCTGGAAATTTCCCTGGCCTTGTCCTCCGGCAGCACCTCGGCTATGAAATCATCCACCCCTACCTGCTCTGCCACGGATTGCGCTGTGAGCCTGTTGTCACCGGTGAGCATTATCACCCTTATCCCCTGCTTACGGAGCCTCCCGACGGCTTCCCTCGAATCGGGTTTGACGGGGTCGGAAATCCCTAGCACGCCTGCCGCGATGCCGTTCAGCGCCGCGTATACCGCCGTCTGCCCCTTCATAGACAGCCGCTCCGCCGCTTCGTTAATGAAAACGGTATCGATACCGTTGTCCTCCATGAGCTTCCTGTTGCCGAGCAGCACCGTGTTTCCGCCGTAAACGGCCCTCACGCCGTGACCCGATAAGGCCTCAAACGATTCCATGGATTTCATTTCTATGTTTTTCAGTCTTGCCGCTTCGACAATAGCCTCTGCGAGGGGATGCTCGGAGCCGCTTTCCGCGCCTGCGGCAAGCGCCAATAATTCGTCGCCGCCCGATACGCCCGGGACAGGCTCGACCGACGTCAATACGGGCTTACCCACTGTAATAGTCCCCGTCTTGTCGAGCACTATGGTCGTAAGCTGCCCCGCCTGCTGGAGCGCGTCCCCCTTCCTGATCAGCACCCCGTATTCGGCCGCCTTGCCCACGCCGACCATCACCGATATAGGGGTAGCTAGACCAAGCGCACAGGGGCAGGCTATTATAAGCACGGCCATTGTCGTGACCAGCATATACGTGATGCGCGGAGCGGGGCCGAAATTAAACCATGCGAGCATAGTAATCACCGCTATGATGAGAACGGTAGGGACGAAAATCCCGGACACCCTGTCCGCAAGCCTCCCGATCTCGGGCTTCGTGTTCTGGGCCCTCCTGACCATGTCTATAATCCGTGCGAGCGCGGTATCTTTGCCTACACGGCTTGCCCTGAATAAAAAGCTCCCCGTTTTATTTAATGTCCCTCCGACCACCGCGTCCCCCTTCTTCTTCTCGACGGGGATAGGCTCGCCCGTAAGCATGGATTCGTCTATGTGAGAGGACCCCTCCGTCACCTCGCCGTCAACGGGTATCTTCTCGCCGGGCCTGACGCGCACGATATCACCCGGCACGACGAGCCCGATCGGGATATCGACCTCCTGACCGGCTCTCACGACCCGCGCCGTCCTGGGCTGAAGACCTATGAGGCGTTTTATCGCCTGAGAGGTCTTGCCGCGCGCCCTCATCTCCAGCGCCGAGCCTAAATTTATAAATGCGATTATCAGGGCCGCCGTCTCGAAATAAAGGTGTTGAGCGATCCCGCCCACCGAGTCAGGAAAGAGGACGACGAATGTCGAATAGACCCAGGCGACCCCCGTGCCGATGGCGATCAGCGTATCCATGTTGGCGTTATGGTTCCTGAAGGATTTTAGAGCGCCCGTGAAGAAACGGCCCCCGCCATACGCGAGAACAAACAGTGTGAGAAGAGAAACCACTCCCCATGAGATGCGCCCGCCCGGCGAATCGAGCGAAGGCAGGAGGTGAAACATGCTTACAGCGAATATTATTGCACTTATTACGCCAGTAACGACCGTCTGGCGCAGGAGCATCCTGTAATGCGTGAGCTCCGCGCTCTCCTTGTCGGATTCGGCTTCCTCGTCTTCGAGAAGCGAGGCCGTATAACCCGCCTTTCCGACCGCCTTCACGAGTGTCTCCGGGGAAACATCGCCTGTGACGGCCGCTGTCTTCTCGGCGAAATTGACCTCATCGTCAGACACCCCCGGGGCGGACTTCAGTGTTCTTTCCACCGTTTCGACGCAGCCGGCGCAGCTCATGTCCAATACGTGCAGACGCTGAGTCGTCTTAGGGCCGGTTCCTGTTTTTTCCTTCATGTCCGCACCAATATTCTCGACCTAAGGGGTTTCCCTTCACCCCGGATATAGTACCACCTTACTAACGCTGTTATTGAATGAGGTCAGCGCGATTGAGCGATTTTATAATTCCTGCTTTTCGTATTACCGTGTGCGTGCGCCGGACATGGCTGACTGTATCCTCATGAATTCCCCCACGTTGTCCATGGTCAGGAGACCGACGAGGTTCCCGTTCTTGACGACGGGCATCGTATAGAAATCAGCCGTCTGGAGCCTCTCGAACGCGTATTCGAGCATCTCTCCGGGGTCGACGACCTCGAATTCACGCCTCATTATCTCTCCCACTGAAACAGAGTCGCCCTTTTCCGCAAGTCCCTTGACAAGGTCCGAGTGCGGGACGACGCCTACGACCCTGCCGTTATCTACGACGGGAAAATCCTGCTGGGAGCCCGACATGGTCAGATCGACGAGATACCTGAGCTTGTCCCCGGGGGCCGCAGTTTTGTAATCCGAGAGCATAGCCTTATAAACGGGAATTCCGCCGAGGGCGGACTTTATCTTTACCATGCTCGCTTCCTGGGCGGCGCCTATCCAGACGAAGAGCGCAATGAAGATGAGGAACGGATTCGTGAAGAGACCTATAAAGCCGAAGATAAGGGCGATCGCCTGCCCTATATTTGCCGCCGTCTGAGTGGCCTTCGTATAATCGCCGCGGTGCGCGAGGATCGCCCTCAGCACCCTGCCGCCGTCCATGGGGAATGCGGGGATCAAATTGAATACGAGGAGGAATACGTTCACCAGCATGAGGCGCTCGATAAAAGAGCCCTGAGTCATGGTGATAGTGTCGACGGGCACATAGCCGTTCGTTATCTGGAGCCAGAAAAACAGAATCAGCGCTATAACCGCGGTCACCGCGGGTCCTGCAAGAGCCACCCAGAACTCCTGCATCGGGTCATCGGGCATGCGCTCGAGACGGGCGACCCCGCCTATGGGCAGGAGGGTAATATCGCGGGTCTTTATACCGTATCTCATGGCGGTGAGGGCATGTCCGAATTCGTGCAGCACGACGCAGAGGAACAGGGCCAGGACGAACACGACCCCCGATACTATTGTCGCAAGGTCGTGCCCCTCGCTCCAGTGTATAAGTACGACCCAGGCGATAATAAGTAAAAACGTCGCGTGCATATAAACTCCGATGCCCGCGAACTCACCTATCTTCCAAGACCACTTCATTGCGTGTTCCCTCTCTAGCTACCCTTCTATTCATTCAGTCGTCATACCGTCCTATGCGGTCCTCCGACCGGTCCGGCAGACGACCGGTACAAGGTAAATAAGTGTACCGGATCGGACGCCTTTCGCCTGATATTATATTAAGAACTTACTCAAGGCATCGGCCGAAGAGAAACGGGAAAAAAGTAAACAGGGTTCCTGGGCCAAGAATCCCGGGGGTTCCTGCGCTCAGGACGTAACAGGATAATGCACATAGAACACTACATATTTTCTCATGCGGATTCTTCGCCTGCATTTGATTCAGAACGGAGTAAGGATGCGGCAAAAAAATCGTCTATTCATTTTATATCTCGCCTATGTTATATATTTACAATATGGTTACAAGAAAGAAAGAGAAAACTAAGAAAGAACCCCTGGAAAAAGCTATCTACGTCAAAGCCTCGCAGGAGTTCGTGGACATGCTGAATGAGTCTCAGTGGCACCTCCAGATGAGGCCCGCGCAGATCGTGAGGGAAGCGGTAACGGAGTATCTAAAGAAACACCTCCCAAAGGAAGCCAGAGACAAGTATTTCAAGACCCCGTCCAAATAAAATTCCGGTTTTATATATTGTGGAAGACTTCTTCATCCCGGAAAGCTATATCGAAGCGCTCAGGATATTGACGGAGAGCGGATTCCAGCTCTTTGTCGTAACGAACCAGGGCCAGGATACCAAAGGGACATCTCATCGAAGATGACGGGCGGGCGGCCAGCCGGAAATGCTTTAATCCCATCCGGCGTTCTTATTCAGGTGGTTCTGCATGACGAATCTGGCGCGGACCTGATCGTATCCGAGTACATCCGAAAGCATCCGCATCACGAGCTTCTTCGCCCTCGGAAGGTCCCTATCCCTCAGGGCTGAGCCCATTCCCCGGAGGAGCTCTTCGAGGAGCGTTTCGTCCTCCTGACCGATACCGCCGCCCTCGGCAATCCTGCAGATAAGCTCGGTCAGGTCTCCCAGCCGCTCAAGCGCCTTTTCTCCCTCGAGGTAAGTGCCGCCCATTTCTACTCCCGAATCCGATATTATTAATTTTACATTATTCCGGCAGCGGAGGGGATGCGGCCTCCTCGCAACGAACGCAAAAGTAGATATAAAACTCGCCTGATATCAGTCGGTTAGACAGGCTTGCAGAAGAACGATTCGCGGGGGAGGCGGCGCCTGACGGCATTCTGAAATTCACCCCTTTAAAACAACAATCCCGTGACTATATTTTCATTAAAGCGGATACGCAGGATACAAACCGGAGATAAAGAATGAATAGAGAACTAAACGGATTCACAGCGACACAGACAGAGACCGGATTCCGGGTCATGCTTTACGATAACCCGGAAGAGCTTGAGCTCAGTATAAGCGACCTGAACGAGTTCGCCAACAGGTACGCCAGGGAGATGATGACCGGAAAGAAGCCGGAGCTAACGGAAAAAGAGGAAGTAATGATCTCGATATGGGAAATGGTGCTCTTGCCGAGCGACGTGAAGCATTGAGGATGCGATTTCGGGCAATTTAGTCAAACAGGCATTAACCGGGATGGTATTGATGGATTAAGATGATATGGCGCTTAATGCCCGCTATTTCCCCGCGTATCTGCAGGCTATGTCCGACATTTTAGCCCCGAGAGAGGAATACGAGCTGTATTCTTCACGCACCCTCTTTTCGGTTTTGCCCAGGAGCTTCCCGCTCTGGCTGAAGTATTCCTCCCCCAACCTGTAGAGCGACCTGTCGTAGCAGTCGATCTCCCAATAGCCGGTCTGACGTATATATTCCCCCTCTTTGCCCGCTTCTCCCGTTTTTGTGGCTACGTATTTGATCCAGAATTTCCTTTTATTCCCGTCTATCTCGATATTATTCGTATCCAGGAACACAGTTACCTTTCTGCCCTTTTCGTCGCCTATGACACTGACATATTTCCAACCGTCGCGTTCGGTTTTTTCACCCCGGCATGAAGCGAGCACCAGGAACACTGAAAAAAGCATCAATAGAAACAAGACGGACCTTTTAGCCATTAATCGCTCCTAACCGTTCTTCTTTACGTAGTCACAGACATAATTTAAAACCGCTTCGCTCAATGTATCCGGTTTTACGGGACTGAACTGCATCGCGCCCCGGGTCCCGTATTTGTCGACGATTTCCCCTCCCGGTCCGTAGAATACCGCTTCGAGATTGGAATCGGCCCTTTCATCGCAGTCTACTACACGCGATATAGAAACACGGACGAACGAGGCGCCGGATGGGAGAGACTGCTTTTCATAGAACACGTGCCCCTGCCAGAACCGGACCTTCCCTCCGTAACTCTGTATGGTTTCCGTGTCGACGAAGACCCTGAACCTGGTAGAGTCCCCCATCGTACCGAACCCTATTGGCTGCCATACGACAGCATCCGCCACCGATGCCGTGAATAAAACGGCTGTTCCTGTCACTAAGAGCCCGAGAAGAAACGCTTTCATATTATTCTGAGTTCTATATTCTAGCTAAATATCTGGAGTATTAAAATGAGTCATGATAAAACCGGAATTTCCGTAATATTTAGCACCCGGCCGGAGAATGGTGTCGAAGGTTCTATCTTGCGCGGGCAATCTCGTGGTCGAGATATTTTTTAGTCTCGTCGACTACAACTCTCGACAACCCCAGGAGACCCACGAGATTAGGGAACGCCATGAGCCCGTTCATTACGTCTGCGAATGTCCAGACGAGCTCGAGCTTCACCACGGCACCCACTAGCACGGCCACCGTAAATACGAGCCTGTAGGGTCGTACGGCCCTCTCTTTAAAAATATATTCTATGGCCTTCTCGCCGTAGTAACACCAGCCGAGGAGTGTGGAGTATGCGAAGAAGGCGAGGCTGATTCCGAGAATGGCCGCCCCTGCCCCCGCGGGTATCCTGCTTTCAAATGCGAGTGCCGTGAGCGCAGCGCCGGTTTCTCCGCTCGTCCAGAAGCCGCTCGAAATTATCACGATCCCGGTAAAGGTGCAGATAATTATCGTATCGATAAATGTCTGGGTCATGGATACGAGGGCCTGACCGACGGGGTTTTGGGTCTTCGCCGCGGCTGCGGCAATAGGCGAGCTGCCGAGACCGGATTCGTTAGAAAAGATGCCCCTTGCGACCCCTATCCTGATAGTCTGGCTTATCGTCGAGCCTAGAAACCCCCCCGCTGCAGCCGAAGGCGAAAAGGCGTGGGAAAAAATCAGGTAGAAAGCGTGTGGTATGTTCTCCCTGTAAACAAAAAGGACTATCGAAGCACCGAGTACGTAAAATATCAGCATGAAAGGCACTATTGCGCTTGTCGCTTTCGCTATGCTCTTGATCCCGCCTACGATCACGAGCCCGGTGGCGACACACATCACAAGACCGGAAATCCAGGGGGGCACGCCGAAAGCGGTCTGCATGGCGTCGGCCACGGAATTCGACTGCACCATGTTCCCTATTCCGAAAGCGGCTAACGCCGCGAATACGGCAAAAAGCATTCCGAGCCACCTGAGCCCGAGCCCTTTCGATATGTAGTACATCGGGCCGCCGCTCATCGTGCCGAACTTGTCGACTTCCCTGTATTTGACGGCAAGCACGGCCTCGGAGTATTTCGTGGCCATGCCCAAGAGCCCGGTTACCCACATCCAGAACATCGCCCCCGGCCCTCCCACGGCGATCGCTGTCGCGACGCCGGCTATATTCCCCACGCCCACGGTCGCGGACAGCGCCGTCATAAGGGCCTGAAAATGGGATATGTCCCCTTCGCCTTCCTCGTGCCGCTTTACAAACGCCAGATATAGGGCGGGCATGAGAGCGCGGAACTGGATCCCTCTTAATATGATTGTCAGGTAGATACCGGTCCCCAGGAGCAGCGTAATCAAAGGTACACCCCAGACTATGCCGCTTACTTCGGAAAGGAACGATGTGATTGTTTCCTGCATTTATGTTACCCGTCCTTAGATTTTAAGGTTAGAAACCTATCACATTTCTCGGATTATTGAAAACGGCCGGAAACAGCGGCGGGACAAACTTCCTGTATAAAGAACACCCATGGGGAGTAAACGGCGATTATTGCAAAAAAAAAGACCCTTATGTACAATTATCCCATAGCTCAAGGACTACTACGGAGGCAATACCTTATAATGACATCACAGAATCCATTTATAGCTTTGAAAGAAGAAATGGATAAGCTGGTTATAGGGCACGAGGAGGTGAAGATTTCACTCCTTCTCGGTATCATAGCCAGGGAGCACATATACGTCGAAGGTCCGCCCGGAACGGCTAAAACCATGCTGGCCGAGATCATATCCGGGGCCGCGCAGCTTAAATTCTTCTTCTACCAGCTCCACAGGGACACGAGGCTCTCGGAGCTGATCGGAGACCTTGTAATTTCAAAAGAGACCACAGACACGGGCGAGGTAATAAAACAGAAGGTAGTGAAGGGCGGAATTCTGACTGCGGAGATATGCCTGCTAGACGATATTTCCAGGGCGCCGGGCGAATCGCTGAACGTGCTCCTCAGAATCCTTAACGAAAGAAAGTTCTTCGACGAGGAAATACCCCTTCTGACGGCGATTGCGACAAGCAACCCGACAGCGGACGAGTATTATAACGAGCCCCTCGATCCGGCCAACCTCGACAGGTTCGTCCTCCAAATAAACGCTCAGGGCCTGTCTTACGGGAAGAGATGGGACCAGGCGAGGGAAGTCATAAAGCTCTACACGCAGAGGCCGCTTGAATATCACGTGCCGGCCAGGGTCAGCAGGGAAGTGTTCGATGAATACTACAAGAGGCTCGGAAGCCTCGACATACCTCACGAAGTCCAGGAAGGGCTCGCGAATTTCGTGGCGACGCTGATAGAAGACTACGGATGCAATGAAACGAATTCCCTCATATCCGACAGGACGTTCTTCGTAAAGTCTCTCAAGATAATGAGGGCGCACGCGCTTCTCCACGGGAGGGACGCGTGCACGCTCCAGGACCTGAACGCTCTTAAATACATGACCGTTTTCAGGATCCCGGAAGAGGTGTTCCTGCAGCTCGACCAAATTATCGAGGACCTCACCTCCAAAAAAAAAAAGACAGGGACAGGGGGAGCGAGCTAGAGCCGCAGCAGTCCTCGGAGTTTGACAAGGACGCCCCCCAAGAGCAAAAGCAGGATTCCCCCGACGAACAGGGGAAAAAAGAGTCCCAGGACCAGCTCACCGAAGCCCGCAAGACCTTCTTTCAGGCCTTAAAAGAACTCAAGGAAAATATCCAGAAGGAGAGCTCCATGGCTCCGCCCGAGGATATGAATATTCCTTCTGACCCGGAGGGCCAGCTCTCGGACGACGGCGGCAAGAGGAACGAAAAACAGCCCCCGAAGACCACTAAAGTATTCGCCAGCAAGTCCCCGGACCCCGGCGACGAAGAGGATTACTGGATAGGGGGCAAAAAGAATCTCGAATCGGCCGATAACGTAAAAGTGATAATGAAGGTCCTCGAAGGGAATTTCCAGAGGAGTATCGCGCTCCGCGCGCCTCACCCCGGCGGGCTGCCGAGGAAATGGAAGAGGATGAACTATTTCGACGAGATCGAGGACGTCGATCCCTACGAGGCCATGTTCTGGTCGGAATACACCACGCCCACACTCCCGAGGGTGCATAAGCGCGAAAAGGAGATGATGGGCGGCGAGATCGCTATCCTAAGGGACGTTAGCACCTCGATGATGGGCGTTTACAGCGAATGGTCCTCGTCCGTCGTCAGGGGCGTGGTAGAGCTCGCCAGGTCGAAAAAGATGAGGGTCGGATACGTGGAATTCAACCACCGCTCTTACAAGTACAAGAGGAACTCCAAATTCTTCACGAGGGACTACCAGTGGATGCTGGAGCTTGCCTCCAAGACGGAATGCTCAGGGAACACCAATTACGAAGACGCGCTCAAGGACGCTCTGACGGAGTTCAGGGGGCGGGGGCTCAGGAACAAGCATATACTCTTCATCACTGACGGTATCCCCACCTCGGGCGACTGCGATGTGCTCGACGAAAGGACGAGGGCCAAAAAATTAGGCGTCTGCATACACTCGATTTTCATCGGTTCCAAGAATTATCCAAGGATACTCCAGAAAATCTCGGGCGAGACGAGCGGGACACAGTTCATAGCCACTCGGAGAAAGGACGGGACTATCAGGATCGAGAGGCGGGACAAAAAACTCCTCGCCCCCATACACGAAGACAAGTCGCAGGTCGACCCCTTCGGACAGGTATTCGCGTAAGTATTTACCTCTGATATTCGGACACGGCCCTCTGGTGGTCTTTATAATTCTCCGAGAAATAATGAGTTCCGTCCCCGCGTGACACGAAGTAGATATATTCTACGGGGGCCGGGTTCAAGGCCGCGATTATTGATTCCTTGCCCGGATTCGATATGGGTCCCGGCGGAAGCCCTTGTATCAGATAGGTGTTGTACTCCGTCATCGTATCCAAATCCCCTCGCGTGAGGTTTCCGTCGAAATCCTCCCCCAATCCGTAAATAACGGTCGGATCGCTCTCGAGCCTCATCCCCAGCCTGAGACGGTTATGAAAAACGGCCGAAACGAGCTGCCTCTCCGCAGGGGCGCCTGTTTCCTTCTCAATAATGGAGGCAAGCGTTATTATTTCGTTGTCGGTGAGGTTTACCCTGTTTTTCAAACCACCGAGCGAGCCATATACTGTTCTGAACCTGCTCACCATCATCCGGACGAATTCGGCGGCCGTAACCCCTTTGGCATAGGAATATGTATCGGGGAAGAGGTACCCCTCGATACCCGTTACAGAGCGTGCTGGCAGGCTATCCAGTATCTTCGGGTCCCGGGCGGCGGTAAGGAACTCGTCCGGATCGAGCACGCCGCTTCTGCCCAGGAGCGCCGCAGTCTCCCTGACATTAAGTCCCTCGGGAACGGTGACTTTGTGGACAATAACGTCCCCCGAGGAGAGTTTCAGGGCCACTTTCGCCATCGTATCGCCCCGTTTGAACCCATACTCCCCGGCTTTGAGCCTGTCCTGCCACCCCTTTACGATAACGTAGATCATGAAGAGACTGCGGTTGCCGACTACTCCCTCATCCTCGAGTAACGCCGATATTTTCCTCAGGCCACTGCCCTTCGGGATATCGACGATGCTATCTTCCGAAACCGTCGGGATATTATTGACGTAGTAGTAAACACCCAAGAGCGTGGAAGCGCCCAGGATCAGGATTATCAGGACTGCGATCGATATAATCTTTAATCTTCCGGAACCCATTTCAGAACTTCCAATCTAAGAGCGTTTCTCGATTACCGCCAGATCGTCCCTGTGTATGACTTCGTCGCTGTATTTATATCCGAGCTCTCTCTCCACGTCCTTCGTGCTCATACCCATTATTCGGCGGATTTCGTCGGAACCATATGACGTGAGACCCCTCGCGACCTCGACCCCTTCCTCGTCGACACAGGTGACCGAATCCCCAATCCCGAACTTGCCCCGCACGTCTTTAATGCCTGAGGGCAGGAGGCTCTTGCCGCGCGCGGTTATAGCCTTTACAGCTCCGCCATCCAGTACCAGCACGCCTGCCGATTTAAGGGTGAACGCGATCCAATGTTTCCTCCCCCGGAGGCTCTTCTTCGAGGGAAGGAATATGGTCCCGACATCACGGCCGTCGAATATATCCGCGAGCGTCGACTCCGATTTGCCGTTCGCGATTATAGTCGGCACCCCGAACGCAGCCGCCGTCCTCGCTGCCTGTATTTTGGTTATCATCCCGCCCGTCGTCGTGCTTCCGAGCGTATCGCCTGCGACCGACTCTATTTCCTCCCCTATCCGGTCTATCAGGGATATGAACTCCGCGTCCTCGTTCTCTTTCGGGTCTTTGTTGTACAAGCCTTCGATATCGGTCAGAAGAACTAGGAGGTCGGCTTCGATGAGGGACGTGACATGCGCGGCGAGGTTGTCGTTGTCGCCGAGCATTATTTCTTCAACGGCCACGGTATCGTTCTCGTTTATGATCGGAATGATTCCCATACCGAGGAGTGTCGCGAGCGTCTTCCGGGCGTTCAGGAACCTCTTCCTGTCAGCGAGCCCGTCGTGCGTGATGAGGATCTGCGCTACGATAAGCCCGAACGACGAAAACGCCCTCTCGTAATTCCAGATAAGGGCGCTTTGACCGCAGGCCGCGATCGCCTGCTTCATCGATATCTCGGTCGGCTTCCTCGAGAGATGGAGCTTCTTCATCCCGGACGCTATGGCGCCCGAAGAAACCACTACGACCTCGATTCCCCGTGACCTGATCCGGGATATGTCTTTCGCCAGAAGATCGAACACGCTCTCGGACAAGCTCCCTTTTTTGTCCGTGAGGACGCTGCTCCCTATCTTGATGATCGCCCGTTTCACGCCGGAGATAATGGACTTTCTGTCGGATTTTTTCATTTAGTCACGAAAAAAGTTTATTTTTCACTTCGCGCCCGCATTCACGTGAATTCTTGACAACGAGCCTCCGCCTAGCTATCTTAGTTCTTCACAAAGCGGGAATAGCTCAGCTGGCTAGAGCGTCTCCTTGCCAAGGAGAAGGTCGCGGGTTCGAATCCCGTTTCCCGCTCCACCCGTTCAATCCTCCATTGAAATATACCCCGGCTGAGACCTGATCCGGTCGCACCACAATATGACGCTAGGGTAGGGCGAAAGGTCTATCCCTCCCTCGGGGGCCAGGTTTACGTATGGATAACAGGCGATATCGGCTATGGTATAGCTTCCGGCGAGGAAGTCGTTTCGCTCCAGGTGATCGTCCATGACCCTGAGCACCGCGCTGCCCTGGGTACGGAGCTCGTTCAGCCTCTTCTCGTCCCTGTCCGCGGGACTGAGGAATTTCGTAAAATACCTCGCCACTGCGAGGTTCGGATCGACCGAGGTCTTACCGAAGAAGAGCCACTGAGCCATGGCCCCGAATCCCCGGAGGTCTTCCGGGTATAGCCGGTTAGGGGAATATTTCCTGCCCAGATACAGCAGTATCCCATTGGATTCCCACATATGGAATCCGTCGTCTATCAGCACCGGTATTTTCCTGTTCGGGTTCAAAGACTGGTAGTCCCGCGCGTTCTGCTCACCCTTGAATATGTCTACGTACGCCTTTTCATAATCGACCCCGAGCTGGGCGAGCGCAAGCCTGACTTTGTAGCAGTTGCCCGAGAGCGGATGGTCGTATAATTTGAGCATCTTCAGTCATCCAGATATTTTTTGAATTTCCCGGTAAACTTTTCTTTCCCCATGACCCTCAAGGTCACATCTCTACCTGGGATAATATAATCTACCCTGCTCCTCGTGCAAACCTTCTGCCGATCATAAATAACGACATCCACCCCGATTTTCCGCCCGTCCTCCGTGGCGATCCTGCCCCTTACCTCGAGTTCGCAGGAAGTCCCGACAGGCCTCAGAAACTCCATGTCTATCTTTGCGGTGAGCGCGATCTTTTTGTGCGTGTCGAACATGGTCCAGAAAGCTACTTCGTCGACTAGCGCACACTGGATACCGCCGTGGAGTATCCCCGGGAATCCCTGAAGGTGCTTTTCGGGCGTGATGCGGGTGTAGACATCGCCCTTTTCGTCGTCGGCGTAGAATCTCAAGCGGAGCCCGTGATTATTGCGCGGGTCGCAGGCGAAGCACCCGTAACCAGGGAAATCGAGGAATATATTTTCAATCTCGCGGATCATCTGCGCGCCGAGGATACGCCGGAGACAACATATCCGGACTAATCCCTTTCCACTACCTTTGCCACGGCGGCTACTTTTTCATCGGACTCGAGGTCGATGAGCCTGACACCCTGTGTGCCTCTCCCGAATACGCTTATCTCGGAAGCGTTCATCCTGATAACCTTCCCGCCGTGCGTCGTGATTATCATAATCTGCGTATCGTTGGTCACCTGAAAGGCACCCACGACCCTGCCGTTCCTTCCGGTGGTCTTTATCGTGATCACGCCCTTACCCCCGCGTCCCGTAACCCTGTACTCGGATACGAGGGTCCTCTTGCCGTACCCCATTTCGGTCACGGTAAGGACCTGGGCCTCGGGATTCTCTATCACCTCCAGGCTCACGACCTGGTCCCCCTCGTCAAGCCTTATGCCTATTACGCCCGTAGCCGTCCTGCCCATGTCCCTCACGCCGTCTTCCTCGAACCTGATCGCCTGACCGAAATGGGACGTAATGAGTATCTCATCCTGCCCGCTCGTAATCCTGGCGGCTATAAGCTCATCGTCCTCCCTGATGTTAAGGGCTATGATGCCGCCTGAGCGCGGGTTGGAATAAGCCATGAGCTTGGTCTTCTTAACCACCCCGTTCTTGGTCGCCATTATGATGTACTGGTTTTCCTTGAATTCCCTCACGGGCAGCACGGCGGCGACCTTTTCCCCATCGCTGAGGCTCAACAGGTTGACGAGGGCTTTCCCCCTCGCCGTCGGGCCCGCTTCGGGTATCTCGTGGACCTTTATCCAGTAACACCTGCCGAGGTTCGTGAAAAACAGAACGTAGTTATGCTTGGATGCTATGAATAGGGTTTCGACGAAATCGAGCTCCTTCGTCGTAATCCCCGTCCTCCCCTTCCCTCCCCTCCTCTGGCTCCTGTAAACGCTGAGGGGGGTTGTTTTCACATAGCCATCGTGGGTTATGGTGACGACCATATCCTCGTCGGCAATGAGGTCCTCTATCGAGATTTCCTCCGAGCTCTCGAGAATCTCGGTCCTCCTCTCGTCCCCGTACTTCTCTTTTATCTCCTTCAGCTCGTCCGTGACAATGCCGAGTATGAGGTGCTCGTGCTCGAGTATTTCCTTCAGGCGTTTCACTGTGTTTATGAGCTCATTCCGTTCCTCGAGTATCTTGTCCCTCTCGAGAGCCGTGAGACGCTGAAGTCTCATGTCGAGTATCGCCTGCGCCTGAAGTTCCGAGAGCCCCAGCTTCTGCATCAACCCGTCTTTTGCCTCCTGAGGGCTCGCTGACTTGCGGATGAGGGCAATGACCTCGTCCAGGTGGTCGAGCGCAATCTTGAGCCCTTCCAGTATGTGGAGCCTGTCTTCAGCCCTGCCCAGCTCATACTGAGTGCGTCTGGTAACGACCTCTTTCCTGTGCTCGATGAAGTGGCTAATGGCTTCCTTGAGTGGAAGCACTCGCGGCTGGTTCCTCACGAGCGCGAGCATGATAATGCCGAATGACATGTCCATCTGAGTATGCTTGTAGAGCTGGTTCAGCACGACGTCCGCGATGTCGCCGCGTTTTACATCTATGACCAGCCTTATCCCTTCCCTGTCGGACTCGTCCCTTATATCGGATATGCCCTTTATCTTCTCATCCTTGACGAGCTCCGCTATCCGCTCGATCAGCTTCACCTTGTTCACCTGATAAGGTATCTCGCTGACGATTATTATTTCCTTGTCTCCTTTCTTCTGCCTCTCTATCCTGGCTTTGGCCCTTATCCGTATTATTCCCCTGCCCGTCTCGTACGCTTCCCTGATCGGGGCCCTGCCCGTGATAAAACCGCCCGTGGGGAAATCCGGCCCGGGTATGTGGGTCATCAGCTCGTCCAGGGTGATGTCGGGATTCCCGGCCTGGGCGACCACAGCGTCGATGAGCTCGCTCAGGTTGTGGGGGGGGATATTCGTAGACATGCCGACTGCGATGCCGGACGAGCCGTTTAAGAGCAGGTTCGGTATCTTGGCCGGGAGCACGAGAGGCTCTTTCTCGCCGCCGTCATAATTGGGCACGAAATCCACGGTCTCTTTATCGAGGTCCGCGAGCATCTCGCTCGCTATCCTGTCAAGCCTGACTTCCGTGTACCTCATGGCTGCCGGCGGGTCTCCGTCTATCGAGCCGAAGTTGCCCTGACCGTCGACGAGCGTATACCTCATGGAGAAGTCCTGCGCCATCCTGACTAGCGCGTCGTAGATTGCGGCGTCGCCGTGAGGATGGTATTTACCCATCACGTCCCCCACTATCCTCGCCGACTTCTTATAGGGCCTGTTCCACTGGTTCCCCGCCTCTTCCATCCCGTAGAGTATTCGCCTGTGCACCGGCTTTAGACCGTCCCTCACGTCGGGAAGGGCGCGCCCTATGATGACGCTCATCGAGTAGCTGAGATAAGATTCCTTCATCTCGTCTTCGATGTTGACAGGCAGTATCTGAGACGGCATTGTCATATATTACGGGCCTCCTAAATATCTATAAATATTGGCTAATAAGGTTATATGAGAGGAAGGGAAGAGTCAATCCATTTGCGGCCGTAATTAATCATGAGGTACGTTTGATAAACGGTATTCCCGGATTATTCCAGTGACAGTCGAACCTGGGGGCGGGGCTGGAAACAGGGCGTATATATGAAAACATTTTTCCTTGGCGTAATTAAATTCGCGGTCAAGTCGTTATTGCTGATTATCGCGGCAACCGTCCTCTGGGCGGCGGTATACAGGTATGTGAATCCGCCCCTGACGCCGCTCATGGTCATCGGGTACTTCGGAGAAAAAAGAGCCGTAAAAAAGGAGTGGAGCGACTATAAGAATATCTCGAATTACATGAAGCTCGCCGCGATCGCCGCGGAGGACCAGAAATTCCCCCTTCACGACGGGTTCGATATAGAGTCCATTAAAGACGCGATAGATGAAAAGTTGAGCGGAGACAGGCTCCGGGGGGCGAGCACTATAAGCCAGCAGACCGCGAAGAACGTATTTCTCTGGCCGTCAAGGACCTGGATGCGAAAGGCGGCTGAAGCCTATTTCACGTTCCTCATCGAGAAGATATGGGGCAAGAAGAGGATACTGGAGGTATATTTGAACGTCATAGAGACCGGGAGAGGCGTCTACGGCGTCGGGAAGGCGGGTGAAATATATTTCGGAAAGTCCGCCGGGAGCCTCACGAAGGAGGAATCCGCCCTTATTGCAGCCATACTCCCCAATCCCGTGCGCATGTCCGCGGTAAAACCTTCGAGGTATGTGCGTGAAAGGCAGCTCTGGATAATGGGTCAGATGGACAATCTTGGAACCGGCTATTTGAAGGGGGTCAAATAATTTACGGCCGGAAGAGAACACCCTACCCGATTGCCGATTGACACGATAATGGACGGGGTGTAAAACAATGGATACATTTCGCGGTAGAGAGAGAATACGCATATGGCAAACGAGACGGCGCTCATAACCGGGGCGTCCTCAGGCATAGGCCTCGGGCTTGCGAGGCTTTTCGCTGCGGACGATTCGAACCTCGTGCTTGTAGCGCGGAGGGAGGACAGGTTAAAAGCTCTCGCGGACGAGCTCAAATCCGAGTTCGGCGTGGACGTCTTCATTTTGCCGAAAGACCTTTCGGAAAAGAATGCCCCGAGAGAGATATTCGAAGAGCTTCAGAAAGAAGGCATGCAAATCGACGTGGTTGTAAATAGCGCGGGCTTCGGGGCTCGCGGAAAGTTCGCCGCGCTGGGTGAGCAAGCCCAGATCGATATGCTTCAGGTGAATGTAGTCGCGCTCACACACCTGACGAGACTCTTCCTTCCGGGCATCATCGAACGGGGGCGCGGCGGCATACTCAACGTCGGCTCGCTCGCAGGGTTCCAGCCCGGGCCCAACCTTGCGGTATATTACGCGACCAAGGCCTACGTGCTTTCATTCACCGAAGCGCTTTCCGAGGAGGTACGGAACCCGAATATAAAAATAACGTGCCTCGCTCCCGGCCCGGTGAGGACGGAGTTCGGATCGAAATCGGAGCTCGACGACTCGCTTTTATTCAAGATGAGCCTCATGGACGTCGAGCCCGTGGTCAGGGCGGGTTACGAGGGATTCAGGAGAGGGGACGTCATAGTGCTGCCCGGGATGAAACAGAAGCTGATACCGTTCCTTCTGAGATTCACGCCGCGGTTCCTCGTGAGGAAGATAGTAAAATCTCTTCAGTCCTGAAAAAAACTCGTATATACCGGTGATCTTTACGAATCGTAAACGATTAATAAATCGATTGCCCTCGGTCATTCGCTATGATATGATTAGATTTCGTATTAATGGGTATCGTTTAGGGACAAATTAAAAAACTATAGATCAGGGGTGAGCTCATGGATATCTTCAAATCACTCAAGAGTAAACAAACGCCGATGCTTCAGTTACTATGCCTGCTGTCTCTCCTCTTCGTCTACGGCTGTCAGTGTGAAGGCGAGTTAGGCACAAAAGCAAATAAAGCCGGAAGCGTCGGTGTAACTGCCGTAACGCTCGATACAAAGTAGATCGAAACAGCAACAGGAGGAGGATTCTTAGAATGAAACTGTCAAAAAGAATAACCAGGACCCTCAGGATATCACTTATCTTTATGAGTCTGGCTGTCGTTTTTGTCGTGCCGGGTGTCATGAAGTGCTCGGGCTCGGTCGACGTGCCGGAAGGGAAATCCTCGACCCAAATTTAGTACTACCGGACCAAACAAGCCGCCCGGTTTCTATCGGGAGTGTTTCTTTTGAAAGGGAGAAACCCGGACGGGATTATTCCGCAAAAAAACTTTCGAGCCCGGATATCACTTCTTCAGAGCCCGCTACGAGCTGACCGCATTCGGGAAGGGAATCGAGAAAGTACCTACCGTAGAATTTACTGATAATCCTTCTATCCAGCACAAGCACCACGCCCCTGTCGCTCCTTGTCCTGATTAGCCTCCCGAACCCCTGCTTGAATTTAAGCACGGCTACCGGGACGCTGTAATCGGTGAACGAATTCACGCCCATGCTCTCCATGTGCTCGACGCGGGCTTCGATGATGGGCTCCGTCGGGACCCTGAAAGGAAGCCTCGTTATCACGACCAGCCTGAGCGCGTTCCCCGGCACATCGACGCCCTCCCAGAAGCTGTCTGTTGCGAAGAGGACCGACCCGTCCTCGACCCTGAACTTATCTAGGAGCCTTCCTCTGGGGAGAGCCCCCTGCTTGAGAGCGAGCATGCCCGCCGATTCGAGCTCTTCGTAAATCTGCCTGTACACGTTATCGAGGAGGGAATAAGACGTAAAGAGAATGAGGGCGTTCCCGCGGGACGCCTTCACGGCGTCCAGTATGAGCGGTGCGATCGTCCGGGGGTATTCCTTCGTTCCAGGCTCCGGCAAATCGGTCGGTATAGACAATAAAAGCTGCTCCCTGTAATCGAAGGGAGACGCGAGAATGAGCCCGGACACCCTCCCGTCGTCCATGAGGCCGAGCCCCGACTTCAGGAATTCGAAATCTTTTCTGACGGCCATGGTGGCCGAGGTCATCACGACCGTGTCGCATCTCGAGTAGAGCCTCTCTTTTAACGGCTGGGATATATCGAGAGGGGATAGTCCCAGACCCGATACTACGGCGCCCCTCCCCATCCTGCCCTCCACCCACCTCACATAACCGTCATCGTCCGTGCTCAAGAACGTCGCTATGACATCCGAGTAATAGTCGAGCTTGTTTGCTACGCCCCTGAACTCGACTATGAGCCTCGCGAAATCGTTCTCCGACTCGTAATCGAGTAAAAAATCGGTAAACGACTTTATCTCCTCGTGGAGCTCCTTGAGTCTTATTCTCAGGACCGAGAACTTCCTGTCTATATCCACCCACCCTTCACGGGCAAAGGCCGTCTCCGTAATCCTTATGCTCACCTCCTGACTTTCGGGCTCCTTCTCCTGCATGAGGGCCAGCGAGAAATGATAGAGAGAATCGAAAGCGTCGGCTACGTATTGTTCGGCGGCGTCTATCCTCGGAGAAAGGTTCTGCTCCAGCCTCCTCAATACGTCGTTCACTATCCCCTTCCTGACGACCTTTACGAGCTTTGTCGCGAGGGACGCGGTATAGTAGATAAGCCCTTTCGATTCCCCGCCCTTACCCCTCCTTTTCATCCGCCTGAGGATCCTGATAATCCCGAATTTCGTGGCCCTCATTCCGAAGTGCGAGGTCGCCGCGTCCACGATATGATGGGCCTCGTCGAAAATTGCTCTTTTGAACGGGGGCAGGATGCCGGCGTCGCTCTTCTCGGACGCGCCTTTGATCGAGAGGTCGGAAAAGAGGAGGTGATGGTTCACTACGAGGAGCTGAGAAGAAGCGATCTCCCTCCGGGACTTGTAAAAAAAACAGCGGGAATAATATGGACACCTCGCTCTCAAACAGCTGTCGCTCTCGGCGGAGATCTTGTCCCATACGTCGTCGGGAGGGGTGAAACTGAGGTCAGACAGCGACCCGTCGTCCGTGACCTTGGCCCATTCGAGTATATCCGATATCGTGCCCACCTCGTCCTCGTCGGCGATCTCGAAGAGGCCTTCCTGTACAGTCTCCGTCCGCAGGAGGCAGAGGTAGTTCCCCATGCCCTTGACGAGGGAATAATTGAATTCCCCGCCGAACGCCTTATGGACAAGCGGGATGTCTTTATCTATAAGCTGTTCCTGGAGGTTGATTGTGTTGGTCGATATTACCACCCTCTCGCCGTTCTGTATCGACCAGGCGACGGCCGGTATGAGATATGAAAGCGTCTTCCCCGTCCCGGTCCCTGCTTCGATGAGCGAAATAAGGTTCTCGTTAAAAGCCCCGGCGACTGCTTCGAGCATGGCGAGCTGCTCGTCTCGGAGCTCGTATTTATCGCCCATCAAACGGGCGATAGCGCCCTCGGGAAGGAGGTGCTCCCTGATCTTATCCATTTCGAGGGGCTCTATTTCCCTTTCGGAGAAGGGCTCGACGACCACGTATATTCTTGAAGCGTCATTGTCCACGATGTAAAAGCCGATGCCGTCGTTCCCGAACACGGAGGCCATGCGTATATCCTGTTCGGAGGGTGTGAGGTTCCCGGAAGGATGGTTGTGGATGACGACCTCCCCAGGCATAGCCGAGTCAACGACGGCAGGGACGGAATTGTTGTTCCCGCGGGCAACTACGCGGATTTCGTCGATTACTGGACCTTCCGTAAAGGAGCCCACGAAAAATACCTCGTTCCCCGAGGCCTCTTCTATGCTGATCCTGATGCGGTTTTTTGCGCGGGACGAAAGGAGATCCTTCTGCACGCTGAAAAGTCTACATTATTTGAGAGACTTTCACAGACGGCAAAACACGCCGCATATTGCTTAAACAAATCGGTTTTGGTACGTTATCAGGTTGAATTGCCCGGAGGGGTGGCCGAGCGGCCGAAGGCGCTGGTCTCGAAAACCAGTAGAGTCGAAAGGCTCTCGTGGGTTCAAATCCCACCCCCTCCGCCAG
>CADEFK010000001.1:0-1331 GCA_902826595.1 uncultured bacterium | reverse complement strand
CGGATCAACTGGATCACCAAGTGTCTCAGTGTACACTTGCCGGGCGGCTACCGGAGTGCCGTTAACATACTCGTTCGTTCATTGCCGGCTGAAAACGATCCCGGGCTCTTTGACAACGACTTCGGCGATTTTATCTACGCCCCGTATGCGGACTTTGTTGCAAAGCATGGGTGCACCAAGCGCCAGCTCGACTTTTCGCTTCAAGCTCTGAAAGAAACTACGACCCGTTTTTCGGCGGAAGACGCAATCCGTCCGTTCCTCAACGCATTTCCGAAAGAGACGCTCAGGGCGCTTAGAAAGTGGAGCAGAGACCGTCACTATCACGTCCGCAGATTGTGCAGCGAGGGGACGCGGCCCAAACTCCCGTGGTCGCAAAAAATCACTATCCCGATAACCGCACCGATTCCCATACTCGACAATCTTTTTTACGACGAAGCGCGCTTTGTTACCCGCTCCGTCGCAAACCATATCAACGACGTTTCAAAAATCGATCCCGGTCTGGCGATCGAAACCCTTGAACGATGGCGCACTTCTGGGAAGCAGAATCCGAAAGAAATGGAGTATATCGTTCGTCATGCTCTGCGCACGCTAATAAAGCAAGGCAATCCAGAGGCGATGCGGCTGCTGGGCTATTCTCACGCACCGCTCGTGCACGTTACGAATTTTACCGTTCCGAAAAGTGTCGCAATGAATTCCGCGCTCGACTTTTCAGTTACGGTGCGCGCAGATGAGGATACAAACATCATTGCCGACTACATCATCCGATTTCAAAGCAAGGCCGGGAAACTAGCAAGCCAAAAAGTTTTCAAGCTCAAGACAGTCTCGCTTAAGAAGGGCCAAACGGCAGTCCTCGGAAAGCGGCACATGTTCCGGGAAGGCATGACGACTCGAACGCTCTATTATGGACGACACGAAATCGAAATCCAAATCAACGGCAAAAGCTACGGAAAAAGATCGTTCCAGTTGGAGAGAATGAAACAGGTCGAGTAAACGAAGGCGCGGGTCACGAACATCAATTGAGTCGCAAAGCTCTCGCGGGTTCGAATCCCACCCCCACCGCCAGTTTGGAAGCGGCTCGCCCGCTACAGAAAATTTCGGTAAAATACAACCATGCAAAAGCTATACTTTTCAATCGACATCAAAGCACCGCGAGAAAAGGTTTGGAAAGTTCTTTGGGAGGATGCAACCTATCGGGACTGGACGAGCGTTTTTGCGGAAGGGTCGCATGCTAAAAGCGACTGGAAAGAAGGCAGCAGGATTGAATTTCTTGACCCCAACGGTAACGGCATGTTTGCCGTAATCGATAAGCTTGTACAGAACGAGTTTATCTC